>NZ_AUJM01000012.1:0-483257 GCF_000424225.1 Bifidobacterium sp. AGR2158
CACGACGATGAGCCTGCGCCCCTGTGCCTTCAACGCGCTTTTGATCAATCCCGCGTTCATACGGGCAAGGCGATCACGGTGCTCCACGATGATCATGCCCACACCCGGGTCGGCCAGCAAACGGTTGAGCTTGCGCCGCTTGTCGTTCATGCCTGACCCCACTTCCGCGACGACCTCGGGCTGTTCGACGCCCATGTTGAGCGCGAATGCCTTGAGCCTGTCCGCCTGACGTTGCAGGTCGTTCTTCTGGTCCGAACCGGACACGCGCGCATAGCACACCGTGCGGCCGCCGGCAGGGGCTTGCGCCTGTCGGGCCTCGTATTTGGGGTCATGGATGAGCCACATGCCGGTCGGCGTATGCTCCACAGGCACGGGCATCGTGCCCTCACGGCACCACTTCCACACCGTCTGCGGATGCAATCCCTCACGGGCCGCCCATTCCTTCACCAACATGAAACTAAGTATAACATATTCAAACCACGCAAAACAAGCTTATACACCAACAGATAACGACCCCACCCGATTTCCCCCGTCACCCCGCCAACCTCGTCGACGACTCACCCCGCAAACCCGTCCCGTTTCGTCAACATCTTCGACGACTCGACCCGTAAACCAGCCTGATTGCATCCCGCTCCATCGACCCCGCCGACCATCCGACCCGCTCCGTCCCACTCCATCGCGCCCGTCGACGACTCGACCCACAAATCACCGCAGTTGCGTCCCGTTCCGTCGACCCCGCCGACGAACCGACCCGCAAAAAGACCGCTGCAGGTAGGACCCACAGCGGCCGTCGCAAACATACCCGTGCCCCGTGCACCCTACACGAGCACGAGGTTGTCGCGGTGCACAAGCGGATGCGCGTATTCCTCTCCGAGCAGACGCCGCAGTTGCGCCGTGTTGCGCCCGAGCATGTCCGGTACCTCCTCGGAATCGTAGGCGACGAGTCCGCGCGCCAGATGGTTGCCGGCTTCGTCGTCGATCCACACCGCATCACCGGCGGCGAAATCCCCGCGCGTTTCGAGTACGCCCGCGGCGAGCAGACTCGCCCGTCCCGCACGCACGGCCGCGGCCGCGCCGGCATCCGCGACAAGCGTGCCCTGCGGATGCGACGCGAACTTGATCCATAACCGTTTCGCCGAACCGCGCTGCTTGACCGGAGCGAACGCCGTGCCCACCTGATCGCCCATCAGCGCCGGCCCCGCGTTCGACGCGCATGTCATGACGGCCGGAATGCCCGAAACCGCCGCCATGCGTGCGGCCTCGAGTTTCGTGACCATGCCGCCGGTGCCAACTCCCGACCCGGTGCCGCCGACGCGGATCTCGTCGATCATCGCCGTCACGTTCGGCACGAACGAAATCCTGCGCGATCCCGGTTCCTTCGGTGGTGCCGTGTAGAGCGCGTCGACGTCGGTGAGCAATACGAGCGCGTCGGCGCGCACCATGTTCGCGATGAGCGCGCTCAGGCGATCGTTGTCACCGAAACGGATCTCGTTGCTTGCGAGCGCATCATTTTCGTTGACGATTGGTACGACGCCGAGTTCGAGCATCGTCGCCATCGTGCGCCGCGCGCTGCGGTACTGCTGCGGCTGCATCGTGTCACCTGCAGTGATGAGCAGCTGCCCAACGCGCACGCCGTACCGCCCGAACGCCATCTCGTACTGTGCCATCAGCAACCCCTGGCCGACCGACGCGCACGCCTGCTGCGTCGCCACGTCGGTGGGTCGCGATGCGAATCCGAGCGGACCAAAACCCGCCGCGATCGCGCCCGACGAGACGAGGACAACGTTGGCACCGGAGAGGCGTACGTTCGCCAACGCACCGGCCAGCGCGTTGAGCTTCTCCACGTCCAAGTGCCCGGACGGCTGTGTCAGCGAGCTCGATCCGACCTTGACGACGATCGTCTTCGCCGCCGCGATCGCGCGCCGCGTCTCCTGCGCCGTCCACGCGCCGATCATGGAGCGCGCGCCGCCGCGCACCTCGCTGACCGGGGAGACCGAGTCGACCACCTTCACGCCTGCCGCCGAAGCCGCCGAGCCCACCGCTGTTTCGCCCACAGCGGCCCCGGCCTCCGTTCCGTCCGTTACACCTGCCGCCGAATCAACACCAGCCGAATCAACACCGGCCAGATGCGCGCCGACAGCCGACTCCACGCCATCAGCTAAACCGTCTTCCGCCCGCAGCCGACCTTCGGCTCCGGGCTGACCGTCGCCGCCCGTCACGCTTCGTCTCCCTGCGATCCCGCATGACCAGACCCTGCGCGATCCGAACCCGCGTCCGACACACCGTCGTCCTCATACTCCTCTGGTTCGCCGCGGCCGAACAGCGACGTCTCATCGTGCCGGTCGTCGTCGATTGAGGGATCCGCCCAATGCCCGGCTTCGCGTTCGGCCTGCATCGCGGCGCGCACGGCGGCGCGCGCGTCCATCATCTCGTGGTACTGCCGACGGCGTTCCGAATTCGTCCGCCGCCGCGCACGCGTGTCTTCCTCTTCAAGGCGAAGATCGTGGCCGCGTGTGCCGAGCTGCGCGCCGTCGAGCATTTCCGCACCGGCCGCGATTGTTGGATCCCAATCGAAGGCGACGGCGCGCGCGCCACGTCCGATGCGCACTTCGTCACCCGGCTTAGCGCCGTTCTTCCTGAGCGCATCCTCGACGCCGAGTTTCGCGAGGCGGTCGGCGAGGTAGCCGACGGCTTCGTCGTTGTCGAAGTTCGTCTGCACGACCCACCGTTCCGGCTTCGTTCCGGTGACCGTGTACCAGTAGTCGCCGTTGCCGTCCTGCTCGCGTTCGATCGTGAATTCCTGCACGTCGCCGTTGCGTCCGTTGCGCCGACGCGTTCCCGCTTCCTCGAGCGGCTTGATGATGACGCGTTCTTCTTCGGCGCTCGCTTCGCGCTCGGCGACGTCCTTGCGCATTTCGGCGACGAGGTTCGCAAGCGCGAAGTTGAGCTCTTTGAGGCCTTCGTGCGACGCCGTCGACACGATGTACACCGGCAGATCCATCTTTTCGAACTCCGGCTTGACGAATTCCGCGAGTTCCTTCGCTTCCGGCATATCCACCTTGTTGAGGATGATGACGCGCGGTCGTTCGGGGATCGGGATCGCTCCGAGCGGAAGTTCGAGTTCGTCGGCGTATTCGGCGAGTTCCTTCTCGAGCGCGCGGTAGTCGGCGACCGGGTCGCGGTTCGGCTCGAGCGTCGCGCAATCGATGACATGCGCGATGATCTCGGTGCGTTCAATGTGCCTCAGGAACTGCAATCCGAGTCCTTTGCCCTGCGACGCGCCCGGAATGAGGCCCGGAACGTCGGCGATCGTGTATCGCATGTCGCCGGCCTGCACGACGCCGAGGTTCGGCACGAGCGTCGTGAACGGATAGTCGGCGATCTTCGGTTTCGCCGCGGACATAGCCGCGATGAGCGACGATTTGCCCGCCGATGGGAAGCCGACGAGCGCGACATCGGCGATCGATTTGAGCTCGAGGATGACGTCGCGCTCTTCGCCGGGTTCGCCAAGCAGTGCGAATCCCGGGGCGCGGCGCGTCTTGTTGGCGAGCGCCGCGTTGCCGAGGCCGCCCGCGCCGCCTGCGGCCGCGACGAATTCGTCGCCGGCGTGCCGCAGATCCGCAAGCACTTCGCCTGGCTTCTTTGGCTGGCCTTCCGCTCCGCGCGCGGTGAACACGACGGTGCCGACGGGCACCGGCAACCGCAGATCCGCGCCTTGCGAGCCGTCTTTTGTGTCGCCGAGTCCCATCGTTCCGCTCTCGGCTGTGCGATGCGGCATGAACCGATAGTCCAGCAGCGAATTCGCGTTCGGATCGGCCACGAAGATGACCGATCCACCACGTCCGCCGTTGCCGCCGTTCGGTCCGGCCAGCGGCTTGTATTTCTCCCTGCGGATGCCCGCCGACCCGTTGCCGCCGTCTCCGCCCTTCACATGCACTGTCACTCGATCTACAAAGTCACTCATAACCGACCATTCTATCCAACCGCCTCTATCCCTTCCGCTTCTCCCACCAACAGCAGTCCATGCGTCCCCACACCTTCAAACTGCCATCCCAACCGTCCCCCACGGCAGTATCAAGGTGAGCACACCCAAATACTGCCACCACAGCCGCTCCTAACGGCAGTCCGTGCGTGACCGCACCTAAATACCGCCCCCGCCACCGCCCCCGCCCGCAGTCTGCGCGTAACTTCACCCCGAAACTGCCACCGCAGCCACCGACGACAGCAGTATTGAGGTGCCCGCACGCACAGACCGCCACCCGCACTGACTACCGACGAAGAAGAAACGCCACCCCCGGCGCAACCGCCGAGGACGGCATCCGTCACCGCCTCAACCAGCGGACGAGAATCACCGCGACCACCAGCACACAGCCGGCGAACGCGTACGGCGCATCGATCCTCGAAGCGAGAACCGCTAACACCGCGATCAACATCACACCGGAATCATCCGGCGTCGGATTCTTGATGGACATGATGCCACTCCATTGTCAAAATGCGCCACCGGCAAGGGCGGCGCATAGCGTCACCCCGACAGATGCCGAAGCGTCCGCATGGACAGCGAGCAAAACCATCCACGCGGCTATCACATGCTAGCTGGTATCATGGAATCATGGTGGACATCTGAGCAACCGTTTCATACGGAGATGTCACCCATTGTCAAGCGCAAGGCCGATCCGCAAGGACCGGCCTTCACTCTTCCACTCGCCATCACCATCGCCGCCGCCGCAACAGCTTTCGCATCAATTTGCGTCGAACCAGCTTCGCACTTCTGCACACTTCGCTGCCAAGCCGGTTTGTATCGCCTGAATCACCTGCATTCGTTCAATCGCAGCGGGATCATCGGGACCGTAGGCAAGAAACACTTTAAGCACTTCTTCCCTGGCCACTTCGGCAAAGGCCTGCGGCAGTCTCTGCGCATAGTCACGGAGACCGTCGAGGATCCGATCTTCATCACCACTGTCTCCGCAGAGTTGAGCGAGTTTCCGCCATGACCTCAACTCAGCAAAGCGCCAACGATACTCATCCCCAATCTTCATCGCCACCTTCAGTTTTCTAGCGCCATGAATATAGCCCTCATACGGATACATCGACGCTATGTCATAGAGCGGAGCCAGCGCGGGGCGCCGGTCTTCCCGTTCGAGTACCGCATAGTTCTTGGCATGCGCATCAGTCCCGCACAACAGGTAATTCACAATCAGTGCCGAATAGAACAAATCCACACTCGACTCCGCGAATCCGTTGTCGCGCATGAACTTCACTATGCTCACCGCGCCGGGACCACCATCGCTTTGGTATTTGTCAGCGCTCATGACCCCCGTCGCCTGACATAGATCCTCTTGATGAATTCTATGCACCTTCAGTGGTTGATTACTCTCCGTGGGTTCTTCCTCGACATCGCGATCCCAACGTCGACTGACGATGGCACTCACGCCACCGAAGTCCACGTATGACGAGACCGATGCCGGCAAACCCAACCGATCGACCGCACGCATGCAGAGATACTCATTGAAAGCCTGACCCTGCAGTCGCGAGACGCCCGGCTTGATTATGTGCGTAGTCGCGGCAGCTTCTCGCGCCTCGTACCATTGATTTCGACCATCGGCATATGCGAGCGCAATCTTCTCCTGTGAGCCATTCAACGACCATCGTTCCCTATTCGTCTGCCACGCATGGGCTACCGCTCCTCCTGCCCCGCTCAATCGTTCGCCGATTTCCTGTACATCGACGGGCTCCCACACCTCCGGCAGCGGCAGCGCCGCAAGCTGCTCCTCCGTGATGAACTGCACCGCCCCGCCACAATCCATGCCGATCGCGGACAACAGCGCGAATGGATTACGCGGGCTCACTCCATACAAGTTTCCGATTCGAGTACGCACGTCCATGGAATCCGGCAACAACCCATCGATATACGCCTCCACAGGTCGACCTGACCATGCCTCGCCACGCACCGGCATCGAGAGCGAAAGCGCCATGCCAGACCCCATATCAGCATCATATTGAAATATGTGCCGGCCATGGTCGTCCTCCGCGAGCACTCCGATATGCTGCCCATCGAGCAGAACATGAAGTTCCTTCATATCTCCCTTCCTCATTGTTGACTGCGGCTTTGGCTGTCGTTGGATTCACGCTGGGCCTCAGAAGTCTTCGCCGTCGCCGGAATCGTCACTTGTGTGATTTGCCTTACCGCCTCGGACAGGCTTTCATCATGACGAGCGATGTCAAGCTTCAGACTCTCCGCAAGGCGTTCCATCGAAACACCCAACGCGTTATCAGCGAGCTGCGTCTGCATCCATTGATCTACACGCTTACGCATTTTCTCCAACTGAGCATCGTCAAACCCCGGGATCTTCTTCAACGACACTGCCTCCTTCAACGACCCCACCCCCGCAGAAGAAAAGCCTCCAGAACCCGCAAAGCGACCCAATCCGACACCGTCCGCCCTCCGCGCGCCATCAGCGCTGCGCGCGTCATCCGCCGACACCGAATCGCCGTCATTCTGGGTCCGAGATGCAGATTGGTTCGTCTCATATGAAACCTCCATCCGCATATCCAGCACTTCGAATAGCTTCATGATGCGCTCGAACCCAGCGTTCTCTACATGCCCACTTTCGAATCGGCTGATCCACGGCCTGGAAACGCCGACCCGCTGAGCCAGTTCAGCCTGCGTCAAACCACGCGCGATGCGCGCATCGCGGACCGCTACAGCAAGCTGTCTCCTGGACCAGATCGTGCTTGTATATGCCACCGCACACACCTCCTCTTAGCCATCCATGATGTTAGATGTATATAACATCACGAAGAGTGTTAGTCGTATCTAACAAAACATAGTATGTTAGTTCATCCTAACACGCAGACCACGCGGCGACAGTACCATTGCGTCCCCGCGTCGCCACGATCCACCTTCCGTGTGCGCATCCCCTGCCACAACCGACTTTCCCCACCCCCGCACAACGGCAGTACGCGATTGACTTCAACCACCGACTGCCATCAGGGCGCCCACTCCGAGCAAAACGGCAGTACGTAGTTGACCTCAATCCCCACCAACCACCCAACCACCCCAAAACACAGAAGACCCCCGCCAAAAGGCGGGGGTCTCCCAAAAACTATGTAACGCAGCTAACGCCGCTCCCGCAGCGCCTATGCCGCTTACGCGATCAGTGCACTCACTCGGCGACGACGTCGACGACCTTGCGGTCGCGGCGAACGCCGAAGCGCACCTGGCCGTCGGTCAGAGCGAACAGCGTGTGGTCCTTGCCAACGCCGACGTTCTTGCCCGGGTGGAACTTGGTGCCGCGCTGGCGAACGAGGATGTTGCCGGCGACGACGGCTTCACCGCCGAAACGCTTCACGCCGAGGTACTGAGGATTTGAATCGCGACCGTTACGCGAGCTGGACGCGCCCTTCTTATGTGCCATTTCTAGTTCCTTTCAGTGTCTGACTGTAGTCTTCCGATGCCGTTTCCGTCTGAGCGAACTCAGGCGATCTCGGTGATCTTGACAGCGGTCAGCTTCTGGCGATGGCCCTTGCGACGAGCAACGCCGGTCTTGTTCTTGAACTTCTGGATGCGGATCTTCGGGCCCTTGGCCTCGTCGTCCACAACCTCCGCCTTGACGGTGATCTTCGCGAGATCCGCCGCCGCAACGGTGACCTTGGAGCCGTCCACGACGAGCGCAACCGGGAATTCCACGGTTTCGCCGTTCTTGACTGCAAGACGATTCACGAGGATCGTATCGCCGACCTCGACCTTTTCCTGATGGCCGCCGGCCTTCACAATCGCGTACATATTCGTTCCTTTATTCACTTGGGAAGCTTACTGTCCGGCGCGTGCGAGCCTCGCGGCCAGACACCAGCAATCTAATATACACAGTCCCATGAACATCCGTCGCGCATTCGCGACACGCCGATGAAGCTGCCCGATGACGACGACCGCCGCCACCACCCGACGCCGCGCTGCCCGACGTCTGCATCTCCCCAACCTACTCCCGCCAGCTGACCAGCGTATAGCCACCACGTCCATCGCGCAGTCACCGCACAGCCGCCGCGCATCCACTCCCGCTCCAAATACACCGCCACCCCGCCGATTTCCCGTTACCCCCTGATTATGTGATTGTCACCCACATCTTACGGGGGGGTAAAATGTGGTTGTCACTCACATAACAGGGGGGATAACGATTTCACCGACCATTCGGGTCCCTTCTGCCCCCGGTGCTCCCACCATAGATTCAGGCGGCCTCCCGCCCACTTTCCCAGCCGAAAACGTAAAAGCGGGACGCACCGTCGTGGCGCGTCCCGTTGGGGGGAAGAATCAGCTCCATGATAGGTAGCGGAAGTTAACTCTGCGTATCATTCATGAAACACATGCTCTAGCATACCCGCAAACATCCGTCAACATGCCGTGTCGTCCCATTTTCGCACACTCTCCACATCCCGCCGTCACGGATCGTCGAGCCGGGCGCGCCGTCCCGGTTTCAGCCCTCCTGTGAGCATCCCTGTGGATAGTTCGGCATACGGAAATACAGCCGCGTCTCTCCCGCAAATCCTTCAAAGCCGAGCGGCCCGTAGAACTCCGTCAACGCGACGTTCAGCGGATCCACGACGAGCGCACGAACGCCCACATTCAGAGCAAGCTGCAGCGTCCTGTCCACTGCGTCGCGGATAAGCGCCTTCGCAAGGCCCTGATGCTGATATTGCCGGGCGACCGCAAGCTGCCCGAGGAGGACAGCAGGAACCAGCATCGGAGTATTGCTCTGCATCCATGGCGCATTGGTCTCGCTACGCACCACCGCCGTGGAACTGAGCGTATATGCTCCCGCAAGCTCGCCCGTGTCCTTGTGATACGACAGATATAGCGCGGCACTGCCATTCTTGTTGGATGCATTTCCGTGACGATTCAGCCAGCCGTTGACCACCGGCTCCCCGCAATCGAATCCAGCGAAATCCACACGCGTTTTGGCGCGTTCCGGCCGCGTGAACGCCATCGCCGTCATGCCCACTCCGGCTGATAAGTGAGGAACTGCTTCTGCTTCTCGGTCAGTGGCTCGTCCAGATGCTCGACGAACTGGTTGAAGGCCTCGTCGGACAGCCGAATGATGTCGGTGATGTACAAGTCACGTTTGGCATCCTTGACGAGGTTCTCGACGCACCATGCGGTAAGCCGAGAGCCGGTGGCGGCACTCGCCTGTTCGATGAGCTGTTTCTCGTGTTCGGTGAGCCGCATATCGATGCGGGCTGTTCGCATAGTCGTTGCCATACCACTATTGTACGGAGGTTCTCCGTACAATGCAATGCAAGTCCACATCAGGGTCCACAGCAGCCCCAGATCGCCCCCCCCATATCCCTGCTATCTGGGCTGAGAACGCCTCAACGGGCCACCAATCCGCCCGAATCATGCCACATCGGGCCCCATCAGCCACCGAACACGCCCAACCCACCAACCGCAGAGCAACCCCCGAGCAACACCCCAAATATCAGAAAAGAGGGAAGGCCACCCTCCCGGATGGCCTTCCCTACCGATCAGCGTCAGCCGCTGCTATCACTTCGCGCGACTCACGCTTCCTTCTTGCGGCTCTTCACGATGAGCAGCACGCCAAGCACGAGCGCCGCACTCGCCACGACCACGACGAGCGCGATGTCGGCACCGGTCTGCGCCGGCGGCTTCGGCGTCACCGGCGGCGCCGGCTTCGTGTTCGTGATCGTCACGCTGGCCTCGTCCTCCGCCGTCATGTCGTAGTCGGAGATCGTCGTATATCCGGCCGGCACGTCCTTCTCCACGACCTTCCAGTCGTTGCCGGATTCGAGCTCCGCCCACGTGTGCTGCCAGTTGTTCGCGTCGGAC
Source organism: Bifidobacterium sp. AGR2158 (assembly GCF_000424225.1). Lineage (NCBI taxonomy): Bacteria > Bacillati > Actinomycetota > Actinomycetes > Bifidobacteriales > Bifidobacteriaceae > Bifidobacterium > Bifidobacterium sp. AGR2158. The sequence goes on from NZ_AUJM01000012.1 coordinate 9,836, forward strand.
AGTTCGACGGTTTCCTGGCTTTCGCCGTTCTTGAGCAGTTCCACGGTGATGGACTTCGGCCGGTCGTTGTTGCCGGCATCCTTCCACACCTTCTTGACGTTGAGCGTCTCGGTCTTGACTTCCGGCACGACGCAGTCGCTCTTCGGCTCGATGTTGACGACGCGCTGGTTCGCGCCGTCTTCGACGTGCACGTTCGGCAGCGCAACGAGCATCGACGAGCTCGCGCATTCGAGCGTCTTCTCGACGAGGCGGTCCGCGGTGACGAGGAACATGCCGTCGCCGACGCTGGTGAACGTAACATTACCGTCCGCGTCGGTCATTGCGCTGGCGGCCGGCTCGGTGCCGTTGACTTCGATGTATCCGGCGAGCGTGTTCGCCATGTCGCGGAAGGTTTGCGGATCGGCGTTGAGCACATCCCAGTTCACCGGGTACTTCTCGGTGTCAGCGAAGTCGCCGATCGGCTCGTAGCCGCCTTCGTTTGCCCACTTCGCCACGTTGTAGACGTGGAATACGACGCCTTCGAGGCCGGCTTCGTCGTGCGCGTAGTGGACGTTGATGGTGCCCTCACCGTCTCCGGCGACGACGGTGGATGCGAGATCGGTGCGATCCTCGGTCGTCGTGATGGAGTCGTTGACCTCCGTGTCCGTGGCCGTGTCGTCCGCGTAGACGTTCGGCAGGCCGATGGCGAAGCTTGCGATCAACGCGCCCGCGCACAGCGTTGCCGTGGCGATGCGCTTGCCGATGGTAAGCCGTTCCATATTGTCCCCCCTTGGGTTGGTGAGGTGTTCTTTCTTCTCTGTTTATTGATTATAAGCGTTGTGGCTGCGGCCCGTGTCAGCGGCCCGCGTGTTTGGCCGGGGTGCCCGACACGGCGTCTCGTCCGCGTTTGCGTCCGCGGTGCACGATGAGCCAGATGATCCAGAGGATGAACAGCACGATGGCGAGTGCGATGCCCGCGATGATGAGTGTCCGCTGGTTGTCTGCCTTGTCGTATGGTGTTTCGTCCGCGTTCGCCGGCGTGGGGATGCGGTGGCCGCGTACGAGGAGCCGGTGCGAGTTGACTCCGTATGGGGTGCAGGTGATCAGGGTCGCGTAGTCCTGATTGGGGTCGAAGTCGAGGTCTCGCATTTCGTTCGGCAGCACGGTGCGTATCTGGTCGATCTGATACGTGTACGTGTCGTCGAGCACGTGGAATGCGAAGGTGTCGCCTTCTTTGAGACTGTCGAGTCCGGTGAAGAGTTTCGCCGACGGCAGTCCCGTGTGTCCGGAGATCGCCGTGTGCGTGTCTTTGCCGCCGACGGGCAGTGACGATCCGGCGAGGTGTCCGCCGGCGATCTGCAGCACGGTGTCTTCGGTACCGTGGTAGATAGGCAGTCGCACTTCGAGTTTCGGGATCGTGATGTATCCCATGATTCCGGTGCCTGTGACGTCGAGCGTCTTGTTGTACTGGTCCATCTGTTCGTCGGTGAGGTGCCAACGGTCCGGCAGCGTGTTGAGTTGTTCGTTGTAGGCGTGGGCTTGGGCGAGGAGTTCTTTCTTCTTGTCCGCGCTCATGTCTTTAACTTGTTCGACGTATCCGGCGACGGCGCGTGATGCGTGCTGCGTGTTCCACCAGTTGGCGAATGTCGGATAGACGAGAAGCCCGATGCCGGCAAGCAGCACGAGTGCGAAGAGCGCGATCATCAGGTTGATGCCGATGTTGCTCTTCTTTTTTGTCTTCATTGTGGGTTGATTGCTTGTGGCGTTGATGGTCTGTTCCTCCATAAGGCTGCCGCCCGTCGATTCCTGTGCGGAGCCGGCGGGCGGCGTAAGGGATGAGGAATCGATACTACCGTCAGTCTGGGATTCCAGATTGGCCGAGTGCCGATTCCTCATATCACCTTTCCTTGTGGGGTGTCACTCAGGCCTGACGGCGACGGAGTGCAACCGCGAGACCGATGCCGGCGATCAGGACGATCGCAGCGCCAGCGACGTACAGCACCGTCGTGCCCATGCCACCGGTCGCCGGGAGGTTGGAGCCCTTGTGGTTCTCGACAATGTTGTTCAGATTCGAGGTTCCAAGATCCACGTGATCATTCTTGTGAGTAGCGGAAATCGTCACCATCTTATCAGCCATCGTATTGTAGCCGGCAGGAGTGGTGGTTTCCTTGATGATATAGGTGCCGTGATCAAGACCCTTGATGTTGAACAGACCATCTGCACCGGTGATCATTTCTACGCCAGTGCCGTTAGCCTGATCCGCAATCGGGGAATAGGTGCCATCAGCGTTCTTGGCCATCTTAATCTCAGTGGTGCCATTAGAGGCATAGAGACGGAAGCCTGCGCCCTGAAGCGGCTTGTTGTCCTTATCCGCGTCGACCTTCGTGTTGTTCATCAGGAAGGTCGCGACGTAGACTTCGTCTTCCGGCGTATGACCCGTACCATCAGCATACGGATTGTTGGAGTAATCGAGCTTCACCTTGTTGGTGTTGCCAATCGTTCCGGTTTCGTTATTCGCAACTGCATTGGTATTGAGGTGAGCATTGTAGATGACCTCAATCGTGATCTCGCCATTCAGGGACGACAGGCTGGCAGCCGTCTTGAGATCAGCGATCGTCAGAGTCCAAGAGCCACCTGCCTGATTCGCAGTAGCAGTAGAGTCGTAGGCGTCAATATTAGTCCCATTCACCTTGACGCTAGCAATGCTCTCGAAAGTCACACCATCCGACATGGTATCAGTGAAGACGACCTTATACGGGTTCACGTAGTTGTCACGGTAAGCATCTGCGGGAAGAGTCGCCGTGAGCTTGAACTTGAAGCTTTCGTTGATGTCATGATCAGCAGAGTCACCCCAGCCGTCAGTCGCACCTTCCTCAGCATCAGTAGTTTCGTCCTGGACCTTCTTCTCCACAGTCGGGACTTCGGTCTTCGGATCCACAGTTACATTACCGACCACCTGCATGATGTAGGAGGTGTAGGTGAAGTCATTCGGGTCGCCAGTAGGAGCCTTATCCTTCACAAGATAATAGCCGGCGACAAGATTGCTGATGGTATAGCCACCGGTCGGAGTACCGAACGCGCCGGATTCCGTCGGAGTACCGGCAAGATAGTCATCGACTTCCTTTGCGAATGTTTCGGCCGCGGCAGAATTTCCGCCCTCGAGCGTCTTTGCCTTCGCTGCAGCGTCACCCATTGCGGCCTGACCGTCAGCAGAAACATTGCTGCCCCACTTGATGTTGCTCAGCGTGCCGTTGGAAAGATCGCCTGCAAAGATCTGATATGCCTGATAGACATGTCCCTCAGGGGCATTGGTAATCTGGATGCTATAGGTGTCCGCTGCGTTAGCAGAGGTGGCACCAATGAAACCGGTGGCGGCGATCGCAGCGGCGGAGACCGCGGCGGCGAAGCCCTTCCAAACCTTCTTCATGTTATCTCCTTCGATTGATTGTCAATTTTATAAATCAGATGATTCATAAAATCTTTTTTTTACTTCCCCCCGGCAAAGAATCGGATGATTCAAGCAAGGGAGGGACCGCCTCTTGGCGATAACCGATGTTGACGGCCCCAAATCTTTAATTGTTCATCGTTGACTATGTTGCTTAGACGCGTTTACGCATCGCTACCGCATAGCCTAGCATCGATATCGCTGTGAGCGCAACCCCGAACATCACAATCAGTGTGTTGCCTTCGCCACCAGTCTCAGGCAGCTCGAAGCCAGGCTCGTTGGCGATGTTGTTGCCACTGCCTTCCGCGCCCTGAATGGTGATGTTCTTGTCTACATTGGCCTTGGAAACGGTGAATGTATAGGTTTTCTCCGACAGGTTAAATCCATCGGGGGCCTTCGTCTCAACAAGCTCATAGTCGCCCCATTCCAAGTTCTGCAGCTGGAACGCGCCGATGCTCGGGTGATGGTCATAGGTCCAAACCGGCTGATTATCCGGTTTCCCGGGGACGGAACAAGCGGTAGGGGTAGTCGTGCAGTCGATGACTTTATACCACTCAGAGTAATTAACCGTACCTTCAGCCTTAAACCTGACCTTCCATTCAGAGCCAGCAAGCAGTTCACTAGTGTCCTCGGAATTAACCTTGTTCCAGTCTACATTGCCGGTCTTGCGATAGTTCGGCGCGGCGTTAGTATTCACAGAAGCTTCACTAGCGCCGGTGAAGGAACCGGTCGTGTCGTAGCTCGTCGCAGTGCCCTTGTTCCAGATCACGCCCGAGGTGTCGTCAGGGGCCTGCGTGCTGAGCTCGAAGTAGTAGTAGACGTTCTCCGGAAGGTTGTAACCCTCAGGAGCCTTCGTTTCGGACAAACGATACTTGCCGACCGAAAGACCCTTCAGCGTGAACTTACCTGCCTCATAGTGCTTGTCGAAGCCGCTGCAGCCAGTTGCCGCAACAAGCTGGCAGTCCTCGATCCTTTCGATCTCGGACGTATAGTCGCCATCCTTGAACTTTTCAAGCTTCCACTCGGAACCCGCAATCGGACCATTTTTCACATTGTCGCTCTCGGAGTACCCAGCGTCGATCTTGTCCCAGCTGAACTCGGTCGGCACATCGGAGATCCAATGCTCATTGTCATGGACATCCGGCTCTTTGCCTGCAGTCCACGTCAACTCACCGTTCTTGACGGTGAAGCCGTACTCCGTCGTATTGAGCCAGTACCCGGTAGGAGCCTTGAACTCCTTCAACGTGTATGTGCCGTTCGGCAGGTTCTCGATCTTAAAGCGGCCTACACGCGGATCGACATCATGCGGAGCACTCGGATCGGTCGCTTCTTCGGCCTGCGGAGCCGCATCGTTGGAAACATCCATCACCGGTTCCACGGAAGGGACCGCCTGCGCACGAGCCGGAGCCGCAGAGCGAACAGAGCAACCAGAAGGCGGCGTTCCTTCAGTCACAGGGGCATACCAGCCGTCGATGTAATAGCTGGCAGCCGTGCCGGGAATTGGAATATCCGTCGTACCGGGTTTACCGTTAGCCGGGTATCTATCATCATTGTTGTTGCCGGTGACGATCACCTCAAAGGTGCCAGTGAGCGGCACGGAGAGCTTCCACCACGAATCGGATCCGCACTGGACCTTCTGCATTGCTGTACCGGGGAACGGCTTGTTGTTCGTGGTGTCGTTCCAATAGTACAGTCTGGCCTGGCTACGATCAGTCCACTTCACATACACGTCCGTGGAGGTACGTACGGGCTTCGCCTTAACCGTGACGGTAACGGTATCGTTCTTATCGCCCGCATTCGCCATGATGGTAGCGGAACCTGCCTTCTTTGCAGTCAGCTGGCCATTCGCATCCACTTCAACGACATTAGAGTCGCTGGAACTCCATTCCACACCCACACCGGCGGGATCGGTCTTGGCAGTGAGCTGCTTCGTCTCCCCCTCCTGCAGGGAAACCTGTTCAACATCCGAACCATTCATCTGAATGGTCACAGATTGCACGGCGACCCGCTTACATACGATGGTGATCTGCGCCTGCTTGGTAGGATCCGAAACGGATTGTGCAGTAATAGTCACGTTCGGATCTTCATTATCGGCAGTGTTGCGCAATACAACGACCTCGCCAGTGGCGCTCACCGAGACCAAACCAGGATTACTGGAAGACCATCTCACATCCTGAATGACTTCGCCAACCGGCAGAACGTTGGCAGACAGTTGTGCATGAGAACCGGTTGTGAGCTCCAGCGACTGCGTCACTGTGCCGTCATGCAAAATCTCCACACCGGTGACCTGTGCCGTGTAATCACGGATGGTCCACTCCTGCTTGGGCTCGGCGTCAGTACGTGTGAGGGTCCACTCCGAGCCCGAGAGACCAGCGTAGGATGTATCATCCTCCGCATACTTGCCCCACTCGACGTCGGCGCCTCCCGACTTGTTCACAATGCCGGACGTACCGGAGAGGTCCTTGTCGTCTGCATTGGTGATTTCAATACCCTGAGCGGTATACACCTTGTCGATTGTGCTGTAGGTCTCGGAATCGCTATTGCCCGTAACAATCCGGTAGATGTTCGTACTCTGCACATATCCGGTCGGTGCTGTGATCTCCTTGATGTAATAGGTCGCATTCTTCCCAAGGCTCTGAATCTGGAACTTGCCCTGTGCCTGATCCTGATCCACGAGGGGCTGATTATCGGTGACAGTCACCAAGACGTTGCGGTTGTTGACCGCATCGTCCTTGGAGCCGAAGACCTGGAAGGAAGCCAAGGTGGAGCCATCGGGCAGACCGGAGATGACGTTGCCGTCGCCATCCACCTTCTCCCAGCTGATGGTCGGACAGTTGGTCTTGACAGTGGCGTTCCATCCCTTGTTGTGGCGTTCCTGATCCATGTCGATAATGGAGGCGGAATCGCCTTCACCCACATTGGCACCGAAGTGGTATGCCTTGGTGGGGTTGTTCATATAGAAGTTGCCGTTGACCCACACGCGGCCGTTTGTGGTCACATGGTCATCAAAGGCGCCATTGGTGTTGGGCATCATGATGGAGCCGAGCATGGCGGCCGCGGGATCGTCGGATACGCTTGCTGTACCGCTGTAGTTACCTGTTGGGAAGTTGTCGTTAGCGCCGTCATACCATACACCGGTCGGCCACTTGTATTCCTTCTTTGCCGTGATGCTAGCGTTCGACGCCTGCCCACCCTTGATGGTCAACGATGCAGTCTTGTTGAAGTTCCACATGATGGCGCTCATGGCGGCGACATACGCCTTCTGCTTGGCCTCGCTCGTATTATCATACAGCGAATAGCCATTGCCGATTTCATACTGGTCCCAGTTGTTACCGATTTCCTTGTCGCCAGCCCACCAGAACCGCCAACCGTTATTGAATTCGATGTTCTCTTCGCCAGTGACGTTGATGACGATGGATGCGCCGGTGGGAATCTTTTCGAATGCGAAAGACACACCGCCCTTGCCATTGTTGCGCAGTTCTGTAGCGGGAAGGTTGAACACCTGCAGCTTGCTCGTACCGTCGCCTGTGAACTTGATGACTCGTTCATCCACATTGAAGGTGGCCTCGATGATGGTTCGTGTTTTAATATCCCGATTGCTATCGTAGATGGATACCCCACCCGAATTGTACTTGGTGCGCTTGTAATTGCTCTGGCTGCTGGTTGTAGTGGTATATGTGCCGGTCTCAGGCAAGCCAGCCAACTGATCCGACTGCGTGGCAATCGTTGTGCCGAAACCACTACGGTCTTTCGTCTCGCCACTAATGTTAACGCTCTTCAGAGGATTTGTTTGGCCCCACTGAACATTGCTTTCAACATTGTTGTTGTACACGGACGTCCAGCTCCAATCCGGACCAGGATAATTGGTACCGGGCGTAAGACCGTGCAGACCCATCGCTTCGCTTGCTCCACCGGCGATCTTCGCAGTGTAGTTAGGCTCGCTGGCGCTGTTGGACCCCAACCATCCACGGCCGCGACCAGGAATGTTCTGGTTGTCATTCCAACCGAGAGCGTTGGTGTCGATATTTCGCGCGTCCTTCATGCCACTCATCTGAGAGTTGCTGCCGGCAATCACCAGTGCGTCACCCTCGGTGGGACGGAACTGACCACCGAAGCCGACAATGCCGAAGCGGAAACCGCGGCCACTGTAGTTTACGCCGTTGGGGCCATAGTTTGCGCCCCAAGAGTTCTTGACACTGTGGATGGCCAAGCGACCACCGACCAGCGTGGCACCTTCGGCTTCCACGGCATAGGACTGCCCCGGGGTGTTGCCGCCGTTCCCGTAATTCGCCTTCACGCCGGCTGAGGGGTAACCGATATACATATCCTTGCCAACCCATGTGGCGATGCCATTGTCCTGTTCGGCATTGCTGGTGTCGTCACCGAGAGGCTTGTCCTCAGGCACGCAGATGCTACCATTGGCCAATCCGTCATCGGCATTCGCCGCCTTCGGCATCAACGCGGGAACGGCGGCGGCGAACATCATCGCTACCGCCGTGAATGCAGCGAGCAGGCGGGGCTTTGCCGATGTGGCCTCCCCGCGGCCGCTCCCGTGCTTCATCCTCATAGGTTCTTCCCCTTTTGCTCTTTCCCGGGCCGAGGTGGACCGGGACGTTTCCTCCAAGTGCTTTCTGGCATTGCCGACCAGCTGGATGCTGCGGTGAATCCGTCTGCAATCCTTCGCAGTCGCATCCCTCCTCTGCCGGTGGCAACGCCTTCGTTTCACATATGTACTGCATTTTACCCGAAGCTGAAAGGTAATGCGTACATCCAACAAAACTGAACCGCTTAAGATGCACTCCTCAAACGTTTGCATCGGCGTTTCGCCGTGGGAATGAGTCGGGCATCAACAGCAGCCACTGTCTGTGGATGATTCATTCAACCACGAAAGCCCTTCTACGACAATCGATTCGGCGCCTTTCCCACACACTTTTCACAATCTATCTCACTTATCCGTTTCACGATGCGAGTCCATCAGCGTGTATCCGCGCGAGTTCTGGCCCGTTTGCAGCATCCCGCATCATCCATCGGAAGCCCGTGCCTGCGGGTTATCCCCGTAATAAGGCCGTCGCCGACCCATCCCGTCCCCACTCCTGACAACGTACGCATTCTCCAATCAATTCGCCCCCTCCATTGCCAATCCCCGCTCTCCTCTCCCCTAAACCGCCCCAGTGAACGTCTCCGCCCCAATCCGCACCCATCTCGTTCACAACGGACCACCCCAGTGAACGCATCTGCGTCAATCCGCACCCCGAACGATCGCAAACAGGTCTCTCAGCGAACGTTTCCGCCCCAACCCGCACCCACCGCAATCGCAACCGCCCATGTTTTGACCGTGCCGCATGCAAAGCCACACCGGCACGGTCGCGACCCCACTACCGCCGCACTGGCACTCCGGCGTTCAACAGCTTCCGCTGCAGCATCGCCGTATTGTTCAGGTCCTCCATCCGGATGCGCACCACGGTATGGACACCGGCACGCTTCAAGCCCTCGACCCGCTCGCGTTCGTCGTCGATGATACCGCCCAAAGTCCGCCCCTTCGTCATCTGCGGATCGGTGTACTTGACGAGCCCGTCGAGCTCGACGACGATGATCCTGCCGTCATTCGTCAGCCACAGGAAATCCACGCGGTAGGTGCGCCCGGTCTGCGGATCGACGAACACCACCTGCATCTGCGGCACCGCGAACCCGCATTGGACGAATCGCGCCAGCGCCTTCGCCTCGCCGCCGTTCTCGACGAGCGGCGACGCATACTTGAACACGGCCCGCTCCATCTTGCCGATCTCGCCGGTATGCGCCGCGCATCCGATGATCGACGCCAGTTCCACGCCGTTGTGCAGCACACAGCACACGACCTGCATCGCGGCGTCGAACGGCAGCATCCGCGCGCAGTCGGCCGCCGTCTGCTCCGGCGTCGTCACCTTCACGCCGTCCACGCGCATGCACGATCCGGCATCCGAACGGATGCGATGCACATGGCGGCTGTCTCCCTTACCGTTGCGCATCGTGCACATCACATCGACCTTGCCGCTTCGCAGCGCCTCGTTCACAGTGCGGTAGTCGATCCACAGACCGAGTATGCATGCGGCGGCGACGCCTGCGAAAACCCAATCAGGGTGGATCTGCGCGAGCCCGCGAACCAGATGGCACATCTGCTCGATCGGCGTCAGCTTCTCCCAGGTCGTGCGTCGTATGAACAATCCGGGCATCGGCGACACGATCTCGCCCTCCCTGCGCCGACGCCTCAACGCCTGCTGCACCGTATCATCGGTGGTGTGCAGGCATCTGCGGGCCGCCTCCGCCTCATCCAGCTGCCGCTCCGTTACCGCATGTCTGCGCATGATGGCTCCTTTCCGCACCCCACTCAGTCGGCAGGATGTGAGCCCATACGTTAACCGCTCATCCCACCGCGCCGCCACCTGCGCCGACCCCTGTGTACGGACGCCACCGTTATCCACATTCCCTCCCCAGCGAACGCCGCCGCCGCAGTCCGCACCCAACCCGTTCGCAACCGCGCCCCTTCGCGAACGCCGCCGCCGCACAACGCACCCAACCCGTTCACAACTACGCATCCCAGCGAACGCGACCACCGCACAACGCACCCAGTCCGTTCACAACCGCGCGCCCCCGTGAACGTTTCCGCCGCACAACGCACCCAACCCGTTCTCAACCGGCTGCAACCAACCGCCCCGACCGCCCCAAACACAGAAGCGGGATGGCCGCAACCCGTAGGCTGCGGTCATCCCGCCAGAGAGGAACGGTCTAGGCTGACAGGCTCAGCGTCCATTCACCTTGCGACGGCGCATAAGCGCCACCACGAGCCCAGCGCCCGCGATGAGCACAATCGCCGCGCCCACCGTGTAGAACATGCGCAGGCCCTGGCCGCCGGTCGACGGCAGCTCGGCGCCGGTCGTGTTCACATAGTTGACGTTCAGCGAACCCGGCTCGTTGTTCACGGTCGCGGTCAGCGCGGTCACGTTGCCTTCCAGATGCGTCGCGGAGATGACGATCGTCACCGGATCCATCGTGTTGTATCCGGCCGGCGTCACGACTTCCTTGACCACATAGGTGCCGGCGTCCAGACCCTTGATGTTGAACTGACCCTTATCGTCCGAGGTCATGTTCACCGGAGCGTTTTCCGTATTGGAGACCGGATAGTAGAAGTCACCGCTCTTGTAGACCGGGATCTGCGTCGTGCCGTCGGCTTCGAACAGCTGGAACTGTGCGCCTGCGAGCGCCGGTCCGGTTTCGGATCCCGCGTGCTTTGTGCCGTTGAGCTGGAAGCTTGCGACGTACACGGTCTTGTCCGGCGTCTTGCCGAGCGAGCCCTGCACGTACGGGTTGTTGGAGAACTGCAGGTTCACGGTGTTCGTGTTCGTGATGGCGCCCGGCTGCTGCAGCACCTGCGCGTTCTCATTGAGGTGCGCGTTGTAGATGACGGTGATCGTGAAGGCACCGGCGATGCTCGCCGTGGAGTCCAGTCCCGCGGCCGCGCGCAGGCTCGGGATGTTGATCGTCAGCGTCGTCGGCATGCCGGCGGTGACCGTGGAGGTGTTCACCGTGTAGGCCGCCTTCGGCACATCATTCGTGACGGTCTTGCCATCGGCGCCCGCATAGGAGATCTGCACCGAGGAGATGCTGCCGTAGGTGATGCCGGCGGTCATCGTGTCGTTGAACTGCACGCGATACGGATGCTGGTACATGTCACGCGTCGGATCGGCCGGAATATTGGCCGTGACCTTGAACTGGAAGTTCTCGTTGATCGCATGATCGGCGGAGTCTCCCCAGCCGTCCGCGTCGGAGCCGGCTTCGGCGTCGTTCTTTTCGTCCTGCACCTTCTTGTCGACCGACGGCACGCTGCTCTTCGGCGTCACCGTCGCGTCGCCGAGCACCTGGATGATGTAGCCGGTGTATGCCTTGTTCTCATCGGTCAGCGTGCTCGACTGGTCGTTGACGAGGTAGTAGCCCGCCGGCAGTCCGCTGATCACATATCCGGACGTGCCCAGCGTGGACGCCGTGCCCGCCACGGTCGTCGAGAGGTTCTCTCCTGCGATCTTGCTGAATTCGTTGAGCTGTGCGTCGGTGAAGCTCTTCGACGCCATCAGCTCGGCCAGAGCGGCCGGCGTTGTCACATTGAACTGCTTGAGCAGCGCCTGCTGGCCGGCGGCGGTGAGGCCGTCTCCCCACGTCACGTTGCTCAGGACGCGCGCGCCGTTGACGAGCGCGTAGTCGCCGGCGAAGATCTGGTACGCGTTGTACGTGTGCCCGGCCTCCTTCGAGTTGATCGTGATCGTGTACGTCGCCGCCGTCGGCGTCGTCGACGTCGACGTTCCGGTCGATCCGGTATCTTCCGCGAATGCGCTGCTGGTTCCCGCGAACCCAATCGCGCACATTGCCACCGTGGCCACGCCGGCCGCGATCTTCTTCCATGCCGAATGCATGATGTTTCCTTTCCCTGTGGAGCCGGTCCGCGGCATGCGCACCGGATTCCGTTGCCGTATCATCCCTGCGACTGGGCGTTGCCTTCCGCAGCGTCCTTCGCGGTGCGCATGCGCATCGCGAGCGCGCAGCCCAGCAGTGCGAACACCGTGAGTGCGCAGCCGATCAGGATCATGTGCCGAGCATCGCCTGTGCCGCCTGTGGCGGGAAGCACAACACCCGGCTCGTCTTGAATCGCCTTGAGGTCCCAGTCCAGAGCCACCGTGCCGTCCTCGCCCGGCCCGACCACGAAGCTGTGGGTTCCTGGGGCGAGGTCGTATCCGGCCGGGGCCTTGGTTTCGCGGAGCGTGTATGTGCCCCACTCAAGGCCTGTCAGCTTAAAGGCTCCGGGCGCGTCGTCCACGTCCTTCGCCCATGCGGGATTGCCGGCGACGGCGCAGTCGCCGTCATCCGTGCAGTCCGTGATCGTGTACGTGTGTGATGTGGTACTTCCTTTCGGCGTGTATGTAAGCGCCCATTCAGCGCCGGCGAGCTGTTTCGTCGGTGCCGTCGCATCCGTCTTCGTCCAGATGACGCTGCCGGTCGCGCGGCGGTTCGCAATCGCGCCCACCTGCACGGTGGCCTGCGTCGCATCGTCGATCGTGAACTCGTACGGGCCGCCGACGCTCTCGTATCCGTTGGGGACGACGCTTTCGACGATCCGGTAGGTGCCGAGCGGCAGTTTGTTGAGGCGGAACGATCCCGGCGTCGCATCGACGTCCGGATACGTGACCTTGGACGCGTCGCACGGCGCGTGCTCGCAGTCGGTCACGACGTTCACCGTCTGCCACGAGCCGTCCGCGCCCTTGCGCTCCAACGTCCACGCCGAACCGGCGAGCGGCGTCGAGCCAGCGTTCGCCGTGCCGTCGTAGCCGCCGTCGACCTTCGCCCACACGACGCTCGACGGCACATCCGAGATCCACGCGTTCGTGCCGACGATCGACGGCCGCTGATCGCCCGTCCACGTGACGACGCCGTTCGCGTCGATCGTGAACTTGTAGACGGTCGGATTGAGCAGATAGCCGCTCGGCGGCGTCTTCTCTTCGAGCGTGTACGTGCCGGTGGGCAGATTCTTGAGTGTGAAGAGGCCGATGCCGGTGTTGACGTCGACGTACGGGTCGCTTTTGCCACCATCGGTGAGCGTGGAGAGCACCTTGCGTTTCGCGGCGTTTTCGGCGTACACGTCGTCATCGGTGACGTCGGCGGCGACGGTGCCCACATGTGTCGCCTGCCGCGACGAATCGACCGCCGTCGCACATTCCGGCGTGACGCCCGGCTGCACGTTGTCGTATTTATATACGGCGATGCTGCGCGCGCCCGCGCCGGCCGCGAACGGCGTCTTGCCGCCGGTCGCCATGTAGGTCGCGCCGTTGGCGGAACGGAAGTAGAACTGCACTCCCGCGTTCTTCGACGGCACGACCGCGCGGTACCAGCCGTCGCAGTACTGCGACATCAGCGCGTACGTGTAGTTCGTCTGCGACGTCGTCTTCCATGCGAGGAACGGCATGTAGTTGATGTTCGCCGTCTGCGTGTTGAAATAGACGACGAGTGAATCGTCGGTGACGTTCAGCGTGACCGATTTCTTCAGGTCGCCCGATTGCACGGTGATCGTCGTCGTGCCGGCCGCGTTGAGCGTGACGAGGCCGTCGGCGTCGACGGAGGCGACGTTCGGGTTGCTCGACGTCCATGTGACGGCGCTGCCGGTCGGCGTCGTCGTCGACGTGAGCCGCAGCGTGCCGTACGCGACGTCCGTGTTGATCGACGCGGGCGCGGCGGTGCCGTTGTAGTTCAGCGACAATGCGGTGACGGCGGCGGGATTGACGGTGATCGTGACGGATGCGGACAGATGTTTGCCGTCCTGCGTCGTGTCGACGGTCGTCGCGGTGACGGTCACTTTCCTCGGCGCGGTCAGCTGACCGTACGATGTGACGACGCCGTTCTGCACGCCGACGACGTCGCTCGGGCTCACGCTCCACGTGACCTGCTGCGGCGAGCCGTCCGGCAGCGCCTTCGCCGTGAGCTTGACGGTGCCGCCGGCGGTCATCGTCAACACGTTGCCCGGTATCGCGGCGCCGTTTGCGTCGAGGATGTGCACGCTTTGCACGGCGGTCGTGTTGTCGTCGATCGTGTACGACTTCACATCGTTCGGGTTCGTGACGTTCTTCAGCGTCCAGCTTGAACCGGGCAGCCCTGCGCGCGACGCGTCGCCGTCGGCGTATTTGCCCCAGTTGACGGTGCCGCCGAGCGGGCGGTCGCCGATCGCCGGCGACGTCGCGCCCGATGCGGTCGTATCGACGAGCAGACTGTTGCCGCCGGACACCGGCATGCCGTTGTTGTTGTAGACGTTGACAATCTTCGTGTACGGCGTGAAGGACGCGTCGCCCGTGTTGATCTGGTAGATGTTGTCGTTGAGGCGATAGCCGTCCGGCGGCGTCAGCTCGCGCAGATAGTAGGTGGCGTTCGGCGTGAGCAGTCCGAGTTCGAAGGCGCCATCGGCCTTGTTCACATCGAGCGGATCGTTGTCCTTGACGGTCAGGATCGCGCCGGAGCCGCTCAACGCGCTCTTCAGGTCGCCGTACACCTCCCAGCTGGAGCCGGCGAGCGGCTGGCCGGTGCCGGCGTTCACCTTGCTCCAGCTGATGAGCGACGCCGGTTGCATACCGCGCCACGGATAATTATGGCGTTCCTGGTCCATGCCGATGATCGACGCGGAGTCAGCGTTGTTGTAGGTGCCGACGTAGATGGGGCTGTTGAGCATGTAGTCGCCGCCGACGTAGACGCGGCCGTTCGTGATGACATGGTCGTCGAAGGAGCCGCGCGGCACGATGATGCTGCCGAGCATCGCGGCGGCCGGATCGTCGCCGGGCGCGAGCTGCGTGCCGGTCTTCGCCGTATCCGTGGCCTCGCTCAGCGCCGTAGAACCGTAGGCGCCGCCGAGCACGGTCAGCTCGGTGGTGTTCGCGAAGTTCCACATAATCGCCTGCGCGGCGGTGTTGTAGTCGCTCTTCTGCGCGGCCGTGGCGTTCGACGCGTATCCGTTGCCGATTTCAGTGCCGTTCCACCAGAAACGCCAGCCGCTTTGGAACGTGACGGGTGCAGCTCCGGTGATGTTGACGGCGACGGCCGCATCGTCCGGAATGTTCGTGAACGCGAAGTCGAGGCCGCCGAACCCGGTCGAGTTCATCTGGCTCGCATCGATCGTGAAGACCTGCATCAGGCTTGAGCCGTCGCCGTTAAAAGTGATGAGCCGTTCTCGGTTCGCGCCGGAGAAATGCCAAGTGTGGGAGACGGACGGATTGGAATAGTGGTTACGCGTGTAGGCGCCATCGGGTGCGACGCCGACGTAGACACCGGGCTTCGCGTCCGCCAGGGCGGCAGTGAAGGCGTCGCCGGACCGCTGCACGTAGCCGTTGAAGGAGACGAGTTTGTCGGACAGCGGGATGACGGTCTGGTCGCCGTAGTTCGTGTAGTCGACGTCGTTCGCCGTCAGCGGGTTCGTCGCGTTGAAGGTGACGCCCGGGGTCGGACTGTAGGAACCGGCCGTCTGCACGACGGACGAGCGCGGATTGGTGGCGTAGCTCTCGCTCCAATTCGTCTGGTTGCCGCTGAGGGCCGCCGTGAACTGCACGGTGCCGCTCGCCTGGCCTTTGCCGACGAAGGCGCCATGCTCCCACGCGCCGACGTCGCCGTAGGTCGTACGGTTCGGGCCGGTCGTCATCGAAAGGATATGCGTATTGATACCGCCGACGCCGAGCGCCTGCGCGCCGTTTGCGGGGCGGAACATCGTGCCGAAGCCGACGGCGCCCATGCGCAGACCGTTGCCGCCCCACGAATTGCCGAGCTTGTGGTTGGCGAACTTGCCTTTGACGATCGTCAGGCCTTCGACCTCGGCCGTGTAGGAGCCCGACGGGCCGTTCGTGTTCGTGTAGGTGTACGGCGCCGACTGGTTTGCCGGCGGCGCGCCGACGTACAGGTCGCGGCCCACCCAGGTGGCGACGCCGGTGTCGGGACCCGCCGGAGAGGTCTGGTTGATGTTCGAGCCGAGTGAAATGTTCAACGGAGTGGTGACCGAACCGGCCGCGAGGCGTGCGGCCACCGCGGTTGCCGTGGGCACGGCGAGCGCGGTGCGCGTGACGAAGGACGGCACAAGGGACGGCACGATGAATGCGATGATGCTCACGACGGTCACGACAATCGCGGCGATAGCATGGCGCGAGGTTCGGGAGGATGCGGCGGCCGTGTCTGTCTCGGCGGACGCGGCGACGGCATGGTTGTCGATGACGTCGGAGGCGTCGCGATCATGGATGGACGAGCGTGTACCGTTCATCGTTTGCTTCCCCCCCTGTCTTGCTCCCTCACTGGCGCCGGAGGGCGCCTCGTGCTGAGATTCTTTCGTTAGTGCTGTTATTAGTCACGCATTGCGCATATCGCAGGCATGTGATCATACAGGCATTGCGATTGCATGTTCTCTCGATTCACGTCTGCGCTATTTCTGTTGTCGCCTTCTTTGTATCGCACAACGCAGCATGCCGTGCAATCTCCCGGCAGTAAAAGGGAATAGCGAATAGACGCATGAGCAACAATTGCGAAAAGCAAATATCGATCTGCGTGAAAAAGTGATACTGCTAGCGAACGTTAATCATGCACTTCAGTGAAAAATACGTGAATCTACGCCCGTGGTCGAAGCCCGGATACGCGGCGATCGCCATGATGGTATGGCATTGCGATCAGCCATGTGCCCCGATTCCGGCCATATGGCGCCCCGTCGGCATACCAACCCGCCGCGGCCGCCGACGAATCCACCCGCAAACCAGCCTCCCCGCGGCACGACCCGTCGACCCCGCCGACGAGCCGGGACGCAGCGGCCCAACCCGCCAACCAGGTCGACAAGCCGGGACGCAAACCAACCCCTCAGCGACCCAACCCGTCGACTCCGCCGACGAATCCACCCGCACATGGCGGCCGCGGAAATACGAAACGGCCGCGGAGGAAGGCATCAGCCTCCACCCACGGCCGTTCATGCACGTAGAATCAGTCCTCGTTCTCCTCGATGTGTTCGATCTGCACCTCGAGGTTTTCGGCGTCGTTCAACGCATCGTGAATCTCCTCTTCGGCGTTCGTCGCCGCCACGGCCGCCGCCGCGATCTGCGCGAGCTTCTGCTTGACGGCGTCGGACGACCCCTGTGGCACCGAAGCGGCACGCGCGGACGACGTTCCGTGACCGGCGCCATGCGCACCATGCGCACCATGCGAGCCGGAGCCGCCGCGCGCTTCGCTGCCATGGCCGTGCTTGTTCGTCTTGACGAACGGGTCGCCGCCCTTAAGCGCATACGGATCGTCGTAGTCCCCGGAGATTGTCGGCTCATCATGCACGATGAATCCACGTCCCTTGCACGTCGGGCACTCCTCGGAGAACGCCTCGACGAGTCCCTGACCGATGCGCTTGCGCGTCATCTGCACAAGACCCAGCGACGTGACCTCGGCCACCTGATGCTTCGTGCGGTCGCGCGCCAAGCATTCGACGAGTCGTCGCAGCACGAGGTCGCGGTTCGCCGGCATCACCATGTCGACGTAATCGATCATGACCATGCCGCCGATGTCGCGCAGACGCAACTGTCGCGCGATCTCCTCGCTCGCTTCGAGGTTGCAGCGCGTCACCGTCTCCTCGAGCGACTTGCCGCGGCCGATGAAGCGCCCGGTGTTCACATCGATCGTCGTCATCGCCTCGGTGCGGTCGATGACGATCGAGCCGCCGGACGGCAGATACACCTGACGTTCCATGCCCTTGCGCAGCTGCGAGTCGATCTGCCACTTGTCGAACACGTCCTTGCCTTCATGCTCGGCCGGGTCCCACTTCTCCAGCTTCGCGCTCAGGTCGGGCGCCATCGTGTCGAGATACTGCTCGATGCGTTCGTAGACGCTGTCGCCTTCGACGATCATCTTGCGGAAGTCGTCGTTGAAGATGTCGCGCACGACGCGGATCGCCATGTCCGGCTCGCCCTGCAACAGCTTCGGACGCTTGCCATGGCGGAACTCCTCGAACTTCTTCTGGATCTGCTCCCACTGATGCACGAGCTGTTCCATATCCTTGACGATCGCCTCTTCGGTGGCGCCCTCGGCGGCCGTGCGGATGATGACGCCCATATCCTTCGGCGCGACCTTCGACACGATCGACTTCAGACGGCTGCGCTCACGGCTGCTCAGCTTGCGGCTGACGCCGGTCATGCCTCCCGACGGCACGAGCACGAGGAAACGACCCGCAAGCGTCACCTGACTCGTCAGACGCGCGCCCTTGTGTCCGATCGGATCCTTCGTCACCTGCACGAGCACCGGGTCGCCGGAGCGGAACGCGAGCTCGATGCGCCGCGGCTGTCCCTCGAGACGCGTCGTGTCCCAGTTGACCTCGCCCGCGTACAGCACGCCGTTGCGCGCCTGACCGATGTCGACGAAGGCCGCCTCCATGCTCGGCAGCACGTTCTGCACGCGGCCGAGGTAGATGTTGCCGACCGTCGCGACCTCCTGGATGTCGGAGACGTAATGTTCGACGAGCACATCGTCCTCGAGCACCGAGATCTGCGTGTGGCGTTCGCGCTGACGCACGACCATCAGACGGTCGACGTTTTCGCGGCGCGCGAGGAAGTCCTGCTCGAGCAGCTGGTTCTGTCGGCTGCGCTCGCGGCGGTTGTCGCGGCGGCGCTGCTTCTTCGCTTCGAGTCGCGTGGAGCCTTCGACGTCGGTGATTTCGTCGATGTACTGCTGCTTGCGCGAGCGGCGCGTCGTCGTTTCCTCTTCGACGTTCTTGCCGCCGCGGCGGCGACGCCGTCGACGCGTGACCGTCGTCTCCTCGTCGTCCTCGCCGCCCTCTTCGGTTTCCTTGTCGTCGTTCTTGTCGTTCGACTTGTTCGTTTCGGCGTCGGCGTCCTGCGAGCGGCGCGAACGGCGACGGCGACGCGTGCGCATCGACGTCTCCTCGTCCTCGTCATCCTCGTCATCCGCCTTCTTCTTCGCGTTGCGCGCGATCGCATCGTCGATCGGCGCATAGGTGATGTCGTCGAGCACGAGGTCCTCTTCGATCTGCTCGACTTCGGCCGCGGCACGGCGTTCCTGCGCGTTGAGGCGGCGGTTCGACCTGCGCGAACGGCGACGCGTCGATGTCGTTTCCTCTTCGCCGTCGGGGTAGTCGAGGACGGCCGTCTCCTCGCTCGCCTCGGTGGCCTCAGCCGCATCGTCGTCATGCGCGTCGCTCGCACGGCGGGAACGACGGCGGCTACGCGGCGACGACGGTTCCTCGTCATCGTCCGGGGACTTCGCCCTGCGCGAGCGACGCGACGGCGTCGACGGCTCGTCATCATCGTCCTCATTGGCGGACGATGCGCGGCGCGAACGGCGACGCGGCGCCGATTCGTCGTCCTCGGTCGCGGATGCACGGCGGGAACGACGGCGCGGCGTCGGTTCGTCCTCGTCGTCATCGGCGGCATTGCGGCGGGAACGGCGATCGGCATCGTCGTCGCCCGGCTGCGGGATGACAGGCTCCTGGAACAGCAGCGACGTCATCGGCCGCGACGCGCGGCGGTGCGACGTGCGGTCGGGCTCACGGTCGGATTCACGGTCGGCGGTGTCGCTGAGAAAGTCGTCGAGCGAATCGGCGGTTGCGGTCGAGGAACGGCCGCGTGACGACGTCGAAGTCGCGCGCGTGCGGCGGCGACGCTGCTTCGGTTCGCCGTCAGCGGAATCCTTGTCGTCCTTCGACGAGGTGATCGACGGTGCAGACTTCGACGCGGGCAGCGCGGGCACGGTCGGCTCACGGAACAGCGGCGTATGCTCCTCGACCTTAAGCTCAACGGACGCGTTCGCAGCGCCGGCGTCACGCACAACACGGCGGCCACGGCGGCGCGGCGCCGGCTGGGCGACGGTGTTTTCGGGGGTCTTCTGCGCAGAATTGCTCTCTGCGGAGGTTTCGTTCGTGACGAAATCATCAGTCAAATCGGGCACAATGCTCCTAGCGGCGCGCCATGCTGCAATCATGACGCAGACGTTCTGGCCCCATGCGTTCTCACGCCATACTCTCACTATGGCCGCGCGGGTCGCGCACGCTGGTGGCAATCCAAAAGTCAATTCAAGCGATGGCGGACACCGGCGCTCGCGGTTTGCGATCCCGTTCTTCCGGGTTCAACGCGAGGGGATCAACGCCAACGGTTGCTGGGCGATTTTTGCAGAAAACCGCCATGTCTCAGTATGACACAACTCATGGTCCAACGGGCGAGGGCGGGTGCGGGTTGGTGTGGGTGCGGGGACGTTCGCGGGACGAACCATCGCCGCGGTCGGCGAACCCGCCCGGAAACCGGCCCCGTTGCGTGCCGATCCATCGATTCAGCCGACGAGCCGACCCGAAGACCCGCCCCGCAGCGGGCCAAACCGTCGACACCGACGACGAACCGGGACGTTCCGGGGCGAACCATCGGCACGGCCGGCGAACCAACCCGCGAACCGGCTCTGCTGCGGGGCGATCCATCGAACCAGACGACAACCCCACCCGCAGCGGGTCGAGCCGTCGACGCGACCGGCGAAACCACCCGCAGACCAGCTCCTCAGCGGACCATCACATCGACGCGGGCGACGAAATCACCCGCAATCTGACTTCTCCGCGACCCGTTCCGTCGACGGGGACGACGGAACGGGTCGGAAACAGGCGGCTTTGCGTCCCGGAACGTCGACGGGGTCGACGGAATGGGACGCGCGGTTCAGCTCAGCCAGTCGGTGAGGATGCCGGCCATGAGCGTCAGGTCGGTTTCGGGCAGCTGCTCGTCGTGCTTGTGCGCCAGAAGCGGACTGCCGGCGCCCAGATTCACAGCGGGGATGCCCAGCTGCGAGAAACGCGCCACATCGGTCCAGCCGAGCTTCGCCAACGGCTCACGGCCCGTGCGCTCACGCACCAGATCGACAAGCGACTGCACGAGCGGATCGTCCATGCCGGGACGCGCGGACGGCGACTCGTCCTTCATCTCGATGCCGAATCCCTCGAACACGCCGCCGGTCGCGACATGTTCGCCGTTGCCCAGCTCGGCGCCGCAATCGGCGCCCATCATCAGCGCCTTCGCCTCCGGCAGCGTCTTGTCCGGTGCGAAACGGTAGTTCACGTGCACACGGCACTCGTCGGGGATGACGTTCGTGCCGTTGCCGCCCGAGATCAACGTCGCGTTGAGGCCCTCCCGGTACGTCAGGCCGTCAACGTCGACCGCTTCGTCCTCATGCACGTTGAGTCGGTTGAGGATCTCAGCGGCCTTGTGGATCGCGTTGTCGCCCATCCACGCGCGCGCCGAATGCGCGGCCACGCCATGCGCGACGACGTCGAAACGCATCGTGCCGTTGCAGCCGCCCTCGATGCCGCAGTCGGTCGGTTCGCCGATGATCGCGAAATCGCCGACGATCCAGTCGGGGTGCGCCTCGACGACCTTGCGCAGGCCGTTCTTCTCGGCGGCGACCTCCTCATGGTCGTAGAAGACGAAGGTCAGGTCGTACTTCGGGTCGGTCAGCGTGGCAGCGAGGAACAGCAGCACCGCATCCGAACCCTTCATGTCGGTCGCGCCGCGCCCCCAGATTACGCGCTCGGACGGATGGGCGGCGGCGACGTCCTCGCGGATCAGCGGATCGCCCGGCTCAAGCCACATCGGCGGGAAATTGTCGATGACCGGCACCGTATCCAAGTGGCCGGCGAGCACGACCCGGTGCGCCTTGCCGAAATCCGTGGACGCGACGAGCGTGTCGCCGTGACGACGCACCGTCAGATGCGGCTGCGCGCGCAGGAACGCCTCGACCATGTCCGTCAGCGGCCCCTCGTCGTCGCTCACCGAATACACGCCCATCAGCTGCGCCATCAGATCGTTGAGATTCTGCTGATAGCTCGCCGACGGGTCGATTGCAAGCGCGGTGGTGGGAGGGATCGGCGTGGCAGTGGAGGAAGCGGAGGCCGCCATCGGCACGGCCGAAGCGGAGGGGGTCGGTTCGTTGACGGCGGAAGCGGAGTTGGAAGTCATCAAAATCTCCAGATACAAGGCACATGGTGTGGGCTATATTGTTATCGTTCGCACATATCGTAACAGCTGAGTCAAGCCCGCAATTCAGGCGACCGCACTGCGGGCATATGGGCGGATGGGTTGTGTGCGGGTCGGAACGTCGATGAGGTTGGCGGAACGGGACGCACCAGCCGCTTCGCGGGTCGAACCGTCGACGAAGCCGACAGAACGGGACGCGGATGGGCAGTCCCGCGGGGCGAATCGTCGAGCAAGTCGACAGAACGAGACGCACACGGGTACCCATTTTGGGACGGATGGCGCGCAATGTGCGCGGGAGGTGACACACTGAGTTGGGCGAAACACGTCGGCGTCGGCACGACCGCACGGCAGCACGACGTCCAACCGCACACCCACCCGAACCAGCAGAAGGAGCGTCATGACGGGCTTGATCAGCGCGATGGAAGGATTCTGCGTCATCGGCATCGTGATCGCGGTCGGCTACGTCGCCGCGCGCATGCAGATCGGCGGCCCGCAGGCGCAGTACGTGCTCAACCGTCTGAGCTTCTTCGTCGCGAGCCCATGCCTGATGTTCGACATCCTCGCCGACGAGAAACTGGGAGAGATCTTCCACCCGTCGATCTTCGTTGCATTCTTCTCGGCATTGGCTGTGGGCGTCATCTTCCTGATCCTCAACGCATGCTTCTTCCATCTGAAGGCGCCCGACGCGACGATCGGCGTCCTCAACTCCCTGTATCTGAACTCGAACAACATCGGCCTGCCGATCGCCACCTACATTCTCGGCAACCCCGCACTCGTCGCGCCGATCCTCGTCATGCAGCAGGCGGTGTTCACGCCGATCGGCCTGACGGTGCTCGACGCGACGACGAAAGGCCAGGTCTCGGCGAAGACGATCCTCAAGCAGCCGCTGCATCAGCCGCTGCTCATCGGCACGATGCTCGGCATCCTCGTCTCGCTGCTCAACGCGAAATTCGGTTTCGCGATCGTGCCCGACTACATTCGCAACCCGATCAGCATGATCGGCGCGTCGGCGGTTCCGATGATCCTGATGGCTTTCGGCATGTCGCTGCACGGCACGAAACCGATGCAGAACAAGAGCAACCGTCCGGCGATCGTCACCGTCGCCATCCTGAAGAACGTCGTGATGCCGATCATCGCCTTCCTGCTCGCCTACTTCGTGATGAGCTTCCGCGGCCCGGTGCTGTACGCGTGCGTCGTGCTCGCCGCGCTGCCGACCGGCCAGAACGTCTACAATTACGCGGCGCGCTACAACGTGGGTCTCACCTTCGCGCGTGACGGCATCCTCGTCTCGACGGTGACGAGCCCGATCTTCATCGCGATCATCGCGGCGATTCTGAGCTGACGCGTCGCGCGAGCGTCGCTAACGGCGGATGAAGGAGCCGCCGACTCCGGCCATCCGCAACCGACCCGAGCGCAAGCGAACGTCGACCTCCATCGCGACAGCCTCCCGCGCCCCGTCGCCTCGACGCCCTCAGTCGTCGCGCCGCCGACTGACCGTGTCGAGCCGCGCCGCCGTCCGGTTCGCGCACAGCGCACCGACGCTGACGAGCGCATAGCACAGCGCAATGCCGAGCGCGAACCGCAGCAGCACCGCCGGCGCAGTAAGCGCGGAGCCGAGCAGCGGCAGCATCAGGAACATCGAGCATCCGGCCGCGACGATGATGACTGTGTTGAGCGGTGTGAGCACCTCGCTGAATCGCGCGCGGCGCAAGGTGCGCGCATCGGTGCCTTCGAGGATGAGCATGTGGTATTCGGCCGCTTGGTCGTACACGTTCGCCGACTGCATGATGCCCGAACTGACCGCGGCGAGCACTGCCGCGAACACGAGTGTCAACGTGCCGCCGAGCGCGATGTCATGCATCATCATCAACGATTCCGGGTCGGCGTTGTCACCGGTGGCGAGGATGCCGCACACCGACGTGATGCCGGCGACAAATACGGCGAGCGCGATGCCGGAGACGTTGCGCCATGCGCGTTTTGGATTGTCAAGGATTCTGCGCATCGCGATCATGACGGCCGCGTTCTTCGGGTGGCGGACGCGTGTTTTCGCAACGGCCGTCACTATCCACGAACCGATGAGGTTGAGCAGCATGAAGCAGCCGCCGATGATGCCGAATACGATCGCATAGACGACGACCGCACCCGCCTGCGCGAACAGCTGCAGACTGTTGAGCACGACGAATCCGCCGATGATTGCGACAACGAAGATGACGGCCCGCCATCCGCTCGGCAGCGTCGAGCCTTGGCGTGCGGTGACGCCGAGCGGCGTGATCGCGACGCGGCGCAATGTGACCAATGCGGAGACGAGTGCGAGCAGCGCGACGCCGACGACAGTGCCAACGAGTGCAATGGGGCCGACCCACAATTGTTCGAAGTTGAAGTGGCGATTTTCGAAGGTGAGCGTCATGATGAGCGGCATGATCGCGAAGTAGCCGCCGACGCCGATGATCGCGCCCGTCACCGCCTGACTGACCGCTTCGAAGGCCGTCAATCGTGTGACCTGCGATGTCGTCGCACCGACGAGCCTGAGCGTCGCGAGGCGTTCGTCGCGCCGGGTCGCCGCCAATCGGGCCGCCGATCCGGCGAGCGTCGTGAACGGGACGATGAGCAACACGCACGCGAAGATCGCGAGCATGACGTAGAACTCGCCGTCGGCGCTCACGTTGTCATGCGATGTGCAGCGCGACGTGTCGAACATGCAGGCCGTCGTATGGTCCGGCGACGCACGCCAGATGAAGCCGTGCAGACCGCCGAGGACGGTGAGGAAGATCGCCGTCGCCGCGGCGAACGCGATGGTGGCGAGCAACCCCGTGAAGTCGCCGCCGCCACGCCGTTCTGCGCGCACGGGTTGTGCGATGCTGTCCGACGCGGTTTGTGCGAACGCTTGCATCCCCGATGCGTCGGTTACGTCAGCCGCCGGCGTAGTGGCGTCCGATATCACCGTCTCTGTGGCAATCGTGTCCGCCGCCAACTCGTTCGTCACCGACATGTTCATCGACTGCATATCCGATGACGCAGCCGGCCCCTCGTCAGCCGTCAGCTGTCCGCTCACCGCCAACTGTGCGTTCGACTGTGCGGCCAACTGATCATCTGCCGTCGCCGTCGTATCCACCACCGACTGCGTATCCGCTTGCACCGCGCGAAGCGACCGGGCGACGGCGGCGGGGCTGCGGTGGAAAAGCCTCCAGAGGGCAAACGTGTTCATCGTAGGGCTCCTTGCGAAGGATTGCGTGGATCCCCAGCCATCATCGGCGCACCACCCATGGGGCCACTCGTCATGGCACCGTTGCGAGCACCATCGACGCGCGCACCATCCCCCGTCGGCCAATTCGCCGCACTGCCCATCCGCTGATTCGCCGCGTCGAGCACGATGCCATCGCGCATATGGACGGTGCGGCCGCAGAAGGCGGCGATGTTCGGGTCGTGCGTGACGAGCACGACGGCGGCGTTGTTCGCGGCGGCGGCCGCCATCAGCAGCTGCATGACGTCGCGGCCGGTGTTCTGGTCGAGCGCGCCTGTCGGCTCGTCGGCGAAGATGATCGCCGGGTTCACGCACAGCGCCCTTGCGATCGCCACGCGCTGCATCTGTCCGCCGCTCATCTCGCCGGGGCGGCTGAACATCAGGTGGCGCAACCCGATGCGGTCCAGCCAGCTGAGGGCGCGGTCAGTGGCCTCGCGGTACGCCATGCCGGACAGCATAAGCGGCAGCGCGACGTTCTCGACGGCCGGCAGTTCGGGCAGCAGCTGTCCCGATTGGAAGACGAATCCGAAGGCCTGACGACGCAAACGTGTGCGCTCGGCTTCGCTGATGCGATCGATGTCGGCACCGCGGAACATCACGCGACCGGTCGTTGGCTTCGTGATGCCGGCGAGCACATGCAGCAGTGTCGACTTGCCCGACCCCGACGGCCCCATGATCGCCACACGTTCGCCTTCGCCGACGAGGAAATTCGCATGGTTGAGCGCCGGCGGCTGCCCAGGTTGGATGGTGCTGCGCGATGTGGCGTTGTAATCCATAACAAGGTCGATGCCGTGCAGCACCGGCGTCGGGGCGCCTTGCTGTGTGCGCACGGCGCGCGGCTGGTGCGGTGCCGGCGGATCGCTGATGCTGAATTGCTGTGACGGGTTCTGTACGTTCATGGTTGCCACGCTACGATTGCGCCGCCCGCGCAACCATCATGCATCGGGATGACTTTGCCCCGCCTTCCACGCATCTCTCAACCTTAAGGATGACGCACACGATTGCATATCCGCACAGGGGGCCACCCTTGCATTTACAGCTATGGAGCGTCGGCGACGCCACTCACGTCAGCTTCCAGCTGACGCGATGCAGATCGCTCGGACCGTATTGAACAATCGCCTCGCGATGCGCCTGCGAACCGTAGCCTTTGTTGTGCGCCCACCCGTAGCGCGCATAGTCGGGGTTCTCCTCGGCGAGCGCAACCATGAGCCGGTCGCGCTTCACCTTCGCGAGCACGGCGGCGGCTGCGACTGAACAGCATCGCTGATCACCCTTGACCTGGGTGACGACGTATGGCAATACCGGCACGAGCGGCGCTTCGAAAGACATGAACGCTTTCGAGATGTAGTCGCTCGGCCCATCGAGAATCGCGCCAACGCGCACGCCACCTTCTTGTTCGATGCCGAGCGCGCGTTCGACCTCATCGAGCGCCCGCAGCGCGGCGATGCCGAGCGCATAGGTGATGCCCCATTCATCGATTTCCTGATTCGTCGCCGAGCCGATGGCGTACGCGTCCACCCACTCCTGCAGCGGCTCGTACAGCGCTTCGCGACGATGCTCGGTGAGCATCTTCGAATCCGCCAGATACTGCGGAATCGACTGCTGCGCGCGGTCGAGATCGGCAGCGCGGAACGCTGCGGCGCCGACCATCACCGGCCCCGCGAGCGACCCGCGTCCCACTTCGTCGAAGCCGACGATGACATCGTATCCATCCGCCGCGATGCGCCGCTCGAGCTCAAACGTTGGCACTGCGGAAATGCTCATCCCATCCTCTTTCCTGATCGTCTGATCGTTCGACGTTCCGCCCACTACACTGCGCGATCACCCTCACCGCCGCTCCACGCGAATCACTTTCACGCTACGCGACCGCCCATTCGCTGCACATCGTCACTGCGCGCAGCCGCCGTGCACAAGCAGTTCCAGCAGCCGGCCACCACGCCGGCCACGCCGCGGCAGTCGTCACCACCTACCGTGCTTCACGTGAAACGTCACTCACTCGTTTCGCGCGAAGGCACATCGGCGAAGACGTCGTGATGCGCGCTCAGCCAACCGATACGGTTAAGTGGCCAGTAGCGCGCGAAGGCGACGCCGACAATGTCGCTGATCGGCACGAGCCCGTTGTCACCATCGTTCTGATGGTATCGGGAATCCGCGGAATTCGAACGATTGTCACCCATCACAAACACATGTCCCGGCTTAACGGTCACCTTGAATGGGAACGCGCTCGGCTCCGCGCCCGGCTTGATATACGACGTCTCGTCGATGGCGACGCCGTTGATGACGACCGGCGCACCGTTGCCGTCGCACTCGACGATGTCGCCCGGCAGCCCGATGAGTCGTTTGATCAGGTATTCGCTCGCGAACGTTGTCTGCTCATCGGCAAGCCAATTCGCAGGGTCTTTGAAGACAACGATGTCACCCCGCTTGAGCTTCGTGACGCGCGGCGTGAGCTTCGTCGTCACAACGCGGTCGCCGGGGACGATCGTGTCCTCCATCGACTTCGACGGAATGACGTACATGCCGAACAGGAACACGCGCATCAGCACGACGATGGCGATCGGCAACGCGCACCACAACAGGAAATCGCGCACCGTGAACTTCGCGTCCGGCTTAGCTTGGTTGGCATGCCGCGCGTTGGTCGCGTCGTCGCGGCCGGCACCGCCCGGTGACGGCATAGGCGCGTCTTCGCCGCCCATACGGGTGCCCTCGGCTGACGAATCGTTGCGCATGAATCTCCTGACTGTTGGCTGCAGTGCTCATCGTCGCATTCGCACCCCCGAAGGCGCGACTGCGCTGTACGTCATTGTATGACATCGCTGGCATAACGGCCGCGCGCACGCACAACCCCATCACATTGCGCCGCGAACTGAATCGTCGCCGCCGACAGCAAAACCAACGAACAATCAACAAACATCAACAAAAAACGAAAGAGGACCCGCAGTTGCGGATCCTCTGACGATCATGCACGCGCACTGCCGACGCCGAAGGTCGACGCGCGCGGCCGCACTCACTTGGCGGAGTTGTCGCGACGCTCGACGATGCGAGCGGCCTTGCCGCGCAGGTTGCGCAGGTAGTAGAGCTTCGCGCGACGCACGCGGCCACGACGAACGACCTTGATCGAGTCGATCGACGGGGAGTGCAGCGGGAAGCGACGCTCAACGCCGGTGCCGAAGCTGATCTTGCGCACGACGAAAGTCTCGCGAACGCCCGCGCCCTGACGCGCGATCACCACGCCGGTGAAGGTCTGGATACGGGAGTTGTTGCCTTCCTTGATCTTCACGTTCACGTCAACGGTGTCGCCCGGACGGAACGCCGGGATCTCGTCGGCCGGCTTCATGTGCTTGGCGTCGAATGCCTCAATAGCGTTAACCATGGTGTTCCTCGCTCGCTGCCGCATATCAGCGCAGTGGTTGGGGCAGCCGTCGCGCGGACGCCGCCTGATTTTCGCGGACCGCTGCGGCCCGCGTTGCCGATCCGCCGAAAGTCACGTTCGACTGGACCTGAAGATGCGCGGGGTTATGCGGCACCCCATGCATCGGCACAACGTTCAGTAGTATACACACGGCCATGAACAGTCTCGGACGTCATCGGTCAGGCATCCGCCACCGCGGCGGCACCCTATAGGTGGCATCACCCACAAACGGCCATTGGCGGCCGATCGGCTCATCGAAGCAGCCAGAGAACGCATAAGGTGCACAGCCCATACTGGGCCATGCACCTTATGCCTCGTTCAGCAGCCGCTTCAGCTACTCAGCCACCGCAGCAAACCGCAGCCGCCACCGCGGAGATCAGAACTCGCGGACCTTGCGGTAGAAGTTGATCAGGCTGCGCGTGGACGCGTCCTGGGCGGCGAGAGCCTCGTCGTTCTGCGAAATCGCCGGCGTGATTTCCTTCGCGAGCTGCTTGCCGAGCTCGACGCCCCACTGGTCGTAGGAGTCGAGGCCCCACACGGTGCCTTCGACGAAGGTGATGTGCTCGTAGAGCGCGATCAGCTCGCCGAGCGCGAACGGGTCAAGACGCACGCCCATGATGGACGTCGTCGGACGGTTGCCGGTGAACACGCGGGCCGGGACGATGTCCTCGGGCGTGCCTTCGGCGCGCACTTCGTCGGCGGTCTTGCCGAAGGCGAGCGCCTTCGTCTGCGCGAAGTAGTTGCCGAGCAGCAGCTCGTGCATGTCCTGGTCGCCGTCCTTGAGCGGGTTCGGCGTGTTCGCGAAGGCGATGAAGTCGGCCGGGATGAGCTGCGTGCCCTGGTGGATCAGCTGGAAGAACGCGTGCTGGCCGTTCGTGCCCGGCTCGCCCCAGAAGATCTCGCCGGTCTCGGTCGTCACCGGGGTGCCGTCCCAGCGCACGGACTTGCCGTTGGATTCCATCGTCAGCTGCTGCAGGTACGCCGGGAAGCGGTGCAGGTACTGGTCGTACGGGAGCACGGCGTGCGAGGCGACCTTGTAGAAGTTGCGGTACCAGACGTTGAGCATGCCCATGAGCACGACGACGTTCTTCTCGAACGGCGTGTTCTTGAAGTATTCGTCGATCTGGTGGAAGCCGTTGAGGAACTCCTCGAAGCGCGCCGGTCCGAAGACGATGGCGAGCGTCAGGCCAACGGCGGAATCGACGGAGTAGCGGCCGCCAACCCAATCCCAGAAGCCGAACGCGTTCTTCGGGTCGATGCCGAAGTCCTTGACGCGCTCGAGATTCGTCGAGACGGCGACGAAGTGCTTCTCCACGGCCTCGGCCTTGGACTCGCCGTCGCCGGAAATCGCGCCGGAGGCCTGCAGCTCCTCGAGGAGCCAAGCGCGCGCCTCACGAGCGTTCGTCAGCGTCTCGAGCGTGCCGAAGGTCTTGGAAACGACGACGAAGAGCGTCGTCTCCGGGTCGAGGTCGCGCGTCTTCTCGGCGATGTCGTTCGGGTCGATGTTGGAGACGTAGCGCGCCTTGATGCCGGCGTCCGCGAACGGCTTGAGCGCTTCGTACGCCATGACGGGGCCCAGATCGGAGCCACCGATGCCGATGTTGACGACGGTCTCGATTTCCTTGCCGGTGACGCCCTTCCATTCGCCGCTGCGAACCTTGTCGGCGAACGCGTACATGCGATCGAGGGTCTCACGGACGTCCTTGACGGTGTCCTGGCCGTCGACGATGTACTTGCCTTCGTCTTCGGCCGGGCGGCGCAGCGCGGTGTGCAGCACGGCGCGGTCCTCGGTGTTGTTGATGTGCACACCGGTGTACATCTGCTCGGTGCGCTCGGCGAGCTTGACCTCATCGGCGAGCTCGGCGAACAGCTTCAGCGTCTCCGGCTTGATCAGGTTCTTGGAAAGATCGAAATGCAGCGTGCCCGCGTCGAAGGACAGCGCATCCACACGGTTCTCGTCCTCGGCGAACCACTTCTTGAGGTCGACGCCTTCGGTCTGCATGTCGTCGTAATGACGCTGCAGCTTGGCCCACGCCTCGGTCTGGGTGGCGTCGACTGGAGGATTGATTGCCATTGTTGGTCCTTTCATCATCATCTTCTGCAAAGCGCGCGTGCTGCGATGGCGCCATGCGCGCCGCCGTCAGTCGGCATACGTTTGCAACGCTTCACAGAACACACACACTACTCACGAAATAAGACAGTGCCTCCCGTCGGCTGTGCGCGATGTGACATCGCTCATTGCTTAACGACGTTAACCGAAAAATGGCGCAACGCCGCCGCTGACGTGCCCCGCATGCACGGGTGCCTACAGCAGTTCGTCGTCTCCCGATTCCGCCAGATGCTTGACGATCGCCTTGACCTCCTGACTGCGTGCGCGCGGCGCGACGAGCAGCGCATCGGGGGTGTCGACGACGACCATGTCGTTCACGCCGAGCAGCGCGATCGTGCGGTCGCCGCCGGCAACGATGACGTCACCAGCCGAGTCGAGCGTCGTGACGTCGTCAAGTGAACCGAGCACTTTGTTGTTGCGTTCGTCGACGCTCGGCAGCAGAGCGGCGACCGAATTGAAATCGCCGACGTCGTCCCACCCGAAATCACCCGGAATCATCGCGACGCCGCCTTCGACAGACAGCGGCTCGGCGACCGCGTAATCGAAGGCGATCTTCTCGATCGACGGCCAGTGGCGCGCCATCGCCGCGTCGCGATGCGCGTGGAAATCCTCGCGTTGCACGGTTTCGCGCGGGTTCTCGCCGTGCATGCGCGCCGTTTCGACGGCCGTCTCGTACGCGTGGTCGTCGGCGACGATTGCGTCGGCGATCGCGTCGATCGCGCGCGCCAGCCGCGGCTTTTCCTTGTGCAGATGGTCCATCAGCACGCTCGCGCGCATGACGAACATGCCGGCGTTCCAACGATATTCGCCGGTCGACAGGTACGCCTGCGCGGTGACGGCGTTCGGTTTCTCGACGAATCGTTCGACGAGCGTCGCATCGGGCGCGTCCGGGATCTGCGCGGCGAGCGAACCGCCTTCGTGGATGTAGCCGAAGGCCGTCGACGGGCGCGACGCGGCGATGCCGATCGTCGTCACATAACCGGCACGCGCGGTCTGCACCGCCTGACGCACGGCCTCGATGAACGCGAGCTTGCCGCGGATGACGTGGTCGGCGGCGAAGGATCCGACGATGATGTCGTCGCCGTGGCGGCGCATCAGCACGGCCGTCGCGAGCGCGATCGCCGCCGTTGAATCGCGCGGCGACGGTTCGGCGAAGATATGCTCGGCGCTGAGTTCCGGCAGCTGTTCGCGCACGGCGGCGACGTGGCGTTCGCCGGTGCTCACGCACACATGGTCGATGCCGCAGATCGCGGCGAGCCGGTCGAAGGTCGTCTGGATGAGCGTGCGTCCCTGGCCGAGCAGGTCGAAGAGGAACTTCGGTTTGCTTTCGCGGCTCAGCGGCCACAACCTTGTGCCGGTGCCGCCTGCGGGGATGATGGCGTAGAAATCGTCGAATCCGTTACTCATGCCGTTCATCTTACACAAGCCGCGCAGCGGCTTTCCCTTGCGCCGCCTCGCGTTGCGCGGCGTGCGGGCGGCGTTCGCGACACGCCCGACACACGCGAATTGCGCAATCCGCCGGCTTCGACTACACTCACCATCTTGTGCACTAAGCACGCCACTTTAGCTCAGTCGGTAGAGCGGCTCACTCGTAATGAGCAGGTCGACAGTTCGATTCTGTCAAGTGGCTCCACTGCCCTAGGCCCACAAGCCTAGGGTTTTTGTTTTCCGGACGCCGACGCGGCGACGGAATGCCGAAACCTTGCAGTGACGCGCGAGTGGCGTAATGGTAGCCGCGCAGGATTTAGGTTCCTGTGTCTTTGACGTGCGGGTTCGAGTCCCGTCTCGCGCACGCGAACCACCCATCGTCCTTTTCGCGGAGTCATCCGCACGTCCCCGACCGAGGCACCATGCTCACGCTGCTTCAACCCATCGCCTTGCTGGGCATCATCGTCATCGGCTATCTGTTCAAACGCGGCGGTCTGTTCGACCAACGCGACTACCGCATCATCCAGGTCGTGCTGTTCGACCTCGTCCTTCCCGGCGCGATCGTCTACTCCTTCGCGAAGAACCCGCACGACCTGTCGCTGCTATGGCTGTCCGCCTACGGTTTCATCGTCGTGCTCATTCCGGTCGTCGTCATCTATCTGGCGACGTCGCGTCGGCCGATCGCGAGCCGCGCGTTCCTGATGCTCAACGCCTCGGGCCTGAACATCGGCTGTTTCTGTTTCCCCGTCGTGCAGGCCTTCCTCGGTTCGGCAGCCGTCATGCCGGCCGCGATGTTCGACATCGGCAACTGCATCATGGTCGCCGCCGGCACGAACGTGATGACGCAGACGCTGCTGCACATCCGCCCGGGGCGCACGCTCGCCGAGCAGGGCGCCAGCGACGCGCCGACGTTGCCATACGAGAAGCCGAACGACCCGGACGCAAAGCGCCTTGCGCGCCGCGCGCTGCGCCGCACGGTCCTCAAGGGCTTCTTCGCTTCGGTTCCCTTCGACGTCTACGTCGTCATGATCGTGCTGACGGCCGCCGGCGTCTCGCTGCCCGTCTGGTTCGCGAACCTGTTCGCGCCGCTGGCGAACGCGAACGCCTTCGTCGCGATGCTGATGGTCGGCATGCTGATGGACGTGCCCTCCGACCGGCGCGACGTCCTCGCCGTGCTGCGCGTCATCGCCTGGCGCCTGCCCTTCGGAATCCTGTTCGCGCTCGCCGCCTGGCATTGGCTGCCCTTCGACCCGATGATCCGCGAAGCGACGATGATGTGCTGTCTGGCGCCAATCGCCGTCTTCTCCACGTTGTTCACCGATGAGGTGCTCGGCAACGCAAAACTAGCCGGATTCTCCCTCGCGGTGACCGCCGCCCTCAGCATCCTGCTGATGACCGGAGCGCATATGCTCATCGCCGCCGGGCTGATCTAGCCGAGGACCTTTTTCAGCGTGTTCCGAAGCGCAATCCGCGTGCGGCTCACCGGCAGCGTGAATTCGCCGACGAGCTCCTCGACCTGCCCGTTGAATCCCTGCTTGAACTCGAGCACGCCGTGGCCCTCGTCGTCCGGATCGTCGAAGACACCGTCGATGCCATAGAAGTTGTAGCGCGTGATGCCCTTGTCGAGGCACAGCCGGACCATCGCCTCGTGCTGGATCAGCGCGCTCGCGTAGAACGGCTTGTATTCCTCGACGCTGCCCGAATACAGGTAGACGGTCTCCCGCGGATGCGTCACGAATAGCGAGCACGCGGCCGGCAGCATCGCGCCGCGCGCCGTGAGCTCGCGTGCAGCGTCGAGGCGTTTGCGCGCGGCCTTGAGGTTGCTCGATTCCTCGTTGTGGCGCCGGCGCAGTTTCGTCGTCTCGCGCTGCGCGATCTTCTCCTCGAGCTCCGAGACGACCTCCTCGAGCCGCCGCACCTTCTCCTGCATCGACGCCTCATATGCGGCCGTGTCGATATAGGCGATCAGGAAATGCGCGCGATTGCCGAACGCAGCCGCGAAGTCATGGAAGTACTGTTCACCGCGGTAGGCGAAATGCCGGCGCTGCGCCGTCTGCCGCTCGATGTCGGCGAAGACGCCCAGTTCGTCGGCGCCGACCTCCTTGACGACGACGCCCATCGACCGCGCCCGCCCGATGCTCCACTGCGTGCGTTTCTCATACGAGCCGAGCAGTTCATCGGCCGTCGTGTACGCGCTGAGATCCTTGACATACACCCAGCGGTTGATGACGCTGTCGTAGCCGCGGGTGAAGGGCTGATGTCTCCAGCCGAGTGCCTCGAACGCGCGCAGATACCCGTCGTGCGGCGCCTCGCTCGGCGTGCCGTCCGAGGCGCGCAGCCGGTAGACGAGGTTCGGCCATGCCGCCACTTCGATCGCATGATGCCGTTTCGCGTCTGCATGAATCGCATCGCTCACAGCGGACAGCATCGGCGTGTCATCCGGGTCGCAGAGCGGGCCGAGCCAGATTGATCCGCTCATACCGAAGCGGCTTGGCGTGTAGGCGATCATCGCGCCGGCGACGACATGCCCGTCGCCGTCCTCAAGCCCGACGTTGGAGCATGTCACACCGTGCTTCGCCGCGAGTGTCGCCATTCGTGAACTCTGCTGGAAATTGCCGCGCGGGTCGCGAGCGCTGAGCGCGTCGAGTTGTTCGGCGGTCAGCTGCGCCGCCGTCCACCGCCGCGCGCCCTGACCAGTACGCTGACCGGCGTCATGAGTATCGTTCGCAGTCATAAGGCCATCAGTGTATCCGCGCCATATGGCGCGCCCGAGGCCTCATCCGCGCAATTTATGGACAAACTGTTCGAATCTGTATATATTCGGCCGCAGCACGCGCATGAACTCGCCGGGCAGTTCCTCGACGTAGCCGTCGAAGCCCTGCTTGAATTCGAGCACGCCGCGTCCCTCGCTGTCCGGATCGTCGAAGATGCCGTCGATGCCGTAGAAGTTGTACCGCGTCACGCCGCGTTCGACGCACAGGTGCAACATCGCCTCGTACTGGATCAGCGCGCTCGCGTAGAACGGCTTGTACTCTTCGACGCTGCCGGAGAACAGGTACACCGTTTCCTGCGGCACCGTCACGAACATCGACGCGGCGACCGGGATGTACGGCCCGCGTTCGAGCAATGTGGCCGCCTCTTCGTAGCGTTTTTCCGCGGCTTTGAGATTGCTTGATTCCTCGTTGTGCCGACGGCGCAGTTTCGTCGTTTCGCGCTGCGCGAGTTTGTCGTCGAGTTCGTCGACGAGCCGCTGGAGGTCGTCGCGTTTGCGCTGCATCGCGTCATGGTATGCCTGCGTGTCGATGCGCGCGACGAGGAAGTGCACGTCGTCGCCGAAAGCTGCCGCGAATTTGCGGAAGTACTGTTCGCCGCGGTATTCGAAGTGACGTCGTTCTGCCGTCTGCTGTTCGATTGCGGCGAAGACGTCGAGTTCGTCGATGCCGACGCGGCGCACTTCGACACCCATCGACTGCGCGCGCTTGACGCTCCACTGCGTGCGTTTGCTGAAGGTGGCGAGCAGTGTCTTGCTGTCGGTGACGCCATCGAGGTCCTTGAGGAATCGCCAGCGCGGCACCGCCGTGTAGCCGCGCGTGAAACCGCCGTGCGTCATGCCGGCAGCCTTGAGGTTCTCCAGTATTGCCGTGTCGGGTGCGCCCTGCAGCCCGGGCAGCGGCTCGCCCTGCGCGTCGCGCAGCTGGTACGGCTGTTCGGGCGTGATGTCGAGGTGCACGGCGTGGCGGCGGCGTTTCGCCATCATGGCGATGTGCTCGAGGAAGAAGACGGTGAGTTCGCGGTCGTCGAGGTCGCACAGCGGACCGTCGGCGATCGTGCTGAAGGCGGTGGGGCCGGAGCCGTGCGTGGCGACGAGCGCGGCCGCGACTACCTCGCCGTCCTCGCGCACGCCGACGTAGTCGATGACCTGACCTTGGCTCACCCTCAGGTCGGCCATCATCACGGTCTGCTGGAAATTGCCGTGCCGGGCGCGCACCGCGAACCCGGCGAACTCGTCACGGGTCAGATCGGTGAACACGAACTGCCGCATCACAAAAACCTCCACTCATCGGCGCTTGCGGGCGCGGCGCATGCCGCGCCCACGAACGAACAATGAACAATGAACAAAAAGAACGGACGGGGCCGGCGGGCAATCCGTCCGCCGTGTATACCCGGCGGCCCATGCGCGCGAACCGCGAGCCCCGTGTGGCGATCAGAGCAGCGCTTCGATCGCCGGCACGAGCGCGCGCAGCGCCTTGCCGCGGTGCGAAATCGCGTTCTTCTGCTCCGGCGTCATCTGCGCGCTCGTGAGCAGTTCGCCGCTCGCGACCGCGTCGGCCGGCTGCTCGTCTGGCATGAAGATCGGATCGTAGCCGAAGCCGTTCGCACCATGCGGGTGGCGCACGATCGTTCCCGCCATCTCGCCAAGCACGACGGTCTCGCGCGCGTCCACGAGGCCGTCGCCGTCGCCGTCGTCGATGTCATCGCCGGCGACCACGTCGCAGGTGTCCTCCTCGTCGGCCACCGGCGCGACAAGCGCGGCCGCGCAACGGAAACGCGCTGTGCGGTCGTCGTCTGGGATGTCCTCGATCTGCGCGAGCAGCAGACGGTTGTTGGCTTCGTCGTTGCCGTGCTCGCCGCTCCAGCGCGCCGAGAGGATGCCCGGCGCGTTGCCCATGACGTCGACGATCAGGCCGGAGTCGTCGGCGATCGCCGGCAGTCCGGTGCGCAGCGCCACGAACCGTGCCTTGAGCAGCGCGTTCGCCTCGAAGGTGACGCCGGTCTCGACCGGGTCCGGCAGTCCGAGGCTGCCGGCGGACACGAGTTCGATATCGCCCGCACGCTCGCCGAGCTGTTCGGCGAGGATTGCGCGGATCTCCACGAGTTTGCCTTCGTTATGCGTCGCCACGACGATCTTCATGGCGCTCCTTTCCTACGATTCCTGCGATGTCTGCGTTATCTACAACGACTGTTATCTGCAACGGCTGCGTGAGAAGCCGCTCACTCGGCGTCGAGTTCCTCGAGCGCGGCGCGCTGCGCGGCCTGCAGCTCGCGGTTGCCCTTCGTCGCCAGATCGAGCAGCACGTTGAGTTCGTCACGGGAGAACGGACGATGCTCGGCCGTGCCCTGGATCTCGATGAACTCGCCCGAGCCGGTCATCGCGACGTTCATGTCGGTCATCGCGCGGCTGTCCTCGAGATACGGCAGATCGAGCATCGGACGACCGTCGATGATGCCGACCGACACGGCGGAGACGCTGTCCTTGATGACGCGCTTCGCGCTGCGGATGCGGCGGTTCTTCTGCGCCCAGCGCAACGCGTCGACCATCGCCACGTAGGCGCCGGTGATCGACGCCGTGCGCGTGCCGCCGTCGGCCTGCAACACGTCGCAGTCAAGCTGGATCTGGTTCTCGCCGAGCGCCTTCATGTCGACGACGCCGCGCAGGCAGCGGCCAATCAGACGGCTGATCTCATGCGTGCGTCCGCCAACCTTGCCGCGCACCGATTCGCGGTCGGTGCGTTCAGTGGTCGCGCGCGGCAGCATCGCGTATTCGGCCGTCACCCAGCCCAGGCCGCTGTCCTTGCGCCAGCGCGGCACGCCCTGCGTGAACGTGGCCGTGCACATGACGCGCGTGTTGCCGCATTCGATGAGCACCGAGCCTTCCGGGACGTCGGTGAACGCGCGCGTGATCCGCACGGGCCGCAGCTCGTCGCTCTGCCGCCCGTCGGGGCGGATGACGGTGGTCGAACTGATCATGTCCTTGATTTCCATGCTGTGGCTTCCTTCGGATTACCGGATGCTGCCATCGGCGCGCGGCTGGCGCGCGAGACGTGTCCTCGTGTACTTCGTTACCGATGATAGCCGCTCACGCGCCGCCGCCGGCGAGCGCGCGCGCCGGCATCGCGCGGTCGATGATGCACACGAGCGCGCCGACGACGAGGAACGCGGCGACGATCTTGAGACACGAGACACCGAAATTCGCCCAGCCGATCGACGGCAGGTCGAGGAACGTGTACGGGTACGGGCTGCCGCCGACGCCGGGGCCGACGCCATGCGGCCACCACCATGCGCGCGCGAGCACGAAGATCAGATACAGCGGCGGGTAGATGAGCCACAGCAGCGGATAGGTCGGCTTGTAGCGGCGATGGACGTCGAAGACGAGAAAATCGATGACGACCATGATCGGCACGATGCGGTGCAGCATCGTGTTCGTCATGATGCCGAGGATCTGCGGCACGTAGCGCGGGTCGTCGGGCGGCATCATGAAGAACGCGACGAGCGCGACGACGACGGCGTAGGTCGTCGCCATCCCCTTGAGCCACGCCGGCGGCTGCTCGCCGTGCACGAGCGACGCGGCGCCCGCCCACAGCATGACGAAGGCGATGAGCGCGCCGGTCTGGAACGTGAAATACACCCAACGGTTCGGTATCCGCCACGCCTCGGAGGTGCCCATGATGCACAGCGCGGCGATCGCCAGCCGCCAGATTCCCGCAATGAAACGCATGTCCCCAGCATACCGGCACGCCTGCGCCGCCCCCGCACCGCCTCACGATATGGTCGCGCGCTGCCCGTTGCCGCGCCGAGGGACTACTGTGGTGCGCATCACGCGCCCGTCCGCGCCCAGACGCGGGGCATCCGGCAGCTTCCAAGGAGTTCCCATGGTCGACTACAACCCGGTCCTGATGACCGACATGTACGAGTACACGATGCTCGACGCGACGCTGCGCGACGGCACAGCGTCGCGCGACTGCGTGTTCGAGGTCTTCACACGCCACCTTCCCGAAGGGCGCCGCTACGGCGTCGTCGCCGGCACCGGACGCCTGCTCGACGCGCTCGCCGACTTCCATTTCGCCGACGACGACCTTAAGTTCCTGCGCGACCGTCGCATCGTCAACAAGGAGACCATCGACTGGCTCGAGCGTTTCGAATTCCACGGCTCGATCCGCGGCTACCGCGAAGGCGAAATGTACTTCCCGAACTCGCCGATCCTGCAGGTCGAGGGTTCGTTCGGCGAATGCACGCTGCTCGAAACGCTGATCCTGTCGATCCTCAACTACGATTCCGCGGTCGCGGCGGCCGCTTCGCGCATGACGTCGGCCGCGAAGAACCGCCCGTGCATGGACATGGGCGGCCGACGCACGAACGAATGGGCGGCCGTCGCCGCCGCGCGCGCATCGATCGTCGGCGGCTTCCAGGGCACCGCGAATCTGCTCGCCGCGAAACTCTACGATCTGACGGCGATCGGTACGGCCGCGCATTGCTTCACACTCGTGCACGACAGCGAACGCGCTGCCTTCGAATCGCAGATCGACGCGCTCGGCAAGAACACGACGCTGCTCGTCGACACCTACAACATCGAGGAGGCCGTGAAGACCGCGGTCGAGGTCGCCGGCCCCGAACTCGGCGGCGTGCGCATCGACTCGGGCGACCTCGCGTCGCTCGCGCAGCGCGTACGCAACCAGCTCGACGCGCTCGGCGCCGTCAACACGAAGATCACGGTGACGAACGACCTCGACGAATACGCGATCGCGTCGCTGCAGACGGCGCCGGTCGACTCGTACGGCGTCGGCACGCAGCTCGTTACCGGCTCCGGCGCGCCGACCTGCGCGATGGTGTACAAGCTCACTGAACGCTCCGGCGACGACGGCACGATGGTGCCGGTCGCGAAGAAATCGACGGACAAGGCGACGGTGCCCGGCCGCAAGCTCGCGTTCCGCTCCTACGAATACTCGCTTGCCGACTGCGAACACGTCATCGCCGGCCGCAAGGACGAGCTCGACGCGTTCACGCCCGGCGAAGGCTGGCAAGATCTGCTCGTCGATTTCGTCGACCACGGGCAGATCGACGACCGTTGGCGCGGGCACGACGCGATCATCGACGCGCGCACGCACCACGAGGAGGCGCTCAAGGCGCTGCCGATCACCGCGCAGTCGCTGATGCGCGGCGACCCGGTGATCCCGACGCAGACGATCGTGCTGCCGCAGTAAGGGTTCTGCGGACGGTTGGCTGAGCGGGCGCATGCCGCTAGAATGGGGGCAGCCCATCCCCAACCAGCAAGGCAGCGAGGTCACGATGCTCGAACCGACTTCCCACTACACACCCGATCCGACGCGCTACGCGTCGATGGAATACCGCCGCTGCGGCGTCAGCGGCCTCAAACTGCCGCGCATCGCGCTCGGCCTGTGGCACAACTTCGGCGATGACACGCCGCTGGCGAACATGCGCGCGACGATCCATACGGCCTTCGACAACGGCATCACCTACTTCGACCTCGCCAACAACTACGGGCCCGAACCCGGAGCCGCCGAGCGCAACTTCGGCCATATCCTGCGCGCCGACCTGTCCGCGCACCGCGACGAACTCGTCATCGCGACGAAAGCCGGCTTCGAGATGTGGGACGGCCCATACGGACAGGGCGGCAGCCGCAAATACCTGCTGGGCAGCCTCGATGCGTCGCTCGCACGCCTCGGCCTCGACTACGTCGACGTCTTCTACCACCACTGCATGGACCCGGACACGCCGCTCGAGGAATCGATGGGCGCGCTTGCGACGGCCGTGCACAGCGGCAAGGCGCTCTACGTGGGCCTGTCGAACTACGACGGCGCGACGATGGAACGCGCGATGGGCATCCTCGCCGACCTGCATGTGCCGTGCATCGTCAACCAGAACCGCTACAACATCTTCGACCGCACGATCGAACACAACGGCCTCAAGGAGGCCGGCGCGCGCCTCGGCAAAGGCCTCGTCACCTTCTCGCCGCTCGATCAGGGGCTGCTCACCGACCGCTATCTCAACGGCATCCCCGCCGACAGTCGCATCGCGCGCGACGGTCGCTTCCTGCAGGCGAGCGCGCTCACCGACGACCGGCTGCGCCGCATCCGTGGCCTCAACGAGCTGGCGACGCAGCGCGGCCAGTCGCTCGCCGAGATGGCGCTCGCGTGGCTGCTGCACGACCCGGCCGTGACGACGGTGCTCGTCGGCGCCTCGCGCCCCGCGCAGCTGATCGACGACCTCGCCGCGCTCAACAACACCGCATTCACCGCCGACGAGCTCGCGCGCATCGACATACTTGCCCGATAGCCGGATGTTGCTCTCCCCCAGCGTCGATTACCGCGGCGACACGCCAAGGTATCTGCGCTGAGGGAGTGCACCCTCCAACTAGAATTGCGCCCCGCCATACTCCGCATAGATGCGCTTGCACTCGGGGCAGATCGGATAATCCGCCGGATTGCGCTTCGGCACCCACACCTTGCCGCACAGCGCGACGACCGGACGCCCCGTCAGCCGCGACTCCTCGATGCGTTCGCGGGAGACGTAGTGCGCGAAGCGGTCGGCGTCGCCGTTGTCGCTGCGCTGTGCCTGCTCCTCCTCGGCTGGCCGTTCGAGCACCGTCGTGCCGGTGTTCGTGTCCGGTTCGGTCTGCGTAAGCGGATCGGCCTC
The DNA here is from genome assembly GCF_000424225.1 of Bifidobacterium sp. AGR2158. Taxonomy (NCBI): domain Bacteria; kingdom Bacillati; phylum Actinomycetota; class Actinomycetes; order Bifidobacteriales; family Bifidobacteriaceae; genus Bifidobacterium; species Bifidobacterium sp. AGR2158. Next base: position 51,413 of record NZ_AUJM01000012.1, read on the forward strand.
GCCGACGGCCCCCGCATACCCACGAGACTGTTCAAACTGTTCAAGCTGGTCAAGCTGTTCGATTGCTGCTTCCATGATGTTCTCCGTTCCGCGGCGCACCCATCCGCGTCCACCCGCGCGCCGCGCCCGCGGCGCATCCGGTGCGTTTGCAGTGCGTCCATGATAACGCACCCGCATCTGCCCAACCGCGCACTGCCCGTGCACATTCCCGCCGTCTTTTTTGTGAAACGCGGCCCGAAAACCCCACATGTCGCTACTCTTGTACATATGACTATTGCTGTATGCCCCGGATCCTACGATCCGATCACCGACGGCCACCTCGACGTCATCCGGCGCTGCGCGCGCCTGTTCGACGAAGTGCACGTCGTCGTCGCCGTGAACGCCGCGAAGACGCCGCTGTTCACCGAGGAGGAGCGCGTCGACATCATCCGCCACACCCTTGGGACCGACGACACGAACATCGTCGTCAGTTCCACCGAAGGGCTCATCACCGACTACTGCGAGAAGGTCGGCGCGACCGTCATCGTCAAGGGGTTGCGGCAGAACGGCGATTACGAAGCTGAGTTGGGCATGGCGCTCGTCAACCGCAAACTCGCCGGCATCGAAACGATGTTCCTCCCCGCCGATCCGGTGCTCGAGCACATCTCGAGCTCCGTCGTCAAGGACGTCGCACGGCACGGCGGCGATGTGCGCGGCATGGTCCCCGATTACGTCGTCGAAAAACTCAACATCGCGCTCGGGGCGGCGTGCCGCTGATCCACGCATGGAGGAAGGACGAATATGACGGACGAGACACCGGTCGACGACACCGACGAGCACATCCCGGCGAACGCGGGGGGCCGTGCGGTTTTCAACATGGGCGACCTGCCCGACCTGCGCGACCATCCGGGCTCCGAGGCGCCGTCGCGCGAGCAGGAGGAGTTCACGACCGTCTACGACACGATCGACGCGATGGAGCGCACGCTCAACGAGGCGAAGGGCACCATGTTCTCGCCGACGCTCGTGAAGATCGACCGTGAGGACTTCCTCGACCAGCTGCAGTCGCTCAAGGCGATGCTGCCCGTGCAACTCGAACGCGCCTCCGCGCTGATGCGCGAGGCGGAGCGTCGTCTTGAAGGCGCGCAGTCGCAGGCGAACGTCATCATCACGTCGGCGCAGAGCCGCGCCGCCGACATGATCCGCGATGCGAACGACCAGGTGCAGTTCCTGACGAGTCAGGAGAACATCACGCAGCTGGCGCGCGAAAAGGCGACGCAGATGCTCAACAAGGCGCAGCACACCTCCGATCGCCTGACGCAGGGCGCCGACCGCTACTGCATCGGCGTCATGAACGATCTGCAGGAGCAGCTCGACAAGCTCAAGCGGGACGTCGCCGGCGGCCTCAAGGTCCTCGAGGACCGTCAGCAGAAGGCCGCGCAGGACGTGCCGCACGTCTCCGACGACGACTACCCGCAGTCGTGACGCCGGAGGCCAACGCGGAATAATCGTTGCGTATCAACGATTGGTTGAACCGGACGACAACGACGGCAAAGACGACAGAACACAAATCACAGACGAAATCACAGACGACATCAAGAAAAGAGGAACGCATGGCACGTGTGCAGTACACGGATTGGACGGTGCCGGTCGCGCAGGTCGGCTCGCACGCGGGGCAGCAGATGCCGCTCAAGCGCACCTTCCCGGCGCCGTCGGGCATCGGCGACAGCATCGTCGGCGTCACTGAGGGCGCCGACATCCACGTCGATGGACAGTTCGATTCGATCGTAGACGGGCTCATCTTCACCGGCACGTTCACGGCGCCGGTGCACGCCGTGTGCTCGCGCTGCGACACGCCGCTCGACGACGACTGGAGCGAACAGGTGACGGCCTTCTTCCCCTATGAGGAGGCGCAGTCGGAATCCAAAGGCAAGGGCGGCAACGACGAAGACGTCGAGATCATCGCCGGCGAGGACGAAGCCGAGGACGTCTATCCGCTGATGGACAACGGATCCTTCGCCGACCTCGAGGCGCTGATCCGCGACACCTTCGTCGACGCGCTGCCGCTGCAGCCGCTGTGCCGACCCGACTGCAAGGGCCTGTGCCCGCAGTGCGGCGTCGACCTCAACGAGCATCCCGATCACCGTCACGAAACGACCGACATCCGTTTCGCCGGCCTCGAAGCGCTCAAGGCGCAGCTCGAAGCCTCCGCCGGCGAAGACGGCGCGGACGCCGCCGAAAACTAACCTCCGCAGCCCGCGTCACAGCACGCGCGTCGCGTTTGTACGGCCGATGCGTTAGACTTCTGAACGCTTAAGCTCAATTGTTCGATCGAATAGAGGAAACAAACTATGGCACTGCCAAAGTACAAGATGTCGCGCGCCAACACGCGTTCGCGCCGCGCTAACTGGAAGACCAAGGCCGTCCCGACGATCAGCTGCCCGAACTGCGGCGCTCCGACGATGGCTCACGTGGCCTGCCCGACCTGCGGCTCCTACCGCGGTCGCGTCTATCGCGAGGCCATCCGCAGCACCTACGCTCGCTGAGTCGCGGATTTCCATACCCTATAAACGAAAACGCTCTGCCATCGACGGGTGGCAGAGCGTTTTTGTTTGCCCCGGCGGTGTATACACCGTCAGCTGCCGCCGCATACACCGCCGACTACTATGGCAGACATGACCAACCATGTGACCGTAACCATCGACGACCCCAACCCCGCGCACCCACTGTTCGAGGCGCTCGGTACGACGTTGCAGCCGGATCTGCTCGTCGAAGCCCTCACCCACCGTTCGTTCTCCCATGAGCATCCCGACGCGAAGAACTATGAGCGTCTTGAGTTCCTCGGCGACGCCGTCCTCGAACTCGTCGTCACCGAAACGCTGTACAAAGCGCATCCGGACATGACCGAAGGCCAGCTTGCGAAGATCCGTGCGAAGGCCGTCTCCGAGGAGTCACTGTCCGCGATCGCGCGTACGAAGCTCGACGTGAGCCCGTACATCCTGCTCGGCCATGGCGAAATGGAGCAGGGCGGCGCCGAGAAAAGCTCGATCCTGTGCGACATCGTCGAATCGCTGATCGGTGCGACCTTCGTCGAATACGGCATCGACGGCGCGCGCGAAGTCGTCCACCGTCTCGTCGACGACACACTCGCCGAAGTCGCGAGCGAGGGTCCTGCGCTCGATTGGAAGACATCGCTCACCGTGAAGGCGCATCAGCTGGGACTCGGCGAGCCGCGCTACCAGATGTCGGTCGGCGGTCCCGAATACGCGCAGCAGTTCACGGCGCGTGCGATGCTCGGCGACAGCGACGACGTCATCGGCATCGGCCGTGGCACAAGCAAGCGCAAGGCGCAGCTCGCCGCCGCCGAACAGGCCTGGAAGAACCTCGACGCCGCCGCCGCGAACGCCGTCAACGAGGACGCGGCAGACGGCGACTGACCGGCGCGGACGGCCGGACGTCGCATCAGCGAACGGAATCGGCGCGGGCCTCACCCGTCGCGTTCGCGAACAGTGCCGTTTGCGAACGCGACGGGTGAGGCCCGCGCCGATTCCGTTCGCACAGGCACCGCTTTGCGAACGTGACGGCCTCGATCCGCACCCGCAACGGTCGCGGGGCGGTACCACCGCTCTCTGAACTTCCCCAACCTGCCCGAAAAAGGATTCATCATTCGGTCACGTATGCCGACCTCCTGCCGGTTTCCAGTAGGATGACGTGGACAACCAGCAGACACGAACCAAGAAAAGGGAGGGATCAGCAGTGTCACCTACACCCCTGCAGGCGTTCAGCGGCGTGACGAAATCCGCCGCCGCCCATCACAAGCATGCGGTCACCGACGGTGAGAAGATGACGGGTGCGCAGGCGCTCGTCCGCGCTCTTGAGGATCTGGGTGTCAAGGACGTCTTCGGCGTCCCCGGTGGCGCGATTCTGCCCGTCTACGACGCCATCAACGAGAACACGGCCTTCCGTTTCATCCTCGCGCGTCATGAGCAGGCGGCCGGTCACGCCGCCGAAGGCTACGCTGTCGCCACCGGCGAGGTCGGCGTGTGCATCGTCACCTCCGGCCCGGGTGCGACGAACGTCATCACGGCGATCGCCGATGCGAACATGGATTCGATTCCGATGATCGTCATCACCGGCCAGGTCGGCGTCAACTCGATCGGCACCGACGCGTTCCAGGAAGCGGACATCGTCGGCGCGACGTATCCGGTCGCCAAGCATTCATATCTCGTCACGAGCGCGCAGGATGTGCCACGCGTGCTCGCCGAAGCGCACTACATCGCGCGTTCGGGTCGTCCGGGTCCGGTCGTCGTCGACCTGACGAAGACCGCGCAGAACGAGGAGATGTACTACACGTGGCCGCAGCGCATGATTCTGCCCGGCTACAATCCGACGACCGAGGCGCATGGCCGCGTGCTGACGACGGCCGCGGAACTGTTCCAGCGTTCGTTCCGCCCGGTGCTCTACGTCGGCGGCGGCGCTGTGCGTTCGGACGCCGGCGACGAAATCAAGGCGCTCGCCGACCTGACCGGTGCGCCGATCGTCACGACGCTGCCGGCGCGCGGCATCGTCTCCGATGACGATCCGGCCGTCCTCGGCATGCTCGGCATGCATGGCACGATCGCGGCGACCGGCGCCGTGCAGCGCTCCGATCTGCTCGTCGCGATCGGCGCGCGTTTCGACGACCGTGTCACCGGCAAGCTCGACGCGTTTGCGCCCGGCGCGCGCGTCATCCATATCGATATCGACCCGGCGGAGATCGGCAAGAACCGTGACGTCGACGTGCCGATCGTCGGCGACGTCAAGACGGTGCTGCAGGCGCTGATTCCGCAGATCGAGCAGCTGCATGCCGATTACGGCAAGCCTGACCTGAGCACGTGGTGGAAGCTGCTCAACAAGTGGGTCGAGCAGTATCCGGTGCGCTACGAGGAGCCAACGGACGGCACGCTCGCGCCGCAGTGGGTCGTCGAACAGCTGTCCGAGGCCGCCGATCCGAACACGATCTGGGTTTCCGGCGTCGGTCAGCATCAGATGTGGGCAACGCAGCTCATCAAGTTCCGCAAGCCGCATCAGTGGATCTCCTCGGGCGGTCTGGGCACGATGGGCTTCGGCCTGCCGGCGGCGATCGGCGCATCGGTCGGCTCGCAGCGGTACTTCGACGGCAGCAAGCCGGTGTGGCTCGTCGACGGCGACGGCTCGTTCCAGATGACGAGCGAGGAGCTTGCGACCGCCTTCCTTGAGGGCACGCCGGTCAAGATCGCGCTGCTCAACAATTCGGTGTACGGCATGGTGCGCCAGTGGCAGACGCTGTTCTACGGCAAGCACTATTCGGCCACGATCCTCCACGAGGAGGAGAAGACCGGACTCGTCGGCTGCCCCGACTTCGTCAAGCTCGCCGAAGCCTACGGCTGCGTGGGTCTGCGCGCACGCACGAAGGAGGAGGCGCTCGAGTGCATCCGCAAGGCGAACGAGATCAACGACCGTCCGGTGCTCATCGACTTCCATGTGTGGAAGGACGCGATGGTGTGGCCGATGGTCGCCGCCGGTGATTCGAACAACAACGTCACCTACATGCCGGGTATCAAACCGCTGCTCAACCCGACCGGCGACGTGAAGCTGAACGATGAGACCGCCGCAGATACGCCGACCACTGATTGCGCCGCGAACGAAGAGAACGAGAACTGAGAGGAGCACCGTCATGGCATCGTATCCTGCATCCCAGCCGGGAGCCAACCGCCACACGCTGTCCGTGCTCGTGGAGAACCGTCCGGGCGTGCTCGCGCGCATCGCCGGCCTGTTCGCGCGGCGCGCGTTCAACATCAACTCGCTGTCCGTCTCCCCGACTGAACGTCCCGACATCTCCCGCGTCACCGTGACGGCGGAAGTGGACGAAGTGCCGCTCGAGCAGATCATCAAGCAGCTCAACAAGCTGCTGCACGTGCTCAAGATCGTCGATCTCGATCCGGCGACGACGGTCGAGCGTGAACTTGTGCTCATCAAAGTCGCCGCGGACGAGTCCAATCGTTCCGACGTCCTCGAGATCGTGCGTCTCTTCCGTGTGCGCGTCGTCGACGTCAACCCGGAATCGCTGACGATCGAAGCGACCGGCGCCGGCGGCAAGATCGACGCGCTGCTCGGGCTGCTCGACCATTACGGCATCATCGAACTTGTGCGTTCGGGCGCCGTCGCGATGAGCCGCGGTCCGCGTGCGCTGAGCGAGAAAGTCGTCGGCTCGGAGATCACCGGCCGCTGACACTTCACTGACGCCGAGGAGGGGATGTGCGATCCGCGCGGATCGCACATCCCCTCCTCGCAAGTCAGGGCGGATGGCACAATGGGAGGCATGACACAACCGGAAGTCCTTATTCTGCAGCACGCCGCTTGGGAGAAGCCAGGACGCATCCAGACCGAACTCGAAGAAATCAATCTGCCGACGCAGACGCTCAACATCGCGAAGAAAAAGAAGCCGGACATGCCCGACTTCGATGAAGTCGCCGGCGTCGTCGTGCTCGGCGGACCGATGAGCGCAACCGACTATGACAACTACCCCGGGCTGAAAGCGGAAGGCAAACTTGTGCGCGCCGCGATCAGCGTCGGCAAGCCGGTGCTCGGCGTCTGCCTCGGCCACCAAATCATCGCAACCGCGCTCGGCGCGAAACTCAAGACGAACGGCGACCCCGAGATCGGCGTGCTGCCGATCAAACGCGTCGAACGCCACGACTATTTCTCGATGTGGAACAAGGAACTCGACGTGCTGCAATGGCACAACGACTGCGTCACGCTGCCCGACGGCGCCACGCTGCTCGCCCGCTCCGGCGGCGCGAAAGTGCAGGCCTTCCGCTTCGGTTCCGCCTTGGGCATGCAGTTCCATCTTGAGGTGACACCGCAACTGCTCGAAGAATGGCTCGAGGAGTCACTGATGGTCAAGCAGCTCAAAGCGTCCGGCGGCTCGAAATCACAGCTGCGCGAACAGTACGCGGCCTGCAATCCGCAGCTGCAGCCGCTCGCCGAGCAGGTCTTTTCCGGTTTCGCCGCGCGCTGCAACACCTACGCGACCACACTGATGCGCTGATCACGAATCACTGACACGCACTGACACGCCGGTGCGCGGCGACGAGCAATCCGCGCACCATCCTTTTACCGCGTCACCATTACAGTGTTCCCTATGCCGACTTTTGATCTGGGACTGGAACACGTCTCCCTTTCCTTCGCAACGAAAACCATCTTCACCGACGTCACGCAGGGAGTCTTCGAAGGCGACCGCATCGGCATCGTCGGGCGCAACGGCGACGGCAAATCGACGCTGCTGCATCTGCTCGACGGCGAACAGACACCCGATTCGGGACGTGTCAGCCGCCGCAACGGACTGACCTTCGGCGTCCTCGGGCAGCGCGACGAACTCGACGACAACGCGACGCTGCGGCAGGCCGCGCTCGAAGGCCGCGAAGACTACGAATGGGCGGCGCAGACGCAGTCGAGGGAAATCGTCGAAGCGCTGCTCGGCGGCCTCAACCTCGACGCGAAAATCGGCACGCTCTCCGGCGGCCAGCGACGCCGCGCCGACCTCGCGCGGCTGCTGCTCAAGGATTGGGACATCCTCGCACTCGACGAGCCGACGAACCACCTCGACGTCGTGACGATCCACTGGCTCGCCGAACATCTCAAGAACCGCTGGCCAAAAGGCACCGGCGCGCTGCTGCTCGTCACACACGACCGTTGGTTCCTCGACGAGGTCTGCGAATCGATGTGGGAAGTGCACGACGGCGAAATCGAACCCTTTGAAGGCGGCTACAGCGCCTACATGCTGCAGCGCGTCGAACGCGACCGCCAAGCCGACGTACACGAAACGAAACGCCGCAACCTCGCGCGCAAAGAGCTCGCATGGCTGTCGCGCGGCGCACGCGCACGCTCGACGAAGCAGAAGTTCCATGTGAAGGCCGCGCGCGAACTCATCGCCGACGTGCCGCCGATGCGCAACACGCTCGAACTCAAACAGATGGCGACGTCGAGGCTTGGCAAGCAGGTCGTCGACCTCATCGACGTCACGCAGATCTTCGACCGCGAACAAGGCGCGTACGCGGACATCGACCCGGACGCGGCTGCGCTCGCGGCGAACGCGAAATCGGCGTCGATGGTGGACGTCGTCGAGCCGATGGTCAGCGAACCGCAAGCCTTCGGCGAGGTGACGATCGCCGTCGATGACGCCGACGATCCGCGTCTGACATCGGCGTTCGGGTCGCGCGCGGCGCAGGTCGCCGCCGAGCATGGGCTCACGCATCGCGAGCCAGGCGGCGAAATCAACGCGCTGCGCGGCACGCGCGACGAGGCGGGATCGGATGTGACCTCGGCGGCCGTCAAGCTGACAATCAGCGGACGTGAAATCCTCGACGACGTGACGTGGCTCATCGGGCCGGGCGACCGCTTCGGCATCGTTGGCGCGAACGGCGCCGGCAAATCGACGCTGCTCAAGATTCTCGACGGCACGCTGACGCCGACGCAGGGGCACGTCAACATCGGCAAGACGGTCAAGTTCGCCGTGCTTTCGCAGCGGCTCGACGAGCTGGAGAAGCTCGGCAAATACAAGGTCAAGGAAGTGCTCAGCCGGTACAAGCCGAGCTACATCGTCGACGGCAAGGAGGTCACGCCGGGACAGCTGATGGAGCGGCTCGGGTTCGAGTCGGCGCAGCTGATGACGCCGATCCGCGACCTGTCCGGCGGGCAGAAGCGCCGCATGCAGCTGCTGCTGATCCTGCTCGACGAGCCGAACGTGCTGATCATGGACGAGCCGGGCAACGATCTGGATACCGACATGCTCGCCGTCATGGAGGATCTGCTCGACACGTGGCCGGGCACGCTGATCGTCGTGAGCCACGACCGGTATCTGCTCGAACGCGTCACCGACGAGCAGTTCGCGCTCATCGGCGGCAAGATTCGGCATCTGCCGGGAGGCGTGCAGGATTATCTGGACATCGTCGATGCGCTGCGACGCGGCGAGGATCCGCTCGGCATGAACAAGGCCGAAGGCGCGGCCGACCCGACCATCGACGCGGATACGGCCAAGGCCGAAGACGCGGGTGCCGGTTCCCCGGCCGAAGCGCCCGCGCCGAAGCTCAGCGGCAAGGCCTATGCGGATGCGTCGCGGCGCGTTTCGGCAATTGAGCGCAAGCTCGAAAAGCTTGCGACGCAGCAGGAGGAGCTCGAGGCGCAAATGGCGGCGCACGATCCGAGCGATTACACCGGCCTCAACGAGCTCAACGCGAAACTGCAGGCGCTGACGACGGAATCGGACGGGCTCGAAGCCGAATGGCTCGACCTCTCCGAGCAAATGGGCCAGTGACGGACGGTCTGCTGAACCCTGACGGCCGTCGCTTGTCTACAAAACGCAATACGCTCGAACCATGACCGAGCATTCCCACGAAGCAAGCAATACCAACACTTCCAATGCTTCCAACGACAAGCAGTTCTCCGAGACGCTAATGGCCGGCGACGGCGGCGTCGCGAACGCGGCCGTCGACCTCAAGCTCTATGACACGGCGACCCATGAGATCAGCCGTTTCGAGCCAATCGTCCCGGGCAACGTGGGCATCTACGTGTGCGGCGCGACGGTGCAGAGCTCGCCGCACATCGGCCATATCCGCGCCGGCGTCGCCTTCGACGTCATCCGCCGCTGGTTCCTCAAGCTCGGCTATCAGGTCACGTTCATCCGCAACGTCACCGACATCGACGACAAGATCCTCGACAAGGCGGCTGCCGCCGGCCAGCGCTGGTGGGCGCGCGCCTACCATTACGAGCGCGAGTTCACCGACGCGTACGCCGCGCTCGGCGTGCTGCCGCCGACCTACGAGCCGCGCGCGACCGGCCACATCATGGACATGATCCATCTGATCGAACGCATCATCGACAACGGCCATGCCTATGTGATCCGCGACGAGAACGGCGAACTGACCGGCGATGTCTACTTCGACGTCGCATCGTGGCCGCACTACGGCGAGCTGACGCATCAGAAGCAGACCTCCGAGGTCGACGAGGCGGCCGCCATCGCCGACCGCATGGGACCGTCGGTCGACATGACCGGCGAGGACAAGTACAACCCGGCCGATCCAGCTGACCTGTCCGAAGACAAGCGCGACCCGCGCGATTTCGCGCTGTGGAAGCGCCCGAAGCCGACCGATCCGGCCGACGCGCGCTGGAAGACGCCGTTCGGCACCGGCCGCCCCGGCTGGCACATCGAATGCTCGGCGATGAGCTACCGCTATCTCGACGGCATGTTCGACATCCACGGCGGCGGACTCGACCTGCGCTTCCCACACCATGAGAATGAGATGGCACAGACGCGCGCGGCCGGCTATCGCACGGCGAACCGCTGGATGCATTCGGCGTGGGTGACGGCGAAGGGAGAGAAGATGAGCAAGTCACTCGGCAACGGCCTTTCGGTGCCGGTCGTGCTCGCCGAGCATTCCGCATGGGTCGTGCGTTATGCGCTCGGCGCAGTGCAATACCGCTCGATGCTCGAATGGTCCGATCAGACGCTCGCCGAGGCGCAGGCCGCCTACGACCGTGTCATGAACTTCATCGGACACGCCGGCGATGCGCTCGGCGAACAGCCGTCGCGCGACGAGATCACCGCCGTGTCCGCCGATGATCTGCCCATTGATTTCGTCGCCGCGATGAACGACGACATCAATGTTTCACGTGCAACCGCCGTCATCTTCACGCAGCTGCGCGCCGGCAACAGCATTATTGCCACAATTGAGACCAACGGTCGCTGCGGCACTGACGACACTCTCACTCCAGAGAACGCTAAGCCGCGCTTGCGCGCAATACTTGTCAACGTCCGCGCGATGCTCGATACGCTCGGCCTCGACCCGCTTGCCGAACCGTGGATCGACGGCGGCGACGACAAGGGCGGCGAGGACAAGGCCCGCGCAACCCTCGGTGCGCTGATCGATGCGCAGCTCGAAGCGCGCGCGGCCGCCCGCAAGGCGAAGGACTTCGCGACGGCCGACGCGATCCGCGACAACCTCGCCAAGCTCGGCGTAACGATCGAAGACGGCCCGACCGGCTCGACCTGGACTCTCAACTGACCGATTCCGAGCCGGACCAGCCTTGCCCGACGACGAACGAAAACGCCTAAAGGCCGCTACAACCGCGCCGCGTCCCACGCGTCGGCACGCGGAATGCGGCGGATGCGCGCACTGCACAGCACAATCGCCGTCGATACCGCGAGCGCCGCGAGGAGCACGGCGACCGTACCGCGGAAGCCGAGCACGGGCAGCAACGTGCCGGCGGCCGCACTGGAGAATGCGCAGAGCGCCTGCGCGGGCACCGAAAGCGTCACGGCGATTCTGCCTTGCATGGCTGTTGGCGCCTTGGCATACACGAATCCGAGCAGCAGCGCGTCGATGATCGGGAACGGCAGTCCCATCACCGAATTCGCAGCGAACACGAGCGTATAGGAGGCGCCGGTGGATATGCCCGGCCCGTACGCGAACAGCATCGGCGTCACGCATGCGCATAGGAACGCGAATCCCACGCAGATGCAACCGCCGGCCGGCACGCGATCACTCAGCCGCGCGGCGAGCATTGCACCGATGAGCATCGTCGCCGCGATGCCGCTGCCGATGGCGCCGATGAGCGTCGCGTTCGTCCCGAGCTGCATCAGATGCAGTTGAATCGCATATTCGACGCCGTTGACGCCGAAGTTCAGTATCGCCGCCGCGACCATGACCGTCACGAGCAGTGGCCGGCGCAGCGACCATGACCATCCGCCGACGAAATCGGCGAGGAAGCTGCCGCGACCTTTACCGTCCGCAGCGGCTTTCGTGTTGCCGTCGTTGTCGACTGACTGCGGCTCGCGGATGCGCCGCGCGGCGACGCCGGATATCGCGTACAGGCATGTCGTCACGAGGAACGGCAGCCATGGCGCGACGCCGTAGAGGAATCCGCCGATCGGATTGCCGGCGATGTTGATTGTCGCATCGCGCCCGCGGTTGAGGCTCAGCGCCTTCGGGTAGTCGCGCATGCAGATGATCGAGCGGAGCATCGCATCGGTCGCACTGCCGAGGAAACCGCTGACGGCGGAAGCAAGCGCGGCGATTGCGAGCAGCACCGGATAGGTGAGCATATGCGTCGCGAGCAACGCACCCACGCTCCCCCACATGCATACGCCGACCGTCGCGTTCACGATGATGAGCATGCGCCGGTCGTGACGATCGACGAAGGTGCCGCCGAATACGGCCGCCGTCTGTTGTGCGACGAGGGCGACCGTGCCGAGCCAGCCGGCGGCGGCCGTCGATCCGGACACCGCGTATCCGGCGAGACTGACGGCGAGCGCACGCAATGAACCGCCCGCCGCCGACGCCGTGTCCGCGGTGAACCACGCGGTGTAGTTCGGGGCGTGCCAGAACGAGCGGCGCACGCCGGGCGTCGCGGTCACGGCACCCATCGGAACACCTGCTGCACGACGGCGACCGGCTGCACGTCCCCGCTGCCGTTGCCATCACCGTCGGCGCATGTCGCAGCGACTGCAGCCGACACGTTCGTCTCGCTGTTGCGCTCTTCGCTGATCTGTCCCCATTTGCGCATGACTTCGTTGAGTTCGGCGACCATCGCGCGCGTTTCGGCTGGCGTGAGCCTCAGGACATGATCGTTGACGCCGCATGTGTCCACCCATTCGGGTGGCAGCGTCGGCAGCACGTCGAGGAAACGTTCATAGGCCATCTGATAGCTAAGCGCCGCAGTCCTGCTGAATGCGTCGATGACGTCCGCATCGGCGCTGTCCGGACGCACATTCGTCTCGTGATGGCATGCATGCCAATGGCTTTTGCGTTTGTCACCATCCGGCGATTGCGCTTTTTCGACCAGGCCGACCTTGGCGAGCTGCGCAAGATGGTAGCTTACGGCGCCCGGCGCTTCGCCGGTGGCCGCACTGAGTTCGCCGACCGTCTGCACACCGCCGACACGCAGTGCGCCGAGCAGTCGCATCCGCGCCGGATGCGCCATGCATTTGAGCGCCGCCCGCGAAGCGGCGTCCTGCGTGTGGACAGTCTCTTCGGCTGCCGATGTTCGCTGCGTCATCATGACTCCTTCCATGTGGCTATCTTCATTATACAAAAAGTTTGTACAAATAGTTTGTAGACTATGCTGATGTCGCCGACCACCGCCGACTACCCACGTCTCGACAGCAGTCCGTGATTGAGACCAACCACCGACCTCCGTCTGAGCCGCAAAAAACGGCAGTCCGCGGTTGAACTCAACCGCGGACTGCCGCCATCAACTAGCCAACTTACCGGCCAGCCACCCAACCGGCCGCTCAGCCGCCCATACCACCATCACTCAAACACAAAATCGACGTTCACAATGTGCAGACGCTCCTCGAGTGCCTTTTCGATCGTCTGCCGGGCAGCGACGAGCTCCTCCATGCGCACGCTGCCTTGCGTGCTGCCGATGAAGATGTCGACGTCGAAGTTCATGCCGGTCTTGAACACGTGGACCTTCTCCATTTCGATCGCCGCCGGCAGATGCGCCTCCACTTCGCGCGTGACGAACGCGGAGATTTCCTCGTCGTCGTGCGTGCCGCCGACGAGTTCGACGAAGGCGTCGCGCAGCACGATGACCGGTTCCTTGATCGTCAGCGCGACGATGATCGTCGTGATGAAGAAATCGCCGGTGTAGTGCAGGAAGTCGAGCGGCGTCCCGTTCGGCAGGAAGTACAGCAGCACGGCGACGACGCCGATGCCGAGCGAGATCATGCCGTCGATCCACGTGCCGTTCGCCTCCGCTTTGAGCATGAGGCTCGCGTCGCCGATCGAACGATTGCGCACACGGTAGTACCACACGAGCACGAGGCATACGCTGACCGCCGCGATCTGGTAGATGACAACCGGCCCGAAGCTGAGCCGTTCGCCTTCGCCGTATGCGAAGTAGTCGATTGCGACGCGCAGCACGTCGAGGAACGAGAACAGCAGCAGGCAGATCGTGAAGATCGATTTGCAGATCGCGTAGATCGGTTCGAGCGCGAACATGCCGTTCGGGAACCGTTCGCTCACTCGCACCGTTTTCTTCGACAGATATGCGGCGACGCCGCCTGAGATCACTGAGATCACCGTGAACGAGGCGTCGAGGAACATCGATTTGAGTCCGGTGAGGAAGAAGACGAAGAATCCCGCGACGACCATGACGATGTTGACTATGATGCCGACCTTCAATGCGCGCTGTTCTATTTCCTTCTGATGCATGCCGCCTCCTCGACTTCCACGTTTCCTGTGGACTTGCTCGTTTCCTACTGACTTCCACGTTTCCCCGCGCCGTCGTCGCGCGCGGGCTTCGCCCATAGTATTGACGACCTCATCCAGTGTAATGAACGCGCGCGTGGCCGTGAAGTTCCGGTGTGCAAGCTGCACGATTTCCCCTCAACACGGTAGAATCGTACGCATTATGGCAGCATTCAGTTCTCTTACAGACAGGCTCTCGAACGCGTTCAAGCATCTCAAGAGCAAAGGCAAGCTTTCCGAGGCAGACATCGACGGCACGATCCGCGAGATCCGCCGTGCGCTGCTCGACGCCGACGTCTCGCTCGACGTCGTCCGTTCGTTCACGGCACGTGTGCGCGAGCGCGCGCTCGGCGCCGAGGTTTCCGAGGCGCTCAACCCAGCGCAGCAGGTCGTCAAGATCGTCAATGACGAGCTCACCGACATCCTCGGTCAGGGCGTCGATCGTCCGCTGAATTTTGCGAAGACGCCGCCGACGATCATCATGCTCGCGGGCCTGCAGGGCGCCGGCAAGACGACGCTCGCCGGCAAGCTCGGCTATTGGCTCAAGGAGTCGGGGCACACGCCGCTGCTCGTCGCAGCCGATCTGCAGCGTCCGAATGCGGTCACGCAGCTTGAGGTCGTCGGCGAACGCGCCGGCGTGCCGGTGTACGCACCCGAGAAGGGCGTGCAGTCCGCGGGCGGCGAAGCGGTTTCCGCCCCCGGCGAGACGCATGGCGATCCGGTGAAGGTCGCGCGTGATTCGATCGAATATGCGCGTCAGAAGCTGTATGACACCGTCATCATCGATACGGCGGGTCGTCTCGGCGTCGACGAGACGCTGATGAAGCAGGCGCGCGACATCCGCGACGCCGTGCAGCCGAACGAGATTCTTTTCGTCATCGATGCGATGATCGGTCAGGACGCCGTGCGTACGGCGCAGGCCTTCGATGAGGGCGTCGATTTCACCGGCGTCGTGCTTTCGAAGCTTGATGGCGACGCGCGCGGCGGCGCCGCGCTGTCGGTCGCGTCGGTGACCGGCAAGCCGATCCTGTTCGCGTCGAACGGCGAGGGACTGAAGGATTTCGAGGTCTTCCATCCTGATCGTATGGCGTCGCGTATCCTCGACATGGGCGATATTCTGACGCTCATCGAGCAGGCGCAGCGTGAGTTCGACGAGGAGCAGACGCGCAAGGCCGCCGAAAAGATGGCCGAGGGTGATTTCGGCCTTGACGATTTCCTCGCGCAGCTGCAGCAGGTGCGCAAGCTCGGCTCGATGAAGTCGCTGCTCGGCATGATTCCGGGCATGGCGCAGCATCGCAAGGAGCTTGAGCAGTTCGATGAGCGCGAGATCGACCGCACCGAGGCGATCATCCGTTCGATGACGCCCGAGGAGCGCCGCAACCCGAAGATCATCGACGGGTCGCGTCGTGCACGCATCGCCTACGGCTCGGGTGTGACGGTTTCCGCCGTCAACGCGCTGCTACAGCGTTTCGAGCAGGCGTCGAAGATGATGAAGCGCATGAGCAACAAAGCCGGTTTCGGCGCGATGGGCGCGATGGGCGGCTCGGCGCGCAAGAACGCGAAGAAGGGCAAGAAAGGCAAGAAGGGCGCGTCGAAGTCAGGTAATCCGATGAAGCGCGAAGCCGAGGAGCAGGCACTGCGCGCAAGGCTGTCGGGCAAGTCGAACACGTCCGGCTCGGCCTTCGTCAAGAAGCCGAAGACGCCGCAGCTGCCCGATGAATTGCAGGGCATGCTCGGCGGCGCCGACGTCCCGCCGAATCTCGGCGGCGGCCTCGGCGGCCTGTTCGGCGGCAACTGAGTCGACTGATTTCGCCGACCCGCTTCGAGGGCGGCTGCCGGAGCGCAGCCGCCCTCTTGTTTGACGCCTTGTTTGCCGCGTTTGCCGCCCGTTGATTCTTATCCCCCAGAAAGACCAAGAAAGGTTCCTTCATGCTCATCGCGATGTGGATTGTGCTGATCGTGCTGATTGCGTGGCTCGCACTCACCGAGCTGCCCGCCGGCTGGGACGGCCACAAGCCGCTGCCCTATCTGATCGCGTTGACGCCTTTCCTGTGGATCCCCTTCACGGCGCTCGCCGTCGGCGCCGCCTGCCTGCATGACTGGGCGCTCACGATCTGCGCCGTCGTCGCGCTCATCGCGTCGCTGATGCGCAAATCCGCCTATTGGCTCAACGACATCAAGGCGCCGAACACGGCCGCCGCGCTCGCACGTCGTCTCGCCGCCCGCAAGGCGCGCGAAGCCGACGACGCAACGAACAATGCCGCCCGCCCGCGCAAATCACATCCCGAACGCGGCCAGTTCCGCGTGCTGACGCTCAACTGCCGCTACGGGCGCGCCGACGCCGAGCAGATCGTCGATCTCGTCAAAAGCGAGGACGTCGCCGTGCTCGCGCTGCAGGAGCTCAGCGAGGATCTCGTCTCCCGACTCGATGCGGCCGGCCTCGGCGCGCTGCTGCCGTACCGTGAACTCGGTGAACCGCTCGCGACCGACAACGGCGGCTTCAACGGCGTCTGGATGCGCGTCGAACCGTCAGCGAGCACACCGACCGGCGTGCCGATTCCGGCCGCCGACGTGCCGACGATGACGATTCCGTTCTCGTCGACTCGCGACATCACCTTTGCATCCGCCCATCCGAAGTCGCCGATGCGCGGCTGCCGCGCGTGGTCGGAGGGCATCATCGGTCTGCGCGCGCTCATCCGCCATCCGAAGGACGAACCGCTCGAGAAGTACCCGACACTCGCCGCGATCGATGCGGCCAACCGCGCGGCGGCCGCGGCGGCGACGAAGTCGGCCGACCATGACGATGCCTTCACGCAGGTCGCCATCTCCGCGCGCTCGGCGACAGCCGACCAAAGCGCCCACCACAGCCAAACCGACCACGCCGACCACACCGACTACACCGACCACGCCAGCAACGCCGACCACACCACCAACACTGCGCCGACCCTCGCGGCCCATCCTGAACCGGAACGTGAGACGATCAGCGTCGTCATGGGCGATTTCAACTCGAGCATCCCGCATCCGAGCTTCCGCAAACTGCTCGCCGCCGGCTTCCACGACGCGGCGCTCACCGACGCGCGCGGACTGCGCCCGACCTATCCACGCTGGCTCAAGTGGCCGCGCATCGTGCTCGACCATGTGCTGTTCACCGACTATCTGACCGCCTGTGACGTGCGCGCGGTCGAAGTGGCCGGCACCGACCATCTCGCGCTCGCCGCGACGCTGACGATCATCGACCATCCGACGCCGCTCAACGCCGGCGCCGGCGAAACGTGGCCGGATTCGCTGCCGCCGCTCGCCCGCGAGCGCGCACGCGACCGTATCCGCGCCGCACGCGACGACGAGGATGCCGACTGACGCCGCTCAGGCCGTCTGCGGCCGCAATGTGACGACGAAGCGGAAGCGCGCGGCGTCGAGCCGATACTGCGGCAGCAGTTCGGGCCCACAGCTGTTCGAGCCGATGCCCGACTGCATGTAGTCGACGCAGACGACGGTCATGCCGGCGCGCTTGAGTTCGAAGTCGTGCCGTGCGCGCGTCATCTCCTCGGCCGTTACGTCGAGCGCCTGAAAGTCGAAGGCGCGCGCCTCCTCGGCGCCGTCGCCGCGCAGCACGACCAATGCGACGCCGTCACCGCCGACGCTCGCCCAGTCGCAGTCGTGGTGGTTGCCGTTCTCCTGCGGCTTGATTTCGTGTTCGAAGAGCGTGCGTGGCGTCCCTTCGAAGATGCCGTGCCAGCATGAGCGATGCTTGTCGATGTAACTTTCGTTCGGCCCGTAGCCGCAGTAGACGACGTTCCTCATCGACTCGGGCAACATCATGCGGATGCCGAAGCGCGGCAGGAACGGGAACGCCGTGTCGCGCGCGACGTCCATCGTCAGCGTGACCGATCCGTCGGCGTGCACGGTCCAGACGGCGTCGACGTGCGCGATCGGCTGCACGCTTGGCGCGACGACGCCCATCGAGACGCGCAGTTCGACGGCGCTCGGCGCGAGACGCGCGTCGTCGGGGTCGACCTCGTTCGCGATCGCGCAGCCTTCCTCGGGTTGCGCGATACCGCTCGACGCGACGGTGCGCACGACCACGTCGTAGGCGCGCGCGCTTGCGTGGTCGTACTGCGAGCGTTCCCATGCGCGCCGGATGTATTGGTCGTTGTCAGTCGGCGCGCGCCAGACGTCGATCTGCATCGGGCGCGCGAGCAGCGCGTGGTTGCGGTAGCTCATCCGTGAGAACAGGCCCGTGCGCATATCGAGTTCGTAGCGCCAGTCGGCTCCTTCGAGCACGATCGACGTGCCGGCGCGCGTCACGTGGATCGTCGCGCCGCGTTCGTCGCCGGCGCGCATCTCCTCATGCTGGCGCGCGACCCACTGGTTGCGCGTGTCCGCGCCGGGCACGGCGACGTCGATCTCGTCGAAGCCGAGTTCGAACAGCGGCGCCATCCCCCACATCGGCTCCTTCGTCAGATACCGCAGCACGATCGTGGCCTTGCCGTCGACGGCGCGCAGATCGGGCATGCCCGGCAGCGTCAGCGTGCCCTCTTCGCCGGGGGCGATCGCGAGCGCGGCGGCGCACGTCTCGTCGTCGCACAATGCATAGGCCTGCATGACGCCGTCCACATACAGTTCCCACATGAGCTGCACACGATCGCCGAGCGTCGTGAAATCGAGATGATTGTGCAGCGTCACATGCACGGCGGTGCCGTCGACTTCGTCAACATCAACATCGACGACGCGCGCGGGGCGGAACACGTTCTTGAATTCGTCGAGGCCGGAGTGCGGCGTGCGGTCGGGCGAGACCATGCCGTCGACGCAGAAGTTGCCGTCGTTGATGCGGTCGCCGAAGTCGCCGCCGTAGAGGTATTCGCGTTTGCCCTGCGGCGTGCGTCCGGCGTCGACGGCATGGTCGCACCATTCCCAGACGTAGCCGCCGGCGAGTCCCGGATGCCGTTCGATCGCCTCGAAGTAGTCCTCGAGATCGCCCGGGCCGTTGCCCATCGCGTGGCAGAACTCGCACATCAGATACGGTTTGACGGTGCCGTCGGCGCGCGTGCCGTCCTCGCCGTTCGCGCCGTCGCCGCGCGGCCTGTCGGCGGCGAAGTAGCGGTCGATCTCGTCAATCGACGGGTACATGCGGCTGTGCACGTCGATGCCGTCGTAGTCGTGCGCGTCGTGGCCGCCGTGTTCGACGTAGCGCGCGCTTTCGTAATGCGTCAGTCGTGACGTGTCGTAGCGGCGGATCCATGCGGCGGCGCGTTCAAAGCCAATGCCGTACGCGGATTCGTTGCCGAGCGACCAGAAGAGCACGCAGCCGTGGTTCTTGTCGCGTTCGACGCAGCGGCGCACGCGGTCGACGATGGCGGGCGCGAAGTCCTCGTCGTCGGCGACGTACGTGTTCCACGCCTCGAGCGCGGCCGTGTCGTCGACGCCGTCGCCGTCGTGCTCGTGCTGCAGCATGTACGCGCCGTGCGCTTCGATGTCGGCTTCGTCGACGACGAGGAAACCGAGTTCGGCGTACAGGTCGTAACAATACGGCGCGCTCGGATAGTGGCTCGTGCGCACACCGTTGACGTTGTGCTGTTTCATCAGCAGCAGATCCTCGCGGAACCGCTCGGGCGTCACCGCGTAGCCGGTGACCGGGTCGGCGTCGTGCCTGTTCATGCCGTGGATCGTGATCGGACGGCGATTGAGTTCGATCCGTTCGTGCACGCCGTCGTCACCGAGCGCGGCGCGCACTTCGCACACGCTCAGCGGCGCCGTGATCGTCTCGTTGTCAGCGGTGATGACGAGTCGATAGCAGTAGGGTTCCTCCGGATTCCACAGCCGCGCGTCGGCGATCGTCAGGCATGCGCGTGCGCAGGCATGGAAGACGTCGTCGTCGGCCGTTTCGATTTCGTTGTTGTCGATTGGCTGCGCGTCAGCGTCGGTGATCGCCTCGCCGTCGGCGTCGAGAATCGCGACGTTCAGGTGTTCGGGAAGGCCGGCGCGGCCGCCGTCGAAGTCGACGGTCACCGTCGTCGCGCAATCGTCGTCGAAATCGATCGCCGTGTGCACGAAATAGTCGCGCACCATGCGTGTGGGCCGCTTGAGCAGGTAGACGTCACGGAAGATGCCGCTCATGCGCAGCTTATCCTGATCCTCGAGGTAGCTGCCGTCGCACCATTTGAGCACGAGGACGGCGAGCGTGTTCTCGCCTTCCTCGATCAGGTCGGTCACGTCGAATTCGCTCGTCGCGTGCGACACCTGCGAATAGCCGACAAAGGAGCCGTTGAGCCACAGGTAGAAGCAGCTGTCGACACCCTCGAAATTCAGATACGCGCGCGGCGCCGCTTCGTCGGGCGTGTAGTCGAAGGTCGTGCGGTAGACGGCGCAGGGGTCATCCTGCGGCACGAACGGCGGATCGAAGGGGAACGGGTAGCGGATGTTCGTGTACTGGTTGTGGTCGAAGCCGTGCATCTGCCACACCGACGGCACCGGAATCTGCGTGTAGTCGTCGCCCGGGTTGAACGCGACGTCGCTGAAGATCGGGTCATAAGCGACGGTCGCGGCTGCGACCTCGGCGTCGAGGTCGTGGATGCTCGCATAGTAGCGGAACTGCCAGTCGCCGTCCAGCAGCTGGAAACGGTCGGAGCGCACACGCCGGTCGAAGCTCGTGTCCATCGCCGCGCTCGCCGGAATGAAATAGGCGCGGTTCGGCTCGCAGCCCACATGCAATGTAGACGGATCCTCGTAGTAGCGCGGGACGAACATCGCAGGCCTCCTTGTGATCGATCCTCATCGACGTGCGGCGTGCGGCACGACGGACGCAGCGACGCCATTCACACTATATAATCCATCATCCGCCGCCGCTGGCGCGCCGCGTCGCGCCGTTACGCCGACGGCGGCCGGGCAGTACAGCAATGACCACGGGTTGATGTATGCTGACTTGGTTATTTGGCGATGCGGGACCCTCTCATCACCCGTAGGCGCCAAGGAACGCGCGTGCCGGTCGAACCGTGCCCCACACGACGAAGCGCGGCGCGCAACCCTAGTTACAAGGAGAGCCGTTTTGGCAACCAAGATTCGTCTCAAGCGCATGGGCAAAAAGTTCTATGCCGTCTACCGCGTCGTCGTCATGGACTCGCGCAACAAGCGTGACGGCCAGGCCATCGAGGAGATCGGTCTGTACAACCCGAACACGCAGCCTTCGACGATCGAGATCGATTCCGATCGCGCGCAGTACTGGCTCGGCGTCGGCGCGCAGCCGACCGATCAGGTGCGCAACCTGCTCAAGATCACCGGTGATTGGCAGAAGTTCAAGGGCCTCAAGGGCACCGAGGGCACGCTGAAGACCGTCGCCGCGAAGCCGGATGCGGCCACGCTCATCGAAGAGGCCGATACGAAGGCGCAGAAGCTCAAGGCCGCGAAGGCCGAGGCCGAGATCAAGGCCAACGAGGCCGCGACCGACCCGGACGCCGCCGCCGAGCAGAAGGCCGACGAGAAGGTCGAGTTCGCCGATCCTGAAGAGTCCGCTCCGGAAGCCGTCTGATCATGCTTGCTCAAGTCGTGGAACATCTGATTAAGAACATCGTCGATTTCCCTGACGACGTTTCGGTCAAGTCCCATGAGAACGCGCGTGGTGAGCTGATTCGCGTACGCGTCAATCCTGAGGACATCGGGCGTGTGATCGGCCGCAACGGCCGCACCGCCAACGCGATTCGCACCGTGGTGCAGGCGATGGCCGACCACAAGGTGCGCGTGGACATCATGGATGTGCGCAAGTGAATCATGAATCTTCACCGATGGACCCTCAACAGCCCGAGCTGCTGAGGGTCTGTCGTATCGGACGCGCGCAGGGACTCAAGGGCGAAGTGAGCGTGCAGCTGTTCACCGACGAGCCCGAGGAGCGTTTCGCCCCCGGTTCGCCGCTGTATACGAAGGACGCCGAGGACGAGTACATCGTCGAAGGCGCCCGCACGTTCAAGCACCGCTGGTATATCAAGTTCGAAGGCGTCGACGACCGCAACGCGGCCGAGGTGCTCAACGGCACGATCCTCTACGGCGAGCCGTGGGAGCTCGAGGAGGACGAGTTCTATCCGAAAGACATCGTCGGCCTCGAGGCACGGCTCGCGTCCGACGGACGGGTCATCGGCAAGGTCGTCGACATGATCGAGGGCGCGCAATGGCTGCTCAAGATACGTCTGGCCGAGCCGGTCGGCGATGAGTCGACAGCGCTTGTGCCTTTCGTCATCGAGCTCGTGCCCGACGTGGATCTCGACGAGGGATATCTGACGATCGATCCCCCCGGAGGCCTGATCCCCGGCATCTGACGATCCGATGATTCCGTTCGTCGATCCGTGTCTTGTGAATGCCTCGGCCGCGCCCATGCGGCCGAGGCATTCGATTCGGGCAGCCGTTCACCCACCACCGTTCACCGTTCCCACTGCACACACTGCTCACTCACACTGCAAGGAGTCCTATGGACATCGATATAGTCTCCGTGTTCCCGGAGTATTTCGACGTGCTCAACCTCAGCCTCTTCGGCAAGGCGATGGAACATGGGCTCGTCACGGTCCGCGCGCACAATCTGCGCGACTGGACGCATGACGTGCACCAGTCGGTCGACGATACGCCGGTCGGCGGCGGCGCCGGCATGGTGATGAAGCCCGAGGTGTGGGCCGAATGCCTCGACGAGCTGCTCGGCATCCCCGCCGACGCGCCCGCGAACACGGACGCCGATACGACCACCGCCCCTGATGCGCCCGTGCTGATCTTCCCGAATCCGTCGGCGCCGCTGTTCACACAGCAGGACGCGACCGAGCTGTCCCATGCCGAACATCTCGTCTTCGGCTGCGGCCGCTACGAGGGCTACGACGCGCGCATTCCGCAGTACTACCGTGCACGCGGCGTCGATGTACGCGAATATTCAATCGGCGATTACGTGCTCAACGGCGGCGAGGTCGCCGTCTCGGTCATGCTTGAGGCGATCACGCGACTGCTGCCCGGCTTCATGGGCAACGCGGCGTCGATTGTCGAGGAATCGTACACCGGCGCGAACGCGCTGCTCGAGCACAGCCAGTACACGAAGCCGGCCACGTGGCGCGGCATGGCGGTGCCGCCGGTGCTCATCTCCGGCGACCACGGCAAGGTCGACCGTTTCCGCCGCGACGAGGCGCTCGAGAAAACATCACGACTCCGCCCCGACCTCATCGCGCGTCTCGATTGCGCGGCACTCGACAAAGCCGACCGCAAGACGCTGATGGCGCTCGGCTGGGAGGTCTCCGGCGCGCATCCGCGCAAGCTTGGCTGAAGCGTTTCAGTCGGCCGTCTGCTCGGCGACGAGTCGCTCATAGGCGGCCGAACGGTAGGTGTAGACGGTCGTCTCGCCGTAGTCGCGCACGTCGTCCTCGACCCATCCGGCAGGGGCCGCGGGCGCCTTCGTGCGTTTCGACCGTTCGAGGACGATTGCGCCGTCATCGGCGACGAGTCCGCGCTCGACGAGGTCATCGAGCAGCCGCGCGCAGTCGGCGGTCGGGAACGCGTACGGCGGGTCGATGAGGACGAGGTCGAAGGGTGCGTCGACCTTCGCCTTCGCCGCATAGCGTTCCGCCTTCGCGCGCACGACATGCGCGTCCATGCCGTCCTCCCAGCCGCTGTGGCGCTTCAGCGTCGTTAACGTCTGCGCGATCAGGCGCGCCGCCTGCGCGTTCGCTTCGACGACGACGAGTTCGCGCGCGCCGCGACTTAACGCCTCGACGCCGAGCGCGCCCGTGCCGCCGAACAGGTCGAGCACGCGCGCGTCGTCAAGCAATCCCCGCGATTCCAAGCGCGAGAACATCGCCTCCTTCGTACGGTCCGTTGTCGGACGCGTCACGGA
This sequence comes from Bifidobacterium sp. AGR2158, assembly GCF_000424225.1. Lineage (NCBI taxonomy): Bacteria > Bacillati > Actinomycetota > Actinomycetes > Bifidobacteriales > Bifidobacteriaceae > Bifidobacterium > Bifidobacterium sp. AGR2158. The sequence goes on from NZ_AUJM01000012.1 coordinate 75,509, forward strand.
CAGCGGCGTGGTGAGCGCCACGCCTTTGAATCGACCGGTGATGACATGCATGGCTTCGAGCCTAGCGCCTCACCCGCCCATCGTGACGCGGTTCATGCGCAGCACGCAGCCGGCCGCGCCAAGGAGGAACACGATCGCGAGCGCAAGCGCGATCATGCCCTGTTCGCGCCGGCCGCCGGTCGATGGCAGTCCGACGCCGGCCGTGTTGATGAAGGCACCATCGTCGACGCTCGTCGTCGCTGTCAATGTGCCGTTGCCGTCGTCGGTCACCGTGATTGTGACCTTCGCCGTGTGCGTGTCGTAATAGATGCCGCCTTGCGTCGCCGAATCGTCGATTTCGGTGACGTCGTAGGTGTAGACGCCCTCGCGCACGAACGTGAACGTACCGAAGTCGATTTGCGCGATCAGGCCGCTATCCGGTTTGCCGACGCTCACCGTGCATGCGCGCGTCTCGACATCGCAGCTGAGCGGATTTGTCTCAGAATCGATTTCCTCACCGGGCTTCCACTGCGGTAGCGTAGGCTGCGGCTCACCTTCCGCGTACGTCGTCGTGTCCGTCAGCGTGAAGCGGAACCTCCAATCGTCGTCCCAGGACGATACGCCGCGCAGCTCCTTGCTCAGCTCGGCGGGCATCTGCACCTGCACCGGTGCCGGTTCGTACGCGTTGACGAAGGTCATGTCGTCGATGCCGGTGACGGTCGTGCCAACCGTATATGCGCCGGCGCCGTTGTCGGCGACCGAGAAGACCACTGTGGCCGGTGACGCGTAGGTCAGACCGTCTATCGTCTTGCCGGCGTTGGTTTCGGTGATCGTATAGACGTAGGCGCCCGACTTGCCGAACGTGAACGTGCCGAACCCGAAGCCGTTGGCGTTGGTTTCCGTCACCGTCACCGGATTCCCGTTCCCGGGCATAGCCGCTTCAAGTGTTGCGCGGTCCACAGTGGAGTGGGCCTCATCGAGTGCAAGCGTGAAGGTGAAGGATTCATCCTCCTTCCAGTCACGCCCGCTGATCGTCTTGGTGAACTCCGGCGTGTCCTCGGTCGGCTCGGCGGCATAGGTGTTGGAGAACGCCGCCACCGTCGTGGCGTGTCCGTCGACGGTCATCGTCGCCTCGAGCGTACCTTTGCCGGTGTCGCTGACGGCGATGCACGCCGTGTGCACGGCGGTGTCGTAGGTCACGCCTTGGAAGACGGGTCTGCCGTCCTGCCCAGACAGTGCCTGCTTCGGCACGATTTCGGCAATCTCATAGCAGTAGGTCTTGCCGATGTCGTCCTTGGTGAATGTCAGGCCGCCGAGCAACGTGCCGTTGACCGGCCATTCGATGGCCTGTCCGTCCGCAGCCGCGTAGGGGTTGCGCGTCTCGCCGTCACCGTCGGGCAACGGGGCGCCATCGAGCGCCATGATGCGGAACGCGAACTCGCCGGCGCGCATCGCACGTCCGGTGAGCGTCTTGCTGATGCGCAGCGCGCCGACGTCGCCGTAGTCGAGCGGTTCGACGGCATAGGTGTTCGTGAAGGACGCCGTCGATTCATCGGAACTCGACGTCGCCTGCAGCTGCCCGTTATCGTCCGTGACGACGACGGTCACCTTGTGCTCGTGGATGTCGTAGGTCCACCCTTCGGCCGTTGGCTGCAACGTGCCCGGTAGCACCGTGTCCGGCAACTTCTCCTTGATCGTGAACGTGTAGGTGCCCGGCTTCGTGAACGTAACCGTCGGGAACGTCACGTTGCCGGTGGCGCCATCGTTGATCTGCGGCGTCACGGCCGTCTGCGGATCGGTCCATGGGGCACCGTCCACGGTCACATTCGCCGCTTCGCCGTCAAGTGCGGCCTCGAAGGTGAACTTGCCTTGTGGTGCGTCGCCGCCGGAGACCTTCTTGTGCACGTTCAGCGTGACGTCTGCCGGCGTCGCCTCGTAACGGTTGTGCAATTCGACCTGCGTGCCGCCATCGGGGTAGGTGACCGATGTGACGAGGTCGCCTTCCGCATCGCGGCTCACCGTCACGACGACCGTGTAGTCGTTGAGGTCGTAGGTCATGCCGTCCTTCGTCGGATTGGCGGCCGTCACGCCTTCGGGTACGACTTCGCGCACGTGATAGGTGAACCGCTTCGACTCCGTGTCGTAACCGAGTGCGTCGCCGGTGAACTGGAGAACCTGCCGCCAGCTGCCGTCAAGACCGACGTCGATGATCGCGCCGTCTTCGGGCAGCACCGGGCCGCCTTCAGGATTATCCGGATCGGCGGTGACGCGCACCTGGAACTTGCCGACCGTGTCGTTCGGATTCGTGCCGGTGGCGTCCACGTAATGCTTGATGCCGTGGATGTCGGCCGTCGCCTCGTCCTCGCCGAGGAACCGGTTCGTGAACACGGCACCGCCCTCGACGACCGGTTCGCCGTCGATGTGCGCGCCGTCGTCATCGAAGGTGTTCGTCAGCTGCCGGCTGGCGATCGTCAGATTGCCGTTGCCGTCGTCACGGCGGTATTCGCCAAAGTGGCATCGAAACCACTGCCGGACGACGGCTCACCGTCGGTGAAGAAGATGACGATCGAGGTGGCGTCCGCACGCTGGCTCTGTTCCAACAATTCCTTCGCGGCTTCCAATCCGGCCTCCGAGTGGGTGGAGCCGTTTGATCGCAAACCGGATATCGCCGCGGTCATCGTCTGCTCGTCATAGGTGAGGCCACTGCGTTTCGTAGCCGTACTGGCGAACGTGACGACGCCGAGACGGTTCTTCTTGTTCACGTCCTGAATCTTCTCGTTGGCGTCGGCCAGCTGATCGATGAAGCCGCCGGCGGCCGCCTGCATGGCCGCCATGCGCGTGGCCGAGAAATCGTAGGTGTAGAACTGCGTGCCACGGCTCGATGCAGACGTTTTCGGCGTATACACCTCTCCCTTCGAATTCACCCAGTTCCTACCCTTGTAGGTGACCGACCAGTATTCCTTCGGGTTGCTCTTCTGCACGTAGTACGTCTTGGAGGTGTCCAGGTTGTACACCGGGTTGTAGGCGTGCCTGTCGTCATCCATGTCATAGTTCATCGTGGCGGAGGTGTCGAGCACGAGCACGATGTCGAGCGGCTTCGTCACGTTCGCGACGCCGGTGATCCTCTGTGCGCTCGACATCGCCGAAAGTCCGACGAGGAATGCGTCGTCATGCTTCGGCGTCACCTGCACGGTCTTGCCGTCATAGGTTGTGAGCGTCACGGCGCCCGTCGAGACCGACTTGTCGGTCCACACGCGACCAGTCGAGCGCGGGTCGGTCGGATTGCCGATACCCTGCTCCCACTGCGTGAAGGTCGTCGGGTCGGCAACACGTTCGTCGCCGCTTTCTTCTGCTTGGATCGGCCGCGTCACCAATCCCATCGTCATGATCATCGCAAGGCCAAGCACGGCCGCGATTGCTTGCTTCGTATATGTACGCGCCTTTGCCAAGAGGCACTGCACCCTTGCGCGCATCGTATGCTCTTCCATCCCACTGCCTATCTCGTTCGCACATCTCCCCTGTGGACAGAAGTGCGAATGTGCACCCCCCAGGAAAACAGAGATCCAAAGTCCGCGAGTGCAATCCCGACTTCACTCGCGTCGCTTTGGTGTTAGTCGTTAAGCATACACGCTAACAGCTGAATCAATGGGTGTCACGTTGTGGGAGACATTGTCTCAATGGGCGTTGCGCTATGTCCAAATCAGCGAGACCGACAGGGAGACATCGGCACTACAGCGCGGTTTGTCTAAATCGGTGGACATTATGTCCTCCGATTGCTGAGTCGATATGACTCAACAATCGGAGGATGCAAGAGAAAGCCGCCAAATCACTGCCGCCGCAAGGATTCGCTGGTATCAACACGAAAACGGCGGCTCTGCTCAGTATTCGGCGACGCCATGCAGGATCCGGGTGTGTCGCCGCCGTCAGTTGCTCGTCAGGAACTTCTCGTTACCGCGCGTGAAATCGAGGACGGCACCGGCGAGCTGCACATGTCCGCCAAGCGTCGGATCGGCGTCGAGCAACATCTGTGCACGTTCGCGCGCATCGGCGATCATCGGCGCGTCCTTGACGACGCGCAGCAGCCTAAGGCTCGACTTGCCGCCCGACTGCGCGTCGCCGAGCACGTCGCCGGCGCCACGCAATTCGAGATCCTTCGCGGCGATGTCTGCGCCGTCGAGCGAATCGGCGATGACCTGCAGCCGTTCCTCGGCGATCGTGCCCGGCTCGGCACGCGACACGAGGAACGCCCATGCGTCGGTGCCGCCACGGCCGACGCGGCCACGCAGCTGATGCAGCTGCGACAGGCCGTAACGGTCGGCGTCGAAGATGACGATGCAGCTCGCCTGCGGCACATCGACGCCGACCTCGATGACGGTCGTCGCGACCATGACCGGCGTCTCACCGCTCGCGAACTCCTCCATGACGCGCTGCTTCGTCGCGTCGTCGTCACGCCCGGTGAGCGTGCAGATCACAACGCCGCGGAACTGCGGCAACGACTGCAATCGACCGCGGATCTCGGTCACCGAATGCAGCGGCGGACGCGGATGGTCGGGGTCGTCGCCGAGTTCGACGATCTGCATGTCGTCGTCGGCGCCCGTGCCGTCTTCCTCGGGCACGTCGATGCGCGGGCAGACGATATACGCACGTTCGCCAGCGTCGATGCGCGCACGCAGATGCCAGAACATGTCGGACATCAGCTTGCCGTCCTCCTCCGGCACGATGAACGTGCGGATCGGACGGCGGCCGCCGGGCAGTTCGGTCAGCCACGAGATGTCGAGATCGCCGAACCACGTCATCGCAGCCGTGCGCGGAATCGGCGTCGCTGTCATGACGAGCAGATGCGGATCGCGCTCCGACTTGCCGCGCAAAGTCTCACGCTGCTCGACGCCGAAGCGGTGCTGCTCATCGATGACGGCGAGCGCAAGGTTCGGCGCCTGGAAGGACTTCGAGAACGCGGCGTGCGTCGCAACAACGATGCACGGTTCGCCGCTCGCCGCCTTCGCGAGGACACGTCGGCGCGCGGCGAGCTTCATGCCGCCGGTGAGCAGCAGCACCGGCGCATCGTCGCCGAGCGTGCCGACGGATGCGCTGATCGACTGGTAATGCTGCTCGGCGAGCACCTGCGTCGGCGCGACGAGCACGGCCTGATGGCCGGAGCCGACGGCCTGCAGCATCGCGGCGACGGCGACGACGGTCTTGCCGGAGCCGACCTCACCCTGCAGCAACCGCTGCATCGGATGGTCGGCGCGCATGTCGGCGCCGATCGCGTCGATGACCTGACGCTGGCCGTTCGTCAGCGGGAACGGCAGCGTGGCAATGTAGTCGTCACGCAAGGCGACATCATCACATCGGAAGGCTTCGCTCGCGCTCGCCGCGTCACGCGCCATCAGCAATGCGCACTGACAGACGAAGGCCTCCTCGTAGCGCATCGTCTGAATCGCATGGCGGAAGTCGGCGACGGCATCCGGGTCGTGAATCGCGCAGAAGGCCTGCGCACGATGCATCAGATGGAGTTCGGCGCGCACCTGCTCGGGCAGCACGTCCGGAATCGCCACCTCGAGTGCGGCGCGCGTGCGCTCGCCCTCGTCCCACAGCGAATGCGCGGGTTCGTCGGCGGCGGTGTCGGCGGCGGTCGCGGTTGCGATGGTAGCGGTTTGCGGGTCCTCGCCGGCGAGCATACGCAGCAGCGCGAGAATCGTTTCATGGATATGCTCGCTCGAAATACGCGAATTCGCATGGTAGACCGGGCGCGGACGGCAGACACGGGCGAGGCCCTGCGCGACGGAATCGACGTCATACTTGAGTGTGCGGGCGGGCGTGTTGCGCGCGTGGGTGGCTTGGGCGCAGGACGCGTCGTCGAAGGCGAGTTGCGCGGGTGCGGGGGTCGGCGTGTCGGGTGCGACGGTCAGGACCTCCGGATGTGTGAACTGCAGACGGTCGTTGAACACGCTCGGTTCGCCGGCGATGACGATGCGCATGCCGGTGATGAGTCGCGACGCCATCCAGTCGACGTACGATTTGCGGTGCGAGAAGAAGACGAGGTTCGCGACGGCCGGCGCCAAGCCGTGTTCGCGGGCGAAATCGGTGTCGTCGACGAGCACTTCGAGACGGTAGGAGCCGCGCGAGCTCATCGGCGCGACGCGTACGCCGCGGATGACGACCGGGCAGGCCATCTTCTCGCCGAAGCGCACGTCGCTGAGCGCACGCACCGGCACCGGCTCGGTCACGCGGAACGGGTAGTAGCTGAGCGCCTCGCCGACCATCGTGACGCCGAGTGCCTTGAGCGCACTGACGCGCCGCTTGTTCGTCAGCAACGACGCCAGCGGTGTCTCCACGGTCACGGTACTCATAACCCCCCATTCTCTCACGCGCGCGGACAGTACAGCTGCGCCCCACCCGCGGTGTGCCCCGCTCCGTCCCGCTCCGTCGCCCTGCTCGACAACTCGCCCCACAAACCGCCCCCCCCTTCCGTCCCGAACTGTCGCCCCAGTCGACAACCCGACCCGCGAGGAGGTCTGGTTCCGGTCCGAACCGTCGACCCCGCCGGCAACCCAGCCCGCTCCGTCCCGTTCCATCGGCTCAGTCGACCAACCCACCCGCAAAACGGCCCGGTTCCGGTCCGAACCGTCGACGGGGGCGATGGAACGAGCCGGCCAGATGGCCGTCCGGGCATAAGGAAAGCCCCGGCGGATGAGGAACTCATTCGACGGGGCTTGATCATGCGTTTCGCATGGTTCAATGCATATCAGTTGGCGCTCACACGCTGAACCTTGCCTGCCTTGAGGCATTTCGCGCACACGCGCAGGCGGACGTTCTGACCGTCCACGGTGGTGCGAACCGGCTGGAGGTTCGGCAGGAAGCGGCGCTTGTTACGAATATGCGAGTGCGACACGGAATAACCCGTACGCGGGCCCTTGCCACACACTGCACAACGAGCTGCCATAATGGACTCCCTATAAATTACTGTTGACTTGCAAGTCTGCGTGCGGCTGCGCGCATACAAAGACGTACGCCGTCACACACAACTTCCCAATGATACAACCAGACGCCGGACAACGCCACCCTTCTACGCACTTCTTCACAATCGTGCTTCCCCGCACTCCCCCACGCCCCCATTCCCCTATTTCGCCGATCCGTGTCCATCCGCGCGCGCCCGTGTCCCGCCGCCGCGCGCAAGCGTCTACAATCGTAAGCAGAGCGTCCCGTCTGGGGGCCGCAAGGTACTGGCGGACGTGCAAACGAGAGGGAACTGGAAACAGCCATAACAGGCGAAGGACAAGCGAACCACAGACAAGGCAAACCAAAGACCAAGCAACCAAGGTAAGTGGAACCTGCGCGCATCCGCCGACGGGCGCGCGACGGGTTCTCATGGGAAAGGAACTAACCATGCTCAGTGACATCGTCAACAAAATCCGCGCGCAGCGCGACCATGAACCCACCGTGATCTCCCTCGGCCAGACCTGGGTGGACACGCTGATGCATGTGCCGGAAATGCCGCAGGCCGGCCGTTTCATCGAAGCGAGCACGGTGACCCGTTCGATCGGCGGCAGCTTCCAGGTGCTCGACGCGGCTGGTCGCATGGGTGCGCGCACCGAGTTGGCGAGCATGATGGGCACCGGCCCGTGGGCCGATTGCATCGCGTCCGCGCTGCGTCGCGCGCACATCGTCCACACCGGCCGCACGTTGCCCAATCAGGACAACGGCATGCGCATCATCCTCTCCGACGGCGAAGTGAAGTCCTACGTCGCGCATCACGGCGCCGAATCGCATGGCGACGCCGACGCCTACGCGAACGCGCACCCGAAGAAGGGCGACGTCGTGCACATCGGCAGCAACGCGCTGATGAACGACGGCGCCGTCGCCGTCCACAAGTTCCTGTCGCGTCCCGAATGCCAACCGCAGACGAGTGATTTCCGCATCGTGCTCAATTCGACGAGCGCGCTGCGTCTCGTCAACGCGCAGCTGCTCGAAACGTTGATCCTTGCGCGCCCAATCTGGTCGATGAATCGTCAGCAGGCGTATTCGCTCGCCGAACGACTGTCGATCAGCATCGACGAAACGCCGACCTTGCGCGTTTCCGGAGGTTTCGACGAGTCGATGCATGCGCTGTGCACGGCGCTGAGCGACGTGCTGCATGCGCCGATTGTGCTGCGTGCCGGCTCGCGCGGCGCGTGGATCCGTCAGCATGGCGAGGGCGTCATGCATATCGACGGCTTCCCGACGAAGGCGACGCACATCCGCTCGGCCGGCCCGGTGCATACGGGCGCGCTGTGCGCACTGCTCGCCGAGGGCTGGGATCTTGAGGCGAGCGTGCAGATCGCGAACGCGGCGTCCGCGCTGGCGATCGCGCACAACGTCGGCGGCGTGCCCGTCTGCCCGCCCTATGACGAGGCGACCACGTTCATCAAGGACCGTCTCACCGACTGATTTCGATTTCCCTTGATGATTGAGATTTTCCCCTGAAATCCACCCATGCAACGAGAACGGGCCGGAGACCGCAAGGTCCCGGCCCGTTCTCGCGAGCGCGTGCAGCCGCCACCCGCGCAGCCGCGCGCTGCCGCGCTACTCCCCGCGTTCCGCCGCGAGCACGTCGTCGGCGTTGAGCACGCCGTAACGCAGGCACTGCCGCAGCAGTCGCAGCACGTCGCCGTCGGTCGAGTTCGCGATGATGTCGGTGGCCGCGTCGGCGGCGCATGGGAAGCCGGCGTCAACGAGTCCCATCGCCGCTTCGGCGAGCACGTCGAGTGCGCGCGCCTGCGGGGCGACCGGAATGCCGACTTCGCGCAGTCGTGCGACGGCCTGATCATGGTCGGGCAGCTTGTCCCAGCCGAGCTGTGCGAGCAGCTGCACGACCTCACGGCGCGCGGACGGCGCATAGGAGGCGCTGTCGAGCGTGCGCATCGCGTAGCAGGCGGCCGCCGATTCGCGGTCGCCGGTGTTCCACAGCGCGTAGGCGAGGCGGTAGTAGACGAAGTCGACGTCGTCGCGGGCGACGGCGATTGTCAGCGCGAACTTGAGCACGCGCGCCGCGGCCTCGTAGTCGTCGGCGTCGGCGTGCACGACTGCTTCCTCGAAGTAGGCGGACGCGCAGGTCGGCGCGATGTGTTCCATCGCCTTCGCTTGTGCGACGGCGGCCTGATAGTCGCCGTCGTCGCGGTAGATGTGCGTCAGTCCGACGCGCGCGTTGTACAGCGCGTCCGGCGCCTTCCAGTAGCGCGTGGCCGGACCGTCGTCGACAAGGGAGACGAGCAGTCGCTGCGTCGGGTTTTCGCAGTACAGCGGCCGTTGGTTCACCGGCGCCTGTTCGCTCATTTCGATCTGCATGATGACCGATTCGAGTTCAATCGACGTCCCGATCGGCGTATCCTCTTCGTTGTCGCGACGCAGATCCATCACTTCCGATCCCTTGATCGTGGCGTCGTCGTGCAGGATGTCGAGGTCCTGCGCACGGTCGGCGCGCAGCAGCGACGACAGCTGCGGCGGCAACGGCCGCGTATCCGCCCACAGCGGCGTGCGGTTCGCCAGCAACGACTGCGGCACCGGCAGCGGCGTGATGACGTCGAGTCCGCGGCGCGCGTTGAAGGCGAGCGAGAACGCCGCCGGCTGCAGCATCGGCAGGATGCGCGCCGGATCGTCGTCGAGCGCCGCGTCGTCGAAGAAGCCGTCGCGGTAGCGCGGCAGCACGTTCGTCGTGAACGATGCGCGGTCGAAGGCGAGCGAGAGCACCGGATCCTCGGTTTTGTACAGCGATCCGCGGTAGCCGGTGACGGTGACGCGCGTGACGTACGGGCCGGCGGTGAACGCGATCTGCGCGAGCAGACCGGCGAGTTCGAGCGCGTAGGTCGCGGCGTGCGCGGCGCGCATCGCACGCACGTCGACGACGTGGCCATCGCGGAAGTCGCTCGACTGGAATTGCGTTTCGTCGGGGGCGGAGAAGATGACCGCCATCTCGCCGGTGGCCGTGTTGACGTCGGCGCGGTATTCGAAACGATGCGGCAGAATCAGCGATTCGCCGATCGTGATGAAGCGCGTCAGCGTGTCCCACATGCCGCCAGGCGTGGCCGCCGCGTCGTTGATGCGCGCGAAGCGGTTGTTGACGTTCGCGTAGTCGAGCACATGCTCGATGTGCTGTGACCAGATGTGGTCGCGCAGGCGCACCGCGGCATAGCAGGCGGCTTCGTCGAGCGTCGTGACGAAGCCGTTCTCGTTGTCCTTGCCATCCGCCGAGTGGCGCACAGCGGCGACGCGGTTGAGCGCGGATTCGATGGCGAGCACGACGTGCCTGTCATCGGTCGGCATGTCGCCGTTGAACACGGCCCAGAACAGGTTCGTTCCGTCGACGATGATGAAACGCACTGGCTGGCGTGCGCTGACCGGACGCAGCCCGGCGGCGCCCGCTTCGATGAGCTCGCGTGCGGCGAAACGGTCGACCGGTGCCGCCGTGGCCGCGTTCACAGCGCCTCTCCAGACGATCGAGTCGATCGCGTCGGCGACCGGTTCGCGCGTCACCCTCCTGAACTCGTCGAAGATGCGGCCAAGGCCGGCGCCGGGACGACGTCCTTCGAGCGTCGGGAAATGGTAGACGAGCAGCCAGCTTGCCGCGAGCATCGTCCGTACCGCGAATCTGCCGTGCGCGTACGGGCCGAAGTCGAGCGCGGCGGCGAGGATCATCAGTTCGTCATCGAAACGCTGGTATTCGCCGAAGCTGACGCCGTGTTCGGGTTCGAAGATGCTGCGCACGCGCATCGGGCCGGTGTGGTCGGTGCTGTCTTCGTCCCATTCGGCGAGGAGCACGTCGGGATGGTGGTCGCGCAGCGGATCGCCCGCGTCTTCGATGTTCTCGGTGATCGGATGGTCGATGTGGTAGACCTTCAGATCGTCGCGCATCCATGCGAGGATCCGCACGCCGCCGTCAACCAGTTCGACGATGTAGCCGAGGCCGCGCTTCGGCTGCGGTAGCGCATCTGTCACCTCGTAGATGTGGCCGGCCGGCTGTCCCGGCAGCGGCTGCAGGCGCTGCCCGCGTCCGGGATTGGCGATCGTAGGTGCCGTCTGCACAGGAATCGCCACAGTCGCCGGAACCTGCGGCGCCGGCGGCATCTGTGGAACCTGCGGCTTGCCGGAGCCCGGCGCCGGCGGCGTCGGAAGGGGTGGCACGGTGAAACCGTTCGTGCCGTTCATCTGCGTCATCTTTGCGTCCTTTGATCGTTGCTGTTCTGATCGTTGCTGGTCATCTGCGTCGATTGCGTCGCCGACGTCACACTTCCTCGAGTTCGTCCTCGCTCGAGGTGCCGTAGCGCAACGTGCCGCCGAGCCAGTTGAGTGTGTCGTCACGTTCGGCGGCCGCGAGCAGATGCGCGCCGACGCCGGCGGCTTTCGGGAAGCCGGCGTCCACGAGGTCGATCGTGTTGCGCGCGAGCAGATGCATCAGGCCGTGCGACGGCACGACCGGAATGCCGTTCGCACGCAGCAGCTGCTTGGCGTCGTCAAGCTCCGGCGCGCGGGAGAGATCGCCGCCGAGTAACTCGGTGAGCTCCTCGATCGCCGTTCCGCGCAGCCATGGCACCGGCTGCATCAACGTCATTGCGTAGCAGGCGGCGGACAGCTCGGTCTTGCCGAGGTTGCGCATCGCATAGGCGAGTCGGTAGTAGAGCATGGCGACGTCGGAGGCTTCGACGGCGCGCGGCAGCGCCTTCGTCAGCACGTCGGCGTCCTTGGCCCAATCGGGTTCCTCGACCTCCACATACATCGCCGATTCGTGCACGTACGATGGAATCGACAGTTTGCCGATGTGGTGGATGCGCGCAAACAATTCGCGCGCCTTGTCGTACTGCCCGTTGGCGACGCTGATGCGCGCGAGTTCCATCAGCGCGCGGAACAGTGCGTCCGGCACCTTGAAATACCTGATCGTCGACGGGTCGACGCTCGGCTGGCCGTCCACGTGCGTCTGCGGATCGTCGTCGTCGGCGAGCGCGACGAGTTCGCGTTCGCCCTGGTTGTTGCAGTACAGCGGCCGGAACGTCGCCGTCTCCTGCGGCAGCGGCTTCGTCAGTTCCATGACGACCGATTCGAGTTCGATCGCGGCGGACACCGGCGACTCCTCGTTGTCCTTGATGATCTTCTCGACGTCGGCGAGCGAGATCGGCGCGTCGTCGTGCAGCACGTCGAGTTCACATGCGCGATCGGCACGCAGACGGTCGGCGAGGTCGGCGGGCAGTTCGCGCATGTCCTTCCACAGCGGCACGCGGTGCGCGACGATCGCCGGCGGCAGTGGCAGCGGCGTGACGCCCTTAAGGCCAAGGTCGTCGCCAAAGTCGACGACGCATTCGGCCGGCGCGAGCAGCCGCAGCAGCGCGTTCGGGTCGAAGTCGAACACGTCGTCGTCGATGTCGCCGCCGAGGTAGTACGGCAGCACGCCACCGTAGAAGGCCATGCGTTCGAAGCGCATCGACAGCACCGGCGTGCCAGTGAGCGTGCCGGCGCGCGCCGTAATCGTCACCGACGTCGTCGCCGTGCTCGACGAGAAGCCGACGTAGGCGAGCAGGCCGACGAGTCGCAGCGCGTAGACGGAGGCCTGCGCGCCGCGCGTGTCTCGGATGTCCTGCCAGACGCCGTCGTCATCGACGCGTGAGGCCGGGAAGCCCATCGCCGTCGGCGCATTGCACGCAATCGCCATCGTGCCGGACGCGTTGTCGACGTCGACGCCGTATTCGAGGCGCAGCGGCAGCCGCAGCTGTTCGGCGACGTTGCCGAAGCGCGTCAGCGACTCCCATGCGCCGCCGCGCTTGGCGCACGCGTCGTAGAGCTCCATGTAGGGGTTGCGCGCGTCGATTTCGCCGCGCACGAAACGCGCATGCTCGTTCCAGTGGGCGAGGGCGGCGCGGAACACGAAGCCGGCCGTGCGGTCGTCGAGCGTCGAGAGCAACGCGACGTCGTTGTCACGGTGGGCGGCGGCGTTGCGCGCGTCGATGAGACGGTTGAACGAACCTTCGACGGCGATGACGAGGTCGCGCTGCAGGCCTTGCACGGCGTCGGCGTCGAATTTGATCCAGAACTGCCCTGTCGAGTCGATGCGGTGCATGCTGAGGTCGGTGTTCGCGGCGATCGCGCGGATCTGCGGCGCGCCGATTTCGACGAGCTGGCGTGCGAGCGCGCGTTCGATCGGCGTGACGCGCGCGGTGTTCGACGTGCCGCGGTGAATGATCATGTCGATCGCGTCGGGCAGCGGCATCTTCTCGATCTGTTCGAACAGGTCGACGAAACGGCCCGAGCTTGTCGTGAGCCGTTCGCCGAGCAGCTTCGGCAGGCGGCATGCGACATGCCAGCATGCGGCGATCGCCGCGGCGCGCGAATGCGACGCGGACCCGTAGGTGCCGACGTCGAGGGAGCAGTCGGCGATGTATACGCCGCCGTCCCGGTCGACCGTGTATTCGCCGATGCAGATCGGCAGGTCGGGATCGTCGGCCTTGAAACCGTGTTCGACGTCCCAGACGAAGATGCCGCCGATGCGGTCGTTGCCTTCGTTCCACGCGTCCAGTTTGAGTTCGACGTCCGCCGTGCCCGGGTCCTCGGCAAGCACGGTGGAGGTCGGGTGCACGGCGTCGTCGTGGCCGATCCATGCGAGGATGTTCATCTGTCCGGACGGCGTGAGTTCGACGATGTATCCCTGGCCGTCTTCGGGCTGTTCAAGCTCCTGCACGATGCCGATGCGCATCGCCTGCGGCTGTCCGGGAACCGGGTCGATGAGCCGCACAGGGCCGTTCGTGTGGCCGTTCGCCGGCGCGGGCGGCGGTACTGCGGCGCCGATGCCCGGCTGCTGCGCTGATTGTGTAGGCTGCGCCGTGGCTTCGGTGTCGCCTTGTGCCTTGTCCTTCTTCCTGCCGAATCCAAACACGTGTGCTCCTTTCCGGCGGCCGTATCCTACCGTCGTCGTTTTCGCATATTCGCGCCGCCACCGTCCATCGCCGGACGCGGCCTGCTGCAGGACCCCATCGCCCGTATGCGCCTACGCCACCACTGTGGCGCGCCTTTCCATGGTTTTGACAGTGTAGCGCAGTCGCGGCGCGCCTTCACCGCCGTCCCAACACGTGAGAACCCGCCGATGCGGTACCGTGGTGTCCATGAACGTCCTCCTCGCCTTCGACAAGATCTTCCTGTGGTTTCTGCTGTACAGTTTCATCGGCTGGCTGTGGGAGACCTGCCTCAACATCGTCATGAAGCGGCGTTTCGTCGACCGTGGCATCCTCAACGGCCCGCTGTGCCCGATCTATGGCTTCGGCGCGCTGCTCGCCATCTACGCGCTGCCCGGCGAGCACACGTTCCTCGCCGTCTTCCTCAGCAGCGGCGTCCTCGCCTGCACCCTTGAATACCTGACTTCGTGGGGCATCGAGAAGTTGTTCCATATGCGGCTGTGGGACTATTCGAACAAGCCGTTCAACATCAACGGCCGTGTCTACCTCAACGGCTTCATCTTCTTCGGCCTCGGCTGCACCGTCATCAAACTGTGGGCGCAGCCGCACGTCGCCGAATTGTGCGACGCAATCCCGCCGACGACACTGATCGCCGTATCGACGACGCTGCTCGTCATCACGCTCGTCGACGCCGTCATCACCTTCGGCAGCCTGATCAGCATGAACGGCCGCCTCGCGCGCGTCGAATCGGACATCAAGGCCGTCAAGCAGCGCGGAATCACGCATATCGACGCCGGCATCACCGCCGCCGACGACCATATCGAAGCGGCCGGCGCACGCCTCAACGAGGTCACCGACGGCCTCGGCACGCGCGCCGTGACGAAGGTGCGCGACGCCGGCGAACGCGTGCACGACACGAGCGACCAGCTCTCGACGCGCGTGCACGATCTGTTCAGCCTGCAGCAGCGCCGCCTCATCGACGCGTACCCGCAGATGCGGACCGTGCACGACCCGCATCTGCTCAAGGAGGTGCGCGCGCAGTTCGCGAAGTACCGTGCGGATCGCGCGTCGCGCTGAGCGCTGCGCCGGCGCAACGTGCGCGACATGGTTTCGGCGTACGCTGGCCTCATTCCCGTCCACCCGATCCGAAAGGCTGCCATGATCAACGACCGTTACAAGGACATGCTCAACGAGAAATCCGTCATCCGTTCGATCAGTGAACGCGCGAGCGCGCGCAAACGCGAAATCGGCGCGGACCATGTCTTCGATTTCTCGATTGGCAACCCGAACGTACCGTGCCCGTCGCAGTTCACCGACGCGATGCTTGACCTTTACTCGACCGAGCCACCGCATGTGCTGCACGGCTACAGCCCGTCGATGGGCATCCTGTCGGTGCGTCAGGCGATGGCCGATTCGCTCAACCGCCGCTTCGGCATGGACTACGAGGCCGCGCACCTGTTCCCGACGGCCGGCGCGACCGGCGCGCTCGCGCACGCGTTCCGCGCGGTGACGAAGCCGGGCGACGAAATCGTCACCTTCGCGCCGTTCTTCCCCGAATACCTCCCGTACGTCGAGGGCACCGGCGCGAAGCTGACCGTCGTGCCGCCGGACACCGAGCGTTTCCAGATCGATTTCGACGCCTTCGAGCGTGCGCTCAACCCGAAGGTCGCGGCCGTGCTCATCAACACGCCGAACAATCCGTCGGGCACCGTCTATTCGGCCGAGACGCTCGAGACGCTCGCCGACATGCTGCGCGCCAAGCAGCGCGAGTTCGGCCATGACATCTTCCTGATCTCCGACGAGCCGTACCGCGAGATCGTCTTCGACGGCGCCGAGCAGCCGTATCCGGCGCGCTTCTACGACAACACGCTCACCTGCTATTCGTTCTCGAAGTCGCTGTCGCTGCCGGGTGAGCGCATTGGCTACGTCGCCGTCAATCCGCGCGCGACGGACGCCGATCTGCTTGTGCCGATGTTCGCGCAGATCAGCCGCACGATCGGACACAACTGCCCGTCGTCGTCGATTCAGCTCGCCGTCGCGCGCGTGCTCGGCGACACGAGCGACCTGTCGATCTACGAGACGAACATGAACATCATCTATGACGCGCTCGTCGATCTCGGCTTTACGGTGGCGCGCCCCGGCGGCACCTTCTACATCTTCCCGAAGGCGCTTGAGGAGGATGCGAACGAGTTCGCGCGCAAGGCGATGGACTACGACCTGTTCATGGTGCCTTCCGATTCCTTCGGCATGCCCGGCTATCTGCGTATCTCCTACTGTCTGGAGACCGATCAGGTGCGCCGCGGCGTCGCGAGGCTGCGCGAGTTCGTCTCCGAAGTCTACGGCGGCTGAAGTCTGCGGCGTCCGACTTCCGCCCGCCGCAATCGCCCGCCCGCTCGCGGCCGTCCGCCCGTACAATAGGCTGCGGGGACGGCCGCAGCGGCACGTTCCGGGAAGGCCGGCATGGGTAACATTCTCGACTATGCGCATACGGAGACCCGTGATTTCTCCCAGTGGCCGTTTCATATGGCCGATGCGCTCGTGTTCGCGCTGCTGAGCTACGACAAGATCCCCTCCGATGTGCCGACACTTGCGGCGCTCGAGGAGCGTTACGGCAGTTTCGGCAGGCGTGTGTGCTCCTTCGATTGGCGACGGCTCTCCCATTCGCTGCGTGCGCTTGTCCGCGCGCCCTTCGACGGCCCGGCGCTGCGCCGCATCGAGCATGAGCTCGGCGAATATGAGACGACCCATCCGTACATCGCGAGGCATTCCGGCTTCGGCGATCCGCATGAGTCGCATGCGTTCTACCGTTCGATCGCCGCGAATCCGCGGTTTTCGGTCGTGCATGTCTCGGCGGCCGAGGAACGCTTCGACGAGGCCGAGCAGACGCAGTTCGCCGCGCTGACCTTCCGGCTGCCAACCGGCGAGCTCGTCATCGCCTTCCGCGGCACCGACGATTCGCTCGTCGGCTGGAAGGAGGATTTCAACATGGCCTTCCAGTATCCGGTGCCGGCGCAGAAGCAGGCGGCCGACTATCTCGAGAAGGTGGCCGCGCTGTGGGACGGCGACATCATCCTCACCGGGCATTCGAAGGGCGGCAACGTCTCCGTCTACGCGGCGATGAACGCGCATGACGACGTCAAGGACCGCATCCGCCACATCTACTCCTTCGACGGCCCCGGTTTCCCGCCGGACGTCGTACACAGTTACGAATACGGCACCGTCGTCGACCGCATCACGAAGGTCGTGCCCGATTCGTCGATTATCGGCATGCTGCTCAATGAATCGCCGCATGAGAAGCTCGTCGTCGTCAAGTCGGACGCCGACGGCCTCGGTCAGCATTCATGCTACAGCTGGCAGATGCACGGCGACGAGTTCGAGATTGCGCCGGAAGGCCTGTCGGACAGTTCGAAAATCTTCAACGATGCGCTCAACGACTGGCTCGCCGGCATGACGCAGCGGCAGCGCGAGCATGGCGTCGAGGCGCTGTTCCGCGTGCTGACGTCAAGCGGCTACAAGAGCACGACCGAGCTGATGAAGGCCGGCCCGCGCGTCATTCCGAGCATGCTCGGGCAATATGTGGGACTGACGAGCGAGGAACGCAAATACATCAATCAGGCGCTGTGGATGCTCGCGACGGCCACGTTCCACCACTGATTCACCGCTGTCCAATCCTGCCGTCCGGTCGTCGAAACGTCCCATGTCGGCCTGTGGTATGGCCCACAGCGCAAAATGACGGTCCCCCTCACGACGGTCGAACAGCGCGATGCCCAGAGCCCGGACGTTTCGCCAGCAGCCATGCCACAGCCATTGAGCAATCATCTGCCTATAGACTTAGGAGCAGCACAACGGAAACGCGGGGCCGCATCCCACCCCGTCTCGTATACGGCGCATGATCCGAAAGGCATCCGGCACATGGGCCGACGTCAATGATCGAAGCGATCTGAAGGAGCGGAACGCATGTCTAGGCCTCGTCGTGATTCAGAGATTCTCCCTGCCAAGGAGCGGCTCGAGAATGCGTTCTGGACGCTGCTCGAGGAGCATGACTATGACCGCATCACGGTGACCGACGTCGTGCATGCGGCGCAGGTGAACCGCAACTCCTTCTACTACCACTACTCCGGACTGCCTGAGCTCGCCGATTCGGCGATCCTGCATGAGGTCGAGCGCCTGCCGATGCCGTTCTACGCGCATCCGGCCGGCGACCCGAACGTCGAATGGCGTCACTTCTGCGTTCGTCTGCTCAACGATCCCGAACAGTTGCAGCATCTCAACCGTCTCGCGCTGCTCGTCGGCCCGCACACGACGAACGAACTTGTCGAATCGCTGTGCGACTTCCTGCGCATGACGCTACTGACGCTCGTCGGCTCCGACACCGTCTCGATCGAGCCGAAGACGAAGGTGCTCGTCGATTTCTGTGTCGGCGGCATCGTCTCCTCGCTGTACAACTGGCCGCAGATGCGCAACCGCATCACCGTCGACGACCTGCTTGACAGCGACGTCGCAATTCTCGCGATGGGTCTGTTCCTGACGATGGCCGACGAGGATCCGACGTCCTATTGGCGTCGCATGGCGCTCGGCTACAACCGCGTCCACAACCATGTGCCGAGCTTCATCACGCCCGGCGACCGCTACCGCTGACCTGATTGCCGCAATGCCATGATTCCCACATGGCCGCTATGATGGCGATGGCCGCCGACCGGCGGCCATCGAACCGATTCTTCCGGGAGCGTCATGGACATCGTGTGGGACTGGCTGCGCGTGAACAGCGGCAAAATCATCCTCGTCGTCATCGTGACCGTCGCCGCGATGATTGCGGCGCGCATCACATCGCGCGTGCTCGACAAGGTATTGCGGCGTTCGCAGATCCCGAATGCGTCAATCTTCATCAACCTCTCGCGCATCCTCATCTGGACGCTCGCCGTCACGATCGTGCTCAAGCCGGTCTTCGGCGTCAACCCGGTCACGTTGTTCACAGCGCTCGGCATCGGCGGCTTCGCGATCTCGCTCGGCCTCAAGGATTCGATCGCGAACACGATCGGCGGTTTCCAACTGATGTTCTCGCATGTGCTGCAGCCGGGCGACGTCGTCTCGATCTCCGGCGTGACCGGCACCGTCACCGACGTCACGTGGAGGCAGACCGTCGTACGCGAGCGCAACGGCAACACGTTGATGATTCCGAATTCGGTGCTCAACACGACGGCGTTGGAGAAATATCTGCCGGCGAACGAGTCGCAGGTGGCGATTCCGTTCACGGCGAAACCGGGCGTCGACATGGACGCGCTGACGGACGAGCTGCTCGGCAAAATCGACGAATCGGCGCACGACCTGATCTGCGAGACTCCCCAGCCGCTCATCCGTTTCACCGGCTTCTCGCCGGCGGGCACAACCGGCAACATCATTGCCTATGCGCGGCCGGGCGTCGCATTGTCGGCGGTGACCGACGCGATCACGCGCGCCGTGAGCGCGTCGTCGATGTTCACCGATTTCGCCGCCTCCGGCTCGGTCGCCGCGAAGGACGCCGCCTCCCACTGATCGTGCGCGGCTACAGCAGCGTCATCGCGAACGTGCCGATGACGCCGAGGACGAGGAAGACGATGACACCGGCGTTGCCGAAGAAGGTCGGCATCGCGGCGCCGCGCGGCAGTTCGTCAGGCGCCTCGTACCAGCGCAAGCGCCGCCTTCTGCGGATGAGCAGCACGAAGCCGGCGATGATGCCGGCGAGCATCAGCACGAGGTAGAACGCCATCGCGACGATAAACAGCACGTCGCCGGTCTGCGGATGGCTCAGCAGGTCGGGTTTCGCGATGATCTGCTCGTAGCGGCCGAGCATCGTCGTGCCGATGAGCGCGCTGTTCGCGTTGATGACCATGTGCAGCGCGACGCTGTAGCGCAGCCGACTCGTGCGCGTGTAGACGTAGCCGAACAGCAGTCCCAGGCCAAAAGCGTAGAAGAACTGGTAGAGGTTGAGGTGGAACAGGCCGAAGAACAGCGCGGACAATACGATCGCCGGCTTTTCGCCGTAGCGGCGCAGGCGTCCGATGATCTGCTTGCGGAACAGCCATTCCTCGACGAGCGGCGCGACGACGACGGTCGCGATGGCCATAACGAACCAGTTCGATCCGGTCATCATCTCCGTGACGCGGTTGTCGGCCCGTCCCGACGACAGCAGTGCGGACAGGCCCGAGCCGAGCAGGTTGCCGACCCAGATGATCGGCAGGCACATCAGCAGATAGACGAACCACTGCGATGGGCGCAGAACGAAACGGCGCGTTGGCAGCAGCGGCACGCCGCGCAGCAGCTGGTAGCCGATCGGGATCGCGCACACGCACAGCGCGAAATCGGAGATCGTGATCGCCATCCATCCGGCCATGCTGCTGCGCAGCCACATGAAGGCCGACTGCAGCAGCAATGTGATCGCGCACCAGATGACGATGATGAACGTGAAGCCGGCACCGACACAGGATGCGCCACGGCGCGCCTTCGCGATGCGCTCGTCCATCTGCGGCTGCGGCATCTGCGGCCCGAGCGCATAGTACATCGGCGGCTGCGGCGGCAGTTGCTGTGATGGCTGCGGTTGCGGCGGAGTCGTCGGAACGCTCATCGGCTGCCTCACTGCAGGACGGCAGCCGTGAAGACGGTGCCGAAGAGCACGAAGACGAGGATGCACGCCAGGACGCTCAGCGCGATCGAGACGGCCGAGATAATGATGCCAGCGATTGCGAAGTCGCCGCCGCGTTCGCCGGTCTTCTTCGTCTGCGAATAGCCGATGATGCTCAGCACGAGGCCGATGAGTGAGAAAAAGAATGAGCAGACGAAGCCGGCGATCGACATGGCGTTCCATTTCGACGACGGCGCCGGATAATACTGCGGCTGCTGGTAGGGCGTGTACTGCGGCGTCGGCGCACCGCCGCCCATGTACGGATTGTTCATCATCGGATCGTTCTGGCTCATCGTTCCCTCGTTTCCCGCGCAGGTGCGCGTCTCCTCGGCGCCCGGCGGCGCCACGCATCGTTTCTACCTTAGACGAGAACGCCGCGTGGTGCACGCGGCGTTCTCACTGATCAATGACTGATCGGCGGCTGATCGACAGCGTGTATCAGACGCCGTCAGTCGTTGTTGAGCAGCGAATCGTAGTCGTCGCTCGTCACATCGCATTCGGACTGCGCATCGTAGGTCTCGTCGAGGATCGTCTTGCCCTTCGAGTCCTGCAGGATGAACTGAACCTTCGCGTCCTTGAGGTTGTAGTCGTCCTCCATCTGCTTCGCGAATTCACTCATCGGCGAGCACATGATGCCGTCGAGCATCGACGAGTAGATGCTGCTGTAGCCGTCGTAGGTCGAATCAGTGAAGCGGATCGCGTAGATGAGCGTGTTGCCCTTCGCGGACACGTCCATCTCCATGCCTTCGGTATCGCCGGAGGATTCCTCGATCGCCTGCTCGAGCTGCTTCTTGACCTCCGGGTTGCTGAAGGCCTGCTCAAGCGTCTTGCCGTCGCGCAGCGCCTGCTCGAGCGCGTCGCTGCCAAGGCTGCCGCCGCCGAGCGGCTCGTCGCTCGGGTCCTCGCTCGGCTCATCGAAGGGATCATCACTCGGATCGTCGAAGGGGTCGTCGCTCGACTTCGGCGACGACGTCTGGCTGTGCGACGAGGACGGGCTCTCGTTCGGCTTGTTGTCGTCGTGCTTGTTGAGCGCGATGACGGCGAAGACGACGCAGACGATGAGCAGCACGGCGGCGACGACGCTCGCGATGATGATCGGCGTCTTGCTGTTCTTCGGCGGCTGCTGGCCGTTGAATGGCGCGTTGCCGTCCGGCGGGATCTGCGGCGGCACCTGACCGGGGCCGCCATAGGAGGCGGCCGGCTGCTGCTCGTAGCCGTAGCCGGACTGCGGCACATAGCCGTTGCCGGATTGATAGTTGTTACCAGGCTGATAGTTGTTACCCTCAGCGTAGTTGCTGCCCTGCGGGGCCGGGGTACCATACGGCGGCTGCGGCTGCTGACTCACCGGAGGCTGGTTCATCGGCGGCATCGGCGCATAGTTGAAGGCCTGCGTCGGCTGCGACTGCGCGGCGCCGTCGAATTCAGTCGACCGCGGCTGCTGGCTTTCATACGGCGAGGCGAAGGGCTCCTGATAGTTCTGCATCGGCTGCGTCTGATTCAGCTGCGACGTCTGGCTCAGCTGCGGCGCTGGATTCATCGACTGTGACTGATCCATTTGCGGCGACTGGTTCGGCTGCGCGGACGGCGTGTAGGCCTGCGTCTCGTCGTAGCTGCCGTAGTTCATCGGCTCGGTCGCCGGCGCGCCGTAGGCCTGCGTCGGCTCACTGTAGGCCTGTGTCGGCGCGCCGTAGGCCTGCGTCGGCTCCTGGCCGGCCGTGCGCGTGTCCTCGTAATTCGGGTAGCTGGGGGTCTGCGGATAGCCCTGACCGCCCTGCGGCTGCGAGGTCGGATCGTACGGCGCATTGGGGTTGCTCATCGTGGTGTCTCCCTTGCTGTGGTCGGACGGACGGCCGACGCACATGGCATGGCATGACCGTCCCGTCGCGATGCCCGAGGCATCGTCGACGTCGTGGTTCGGCGGCGTCCGGCAATGGCCGCAACGAGCATGTCCCGCTAACGCGCGCGAATAGCAACAGTGTATCGAAGCTCCGTCCGACGCAGGCGCGCGTTCTGACCTATGAGATACCGACGTGAGATGTCAGCGTCCCGACATCGCCGTGCGCCAAGCGGGCGCCGGCCGTCAGTTACCGCCTTGCGAGTAGGCTGAAGACGTCGTAGAACCAGACGTTCCAGCACAGAGGTGACCATGTCCGAACCGACCTCCCAGCAAGCAACCACCGACCGCATCCATGTCGCCGTCATATACGGCGGCAAGGCGGACGAGCATTCGATCTCCTGCATCACGGCCGCCACGTTCCTGCGCGCGCTCGACCCGGCGAAGTTCGAGCCCGTCCTCATCGGCATCACGAAGGACGGCGCGTGGATCACCGACGGTGCCGATCCGCTCGACTGGGATCTCGCTCACGGCCTGCCGCAGGTCGAACGCGTCGACGGCTCGCGCGACGTCGTCCTCGACATCGGCCGCGGCTCCGACGGCTTCCTGGCGCGCAACGCCGACGGCACGCTCTCCTCGCTCGGCCACATCGACGTCGTCATCCCGGCGCTGCACGGACCGTACGGCGAGGACGGCACAATCCAGGGCCTTTTTGAGATGATGGGCGTGCCCTATGTCGGCTGCGGCGTGCTCGCGTCGGCGGCGTGCATGGACAAGCATTACACGAAGGTGCTGCTGGGCGCCGCCGGCATTCCGGTCGCCCCCGGCATCACGATCGACACGCGGCGTTTCGACGCCTCCCACCATTTCGCCGCCGACGGCGAGGCCTTCCTCGGACTCGTCGACGAGGCCGGACTCGCCTGGCCGCTGTTCGTCAAGCCGTCGCGCGCCGGCTCGAGCTTCGGCGTCACGAAGGTCGAACGCGTCAACGATCCGGAGGCGCTCGCCGCCGCCGTCTACGAGGCGAGTCTGCATGACTGGCGTGTGCTCATCGAACAAGGCATCGACGCGCGCGAAATCGAATGCGGCGTCATCCGTCCAAAGCCGACCGATTCGGCGCGCGCGAGCCTGCCCGGCGAGGTCGTGCTCGACAAGCGCGAGGACGGCGACGATCAGTTCTATGATTTCGATAGCAAATACATGGACGCGCAGGCGAGCCACACCGAGATCCCGCCGCAGCTGTCCGATGAACTGATCGAACGTGTCCGCGCGACCGCCGTGCGCGCGTTCAACGCCGTCGACGGCACCGGCCTGAGCCGTGTTGACACCTTCGTGACGGCCGAAGGCGACGTCCTCGTCAACGAAATCAACACCTTCCCCGGCTGCACGTCGATTTCGCTGTTCCCGAAGGCGTGGGAGGCCACCGGCATCCCGTTCCCGGACATGGTCACATTGCTCATCGAAGGCGCGCTGAGCCGCTGACGGCGGCGACAACAGATCGCGAACAAAACAGTAAGGGGTCGTGCACAGCAGCTGTACACGACCCCTTACGTTTGCAGTCGATTGATTATTGATTATCGACGATCGATCATTCGACGGTGATGTCCTTCGGGAACATCTCGGCGATCATCTGGTCGAAGGAGATGCCATCGTCGAGCACGCGCGTCACGGCCTTCGCGAGCGGCGTGTCCACATGGTACTTCTCGCCGAGCGCGACGACGGCGGACGCGGTCGCAACGCCTTCAGCGACGCCGTTGCTCGCCTTCGTCGCCTCCTCGACGCTCATGCCCTTGCCGAGGTTGTAGCCGAAGGTGTAGTTGCGCGACAGCGGCGAGCCGCACGTCGCGATGAGGTCGCCGACGCCGGCGAGGCCGTAGAAGGTCTCCGGCAGCGCGCCCGCCTCGGTGCCAACTTCCTTGATTTCCGTCAGGCCGCGCGTCTCGATCATCGCGGCCGTGTTCTCGCCGTAGCCGGCGCCGTGCGACATGCCGACGGCGAGCGCGACGACGTTCTTGAGCGATCCGCACAGTTCGAGGCCGATGACGTCCGAGGTGATGAAGGCCTTGAAGTAGTCGGTCGTGCACATCTTCGCGAAGGCGCGCGCGTTGTCGATGTCGGTGCAGCCGACGACAGTTGCGGCCGGTTCGCGCGCGGCGACCTGCTTGCTCAGGTTCGGTCCGGAGACGGCGAGGAATCGGTTCGTCTGCAGGTCGAGTGCCTCTTCAACGACCTGGTCCATGCGCTTGCCGGTGTCCTTTTCGATGCCCTTCATCAGCGAGACGACGAGCGCCTCGTCCGGCAGCAGGCCGTTGAACTCCTCAAGCGCCTTGCGTGCGACCTGCGCGGCGATCGCGACGACGACGACGTCAGCGTGCGCGACTGCTTCGGCACGGTCGCCGGTCGCCGTCATGTTGTCCGGCAGCTTCTCGACGCTCGGCAGCCGCACCGGATTGCGGTGCTCGGTCTGGATCGCCTTGACGATCTCCGGCTCGATCGCCCACATCGTCACGTTGTTGCCCGCGTCCGCGAGGACCTGTCCGAAGGCCGTTCCCCAAGCGCCTGCTCCCAGAACCGTGATGTTCGCCATATCGTGCTCCTTCCGCCGCGCATGCGCGCCGGCATCTGTCTGATGGCGGGGCCGGACCTCGACCCGTCCCCGCGGATTCGTCTGCTCTCTATTGTCGCCGTTGTTGCGCCGCGATGTTCGATTTCGCTCTTGGCGCGTTATTCTGCCTTCGCCGCCGCGTCCGTGGTCTTGTCGGCTGCGGTCATCTCTGCGACGGTCGTGGACTCAGCTGCCGTCTTGCCTAGCGCCTGCGCGTCGACGACATGCGGATCGCTGAACGGGGCAACCTCGGGCACTTCCTTCATGATGCGGTAATCATAAAAGCCGTCCGGCGCCTTGACGCCGCGGATATTCGCCATGACCTCCTTCATGCGCACGCGCACACGGCGCGCGAGTTCGTCGGCGAGTTCGATCGGCGGCTCATCGCCCCATTGGTCGGCGTTGGCGAGCAGATCGGCGTAGTCGAGCCGCGTGTCATAGCACATGACGACGTTCTTGCGCGGCCACGGCCACCAATGGTTGATGCTCGCGGCGCCCCACGTCACCGCGCAGTACAGCGGGATCTGATGGCCGACGCGGCGCGAGGCTTCGAGCGCGATGAAGCCGATGCCGTTCTTCATGCTCATCGGCCATTTCTTCGGGTCGCGCGTGACAGTGCCCTCCGGCCAGATCGTCAGCGCATGGTCGGAGGTGAGGATCTTGACCGACTCCTCCTCGATCTGCCTCGCCTTGCCGCTGCGGCGCGGCACCGGCTGCATGCCGACGGCGCGGAACCATTTGCCGATGATCGGCCACTTGCCCATCTCGGCCTTCGCCATGTAGCGGGGACGACGCCCCATCTGGAACATCGCGACCATCGGCACGAAGACGTCGAACTGCGTCACATGCGTGGCGGCCGTGATGTAGGCGCCTTCGACCGGCACGTTGTCAAGCCCCCACGCGCGCAGCTTGCAGCTTGCGCGCAGCACCTTCGCCGCGCCTTCGAGCAGGCGGTGCGTGATCTTCGGATTGAGTTCGTCGATTTCCTTCTGGTTCGGCCGGATGCGTCCGGTCGGGAACGGCCGGGTCGGGTCGACGAGATCGTATTCGGCCGCAAGCTTGGCGACCTGCTTGTTGCTCAGCGGCTCGACCGCCGAGCGCGGGGAGGGTTTGCCTTTGGATGCCATGCCCCCATTGTGCCCCGAGAACCGTACTTCGTTCCCGCCGCACGTCGATACGAAGAAGTCGATATGAAGAACCGGCCGGCTGGAGAGAAGGGCCAGCCGGCCGGCATAGGGAAAGAAAGTGTACGTAAGCGCTTCAGCTCAATCGATTAGTCGATCTGTGCGCCGAGCGCGTTGAGCTTGCCGCGGAAGTCAGCATAGCCGCGGTCGATGAGGCTGATGCCGCGCACGTCGGAGGGGCCCTTCGCCGTGAGTGCCGCGATCAGATGGCTGAATCCGCCGCGCAGATCCGGCACGTCGATATCGCGTCCCTCGAGCGGCGTCGGTCCGAAGATGACGGCCGAATGCTTGTAGTTGCGCTGCTGGAAACGGCACGGCAGCGAGCCGAGGCATTCGCGGTACAGCTGAATCGTCGCACCCATCTGCACGAGCGGCTTCGTGAAGCCGAAACGGTTCTCGTAGACAGTCTCATGCACGATGCTCAGGCCGTTGGCCTGCGTGAGCGCGACGACGAGCGGCTGCTGCCAATCGGTCATGAAACCGGGATGCACGTCAGTCTCGATCGCGACCGGCTTGAGGTCGCCGCCCGGATGCCAGAAACGGATGCCGCGGTCGGTGATGTCGAACTCGCCGCCGATCTTGCGGAAGACGTTGAGGAAGGTCATCATCTCCGGCTGCGTGGCGCCCTTGACGAAGATGTCGCCGTGCGTCGCGAGCGCCGCCGACGCCCACGAGGCGGCCTCGATGCGGTCGGTCAGGGCCGTGTGCGTGTAGCCCTTGAGCTCCTTGACGCCTTCGATGCGGAACGTGCGGTCGACGTCCACCGAGATGATCGCGCCCATCTTCTGCAGCACAGCGACGAGATCCATGATCTCCGGTTCGGTCGCGGCGCCGGACAGTTCGGTCTTGCCGTCCGCGAGCACGGCGGCGAGCAGTGTCTGCTCGGTCGCGCCGACCGACGGGTACGGCAGGTGGATCTTCGCGCCGTGCAGGCCGTTCGGCGCCGTGATGTGGATGCCGTCCTTGTGTTCCTTGTCCACGTCGGCGCCGAGCTTGCGCAGCGTCTCGAGATGGAAGTCGATCGGGCGTCCGCCAATGTTGCAGCCGCCGAGCGCCGGGATGAAGGCTTCGCCGAGGCGGTGCAGCAGCGGGCCGGAGAACAGGATCGGGATGCGGCTCGATCCGGAGAGCGTGTCGACATCGGCGACATCGGCGAGCTGCACGTTCGTCGCGTCGATCGTCACGACGCCTTCGGAACCGTCGACGTCGACGTTCACGCCGTGCAGGCGCAGCAGGTCGGAGACGACGTGCACGTCGCGGATCTCCGGCACGTTCTTGAGCACGCTCGTGCCCGGTGCGAGCAGCGCGGCGACCATCGCCTTGCTGACGAAGTTCTTGGCTCCGCGGACCTTGATCGTTCCGTTGAGTGGTTTGCCGCCAACGACGTGCAGCACGTCATCCGTATGTTCGGCCACGTCTACCTCTTTCATGTCTTGTCGCTGCCACGGGAGGCGCAATGCGGCGCTTCCCGAGTACGTCCGTTCCGTCTGTGTATTTGCAGTATCTCTGTATCTCTACCGGCACGCCGTCGTTTTTATTTCCACGGCCGGCTGCGCCGTCACCCATCGACCTTTCATTGTGCCATAAGGCATGTAAGTCGCCACAGCCGTGTCCACGTCTGCACAGGTGTCCGCGCACGCGAAATCACCGCATATGCCGCGCGCTTGGCGTTGCGCGCAAAATCGACCCCTCCCCGCCGCCGCGCGCATATCATCGGAACCACCAAACGGCCGGGCGTCGATGCGTCGCCTGCCGCCGTCACGATCATCGAAGGAGATTCCTATGACCACTGTCGCCATCATCGGCTGCACGCACGCGGGCACCTTCGCCGCGTCATCGATTCTGCAGAAGCATCCGGATTGGGATGTGCACGTCTTCGAACGCAACGCCACCGTGTCGTTCCTCTCGTGCGGCATCGCGCTGTGGGTCGGCGACCACGTGTCCGACCCGAAGAAGATGTTCTACTCGTCGCCCGCGCGACTGGAGGAAGCCGGAGCGACGATGCATATGCGCACCGACGTCACCGACGTGCATGTCGCCGCGAAGACGCTCGAATACCGCGATCTGGAGACCGGCGACACGCGTGCGATGGCCTTCGACAAGCTCGTCGTGACGA
Source organism: Bifidobacterium sp. AGR2158 (assembly GCF_000424225.1). NCBI lineage: Bacteria > Bacillati > Actinomycetota > Actinomycetes > Bifidobacteriales > Bifidobacteriaceae > Bifidobacterium > Bifidobacterium sp. AGR2158. The sequence continues at coordinate 103,795 of NZ_AUJM01000012.1, forward strand.
CCGGCTCGCGCCCCGTCGTCCCGTCGATTCCGGGCGTCGATTCCAAGCGCGTACAGCTGTGCAAGAACTGGGACAATGCGATCGAACTCAAGGAACGTTCGACCAACGCGAAGTCCGTCATCGTCGTCGGTGCCGGCTACATCGGCGCGGAACTCGCCGAACAGTTCAGCGACATCGGCGTCGAGACGACGCTCGTCGACGCCGCCGACCGTGTGCTCGCCAACAACTTCGACAAGACGATCACCGATCAGGTCGAGGAACGCTACCGTGAGCACGGCGTGACGCTCGCGCTCGGCGAGAAGGTCGTCGCCTTCCGCGACAACGATGACGACACGGTCACCGTCGTCACTGATCAGGGCGAGCACACGGCACAGTTCGCCGTGCTCGCGATCGGATTCGTGCCGAATACCGATCTCGTGCGCGGGCAGGTCGACACGATGGACAACGGCGCGATCGTCACGAACGAATACATGCAAGCCTCGGTGCCGTACGTGTATGCGGCCGGAGACAGCGCGACCGTGCTGTTCAACCCGACCGACGCGCACGACTACATCCCGCTCGCGACGAACGCCGTGCGCCAGGGCATGCTCGTCGGCGAGAACATCGAAAAGCCGACGCGCAAATACATGGGCACGCAGGCGACAAGCGCCGTGCAGCTCTACGACCTGTCGCTCGCCGCATCTGGCCTGACGCAGGGCGGCGCGAACCGCCGCGGCATGGACATCCGTTCGACCGAACTCGTCGAGGACTACCGTCCCGCCTTCATGACGACGACGGCGCCCGTCACGTCAATCCTGACGTGGGATCCGAACACGCGCCTCGTCAAGGGCGCGCAGTTCTGCTCGTCGGTCGACGTCTCCGGCGCCGCGAACGTCGTGTCGGTGGCGATTCAGGCAACGTTCACGATCGATATGCTCGCGAACGTCGATTTCCTGTTCCAGCCGAACTTCGACCAGCCGGTCTACTATGTCGGCGCCGTGGCGGCGAAGGCCGTCGCCGAGCAGGACGCCTGAGCGGCGCGATCAGTCGCCGCCGAGGTCGAAGGCGGCCGCCTCGTCCTCCTTCGAATACGTGCGGAAGGCCATCAGCGTCTGCGTGGCGGCGACGCCGTCCACTTTCGCGATGCCCTGCGGAATGATCTGCGCGAGGTCCTCAAAACGGTCCGCGGAGACGACGGCCACAAGGTCGACGTCTCCGGCGACCGAGTAGACGTCGCGCACGCCGTCGATTTCGACGATGCGTTCCGCGGCATCGCCGACCATATCGCTGTCCGTCGTGATCAACACAATCGCATCCGCCATGGCTGCTCCTTCACCTTGTGACGACTTCGTTCGCGAGCACGGGAATCACCGCACCCGCCGCTGCCCATTATACGGTGATACGTACGGGCGGCGGGGCCGCGGTTGCTCAGCGCGCGCCGATCGGGCCGGCCCAATCGTCGTCCTGCGGCTCGCGCGCCGATTCGATCGCCTGATCCGGCTCGCGCAGCGCCGGAATCGTCTTCGGCTTGAACGGGAAACGCTCGGCGCGCATCGCCTCATAGGCGGCGATGTCGTCCTCGTGCTGCAACGTCAGGTCGATGTCGTCGTAGCCGTTCATCAGACGCCAGCGCACATAGTCGTTGACTTCGAAGGGCAGCACGACGTCGCCGCAGCTCACGGTGCGGTTCTCGAGGTCAACGGTCATCTGGCGGCCCGGCTCCTCCTCGAGCAGCTTCCACAACAGTTCGACGCTCTCCTGCGGCATGATCGCCGCGAGGACGCCGTTCTTCGCCGTGTTGCCGTAGAAGATGTCGGCGAAACGCGAGGCGATGACGACGCGGAACCCGTAGTCATGCAGCGCCCAGACGGCATGCTCGCGCGACGAGCCGATACCGAAGTCGGGACCGGCCACGAGGATGCGGCCGTCGGCGTACTCCGGCTTATTGAGCACGAACTCGGGGTCGCGGCGCCACGCGTAGAACAGCGCGTCGTCGAAGCCGGTGCGCGTCACGCGCTTGAGGAAGACGGCTGGGATGATTTGGTCCGTGTCGACATTTGAACGGCGCAGCGGGACGCCGGTTCCGGTCAGGGTCGTGAGTTTTTCCATCGAATCGTCCTTTGCTTGGGAATGCTTTACAGGTCGGCGGGCGTCGAGATTGTGCCGCGGATCGCCGTCGCGGCGGCCACGGCCGGCGACGCAAGATGCGTGCGCGAACCCTTACCCTGACGGCCCTCGAAGTTGCGGTTGGACGTGGAGATCGAACGTTCACCGACGACGAGCTTGTCCGGGTTCATGCCGAGGCACATCGAGCAGCCGGCGTTGCGCCATTCCGCGCCGAAGTCCTTGAAGATCTGGTCGAGGCCCTCCTCCTCCGCCTGCAGGCGGATGCGCGAGGACGCCGGCACGACGAGCACGCGATGGATCGAATCGGCCTTCTTGTGGCCTTTCATGATCTCGGCGGCGATGCGCAGATCCTCGATACGGCCGTTCGTGCATGAGCCGATGAACACCGTGTCCACCGGGATGTCGCGGATCGGCGTGCCCGCCTCGAGTCCCATGTACTCGAGCGCGCGCTCGGCGGCGGCGCGTTCGGTCGCGTCGGCGAAGTCCTCGGGGGACGGGACGGCGGCCGAGATCGGCACGCCCTGACCAGGGTTCGTGCCCCACGTGATGAAGGGTTCGAGATCCTCGGCGCGCAACGTGACCTCGGCGTCGAACTGCGCGTCATCATCGGTCCTGAGCGTCTTCCAATACTCGACGGCCTGATCCCACAGTTCGCCCTTCGGCGCATGCGGACGATCCTTGAGATACGCGAAGGTCGTCTCATCGGGGGCGATCATGCCGGCGCGCGCGCCCGCTTCGATGCTCATGTTGCAGATCGTCATGCGCGCGTCCATCGACAGATTTTCGATGGCCTTGCCGCGGTATTCGAGCACGTAGCCCTGGCCGCCGCCGGTACCGATCTTCGCGATGATCGCGAGGATGATGTCCTTCGCGCTGACGTCGGACGGCAGATCGCCCTCGATGTTGATCGCCATCGTCTTGAACGGCTTGAGGCTGAGCGTCTGCGTCGCCATGACATGTTCGACCTCGGAGGTGCCGATGCCGAAGGCGAGCGCGCCGAATGCGCCATGCGTCGAGGTGTGCGAGTCGCCGCAGACGATCGTCATGCCCGGCTGCGTCAGGCCGAGCATCGGCGCGAAGGCATGGACGATGCCCTGGTCGGCGTCGCCAAGCGGGTGCAGGCGCACACCGAACTCGCGGCAGTTCTTCTCGAGCGTCGTCAGCTGCGTCGCGCTCGTCTCATCCGGGTTCGGACGGTCGATGTCCACGGTCGGCGTGTTGTGGTCCTCGGTCGCAATGAGCTGGTCGACGTGACGGGGGGTGCGGCCGGCGAGGCGCAGCCCTTCGAACGCCTGCGGGCTCGTCACCTCGTGCATGAGCATCAGGTCGATGTACAGCAGGTCGGGAGCGCCGTCGTCGCCCTTGCGTACCAAATGATCAGCCCAGACCTTTTCGGCCAGTGTCATTCCCATGCTCGGTCTTCCTCCTACAAAAACTGGTCACGCTTGTCAAGAGCGTGGTTCACATGTCCGTTCAGCTTATGAGTTCATCTTTCAAGACACTGCATGCACGTCACTATATGAGATATGGAGGTTTGGTGAATGGGTTGAGGCAGCGAGGAACATTGGAATCACTGTGTTTTGTCGACTCAACGTCTCCCCGTACCCATGATGTGCGACAATCTTGCACACTCCGATTTGGTGTTTCATTATGTGAGATGGCATAATGTCGTCATGACTTCAAATACGCTATCCGCAAAAACCGAGCATCAGCTCGATGAGGCCGTGACAGAATCCGTCACCGCCGTGCCCACCGCCGAAACCGAGGTGACGCCCGACGACATGGCGTCGGCCGAGTCCACGGTCGACGCCGCAGTCGAAGAGGCGCATTCCAATCTTCAGGCGTCGATGACGAACGATTCGGCCGCCAATGACCATGAGATCCATTCCGGCGTTGGCGTGCTCGACAAGACCGTCAAGATCCTCGACGCGCTCGAGTCCGGCCCGGCCACGCTCGGTCAGCTCGTAAGCCAGACGAAGCTCGCGCGTCCGACGGCCCATCGTCTCGCGATCGCGCTCGAACGCCACCGCTTCGTGCTGCGCGACCAGCATGGCCGGTTCGTCCTCGGTTCGCGTTTCGCCGAACTCGCGGCAGCCGCCGGCGAGGATCGTCTGCTCGCGGCCGCCGGCCCGATCCTGCAGACACTGCTCGACCGCACCGGCGAATCGGCGCAGATCTACCGCCGTCAGGGCGAACAGCGCGTCTGCATCGCCGCCGTCGAACGTGCGAGCGGCCTGCGGGATTCGATTCCGGTCGGCGCGATGCTGTCGATGGAAGCCGGTTCCGCCGCGCAGATCCTGCTTGCGTGGGAGGATTCCGACCGTCTGCACCAGGGCCTGCGCCACGCCCGCTTCTCAGCCGCGAAGCTCGCCGCTGTGCGCAAGCGCGGCTGGGCCGAGTCGATCAACGAACGCGACGAGGGCGTGTGCTCGATCTCGGCACCGATCCGCAACGCCTCCGGCCAGGTCATCGCCGCGATCTCGATCTCCGGCCCGAGCGGCCGCATGGGTTCGAATCCGGGCCACCGCTTCGCCCCGCTCGTCATGGGTGCCGGCAAGTACCTGACCGATGCCCTGATCAAAGCCAGCATCAGTCGCTGACCCAGTCTCTTACGCTGTAGCCCATACCAGCCGCAGCCGCATACCCCAGAAGGGAGCCGCCAGGTTCCCTCCTTTCTTTTTTATGCTCCCCTAGCGTCCCGTTCCATCGGCCCACTCGACACTTCGACCCGCAAACCCGCCTCCTAGCGTCCCGTTCCATCAACGCCGGCGATCAACCGACCCGCAGCGCCCCGTTCCGTCGTCCCACTCGACCAGCCGACCCGCAAACCACCCTTCCAGCGTCCCGTTCCACCGACACCGTCGACGAAGCAACCCGCAACGGGCCCGGCACACGCCCCGCTACCGGCCGAACAGGTTCTTGGCGATCGAATGGAACACGCGGCTGACCGTCGTCGGCTTGTGCAGCAGGTTGACGCCTTCGCTCTTCGGCTTCGATTCGGCCGTCATCCCGTAGACGTAGGCCTTCTTCGAACTGGGCTTGCCGACAAGGTCGCCGAACGCAAGCAGCTGCGTGCGCGGTTCGTACGGATGCCGGATATCGAACTCGAACAGCCGCGCCGCACGCCGTTGTGGCACCGGCCCATAGGAACCGAACCCGCAGGTCGGCGACGCGATCATGCGCATGCCGTCGGCGATTCCGTCGAAGGCGTTGCGGTGGTCATGCCCAGTCGAAATCGCGAAGTACGCATGCGTGTCCCGCAGGATCGCGAATTCGCCGCTGTCATCATCAGGGCAGCTGATGCCTTCGCCGAGATAGCCGCCGGGTGCCGTCTTCGCATCGTCAAGCGTGTAGTACTGCCCCGAGAACATCCGGTACCCCTCGACGGCGCGCGCGGCCGTCGACGCGACCGGCTTGAGCAGCTGATAGTACTGCGGCAGCGCCGTATGCTGAAAGACGATCGATTTCGCCTGCGGCCCCAACGCGGCCGGCAATGCGCGCAGGAACGCCAACGCGCGCGCGTCCGGCGTGCCATAGCCGCCCGTCGGTGCGTAATCGCCGGAATCGACGAGGACAACGCCGAGAATCGTCTCGCCATGCTCGTTCGCGACCGGCAGCGCAAAGGTGCCCGGCTCGCACGCGTAGGCGACCTCGTCGGCGAGTGTCGGCGCCGTCGTACGCACGCACACATCGGCCGCGTCGAGCGGCGCGGACGGGTCGTCGACGTGCATCGTCTGCTTCATATGCGCGGTGATGACGGGGTTGAGGCAGCCTTTGAACTCGTGGTAGATTGCGTCGAGTTGCGCATTGCTCAGGCCGCACTGAAAATCATGGTTGCCGTAGGTGACCGCCCACGGGACGCCCGCGTCGATCATCGGCGTGACGAACTGGCGTATCGAGGCGCGCACCTTGTCGCGCGTCTGTTCGAGCTCCGCCTCGCGACGCGCGGTCGGCGCCGGCGTCTTCCAATGGCGTTTGCAGAAGGTGGCAGCGTAGGCGGGGTCATATCCGGCGATCTGGTTGCCGGATAAGACGACGAGGTCGGGACGCACGCTTGCGAGCGCCACTTCGATGAGTTTGATCGTGTCCGTCGAGACCTTCGGGCCGTCCTGGATGTCGGCGAGCTGCAGGATGCGGAATTTCCCCGAACGGTGGAACTGCAGCCGGCCGAGCCGTTGCGATACCGACAGCGGCTCGGCCGTGGCCAAAGCCTGCTTGTTCGTTACTCGTTCGCTCATACTTCCAACAGTAATGCACTTCGTGCGCGACATGGCGCGCGTGATGCGGATTCCCCCCATTTTCTGCGCAAGCACACTGCGCGGAAAACGACGAAACCCTCGCCGAAGCGAGGGTTTCAATTGGCTGGGATGCCTGGACTCGAACCAAGAATGGCTGAACCAGAATCAGCTGTGTTGCCAATTACACCACATCCCAATTGGCATGTTCATCACCGTGGTGGTGAACTTCGTACCCCCAACCGGATTTGAACCGGTGTTGGCGCCGTGAGAGGGCGTAGTCCTAGACCGCTAGACGATGGGGGCATCATCTCGTTGCTCCGTGAAGCAACAGAAAGAAAATATACTAGCGATTCTCCACTTGCGCAAATCACGGCGTGTCGCGCATGATTCCAAGGATTCTGCACATTGGCTACATCACCTCCGCGCATACCCGCAGCAACAAAAGCGGGGAACATCAGCACGATGTTCCCCGCTTCATCAACGCATTGCGTCGCACACCGCACAGTGCGCGCCGGCGTTCAGCCCTGGATCTCGTTGAGATGCGTGCGCAGGCCTTCAAGACGCTGCATCGTCAGCGGCTTGCCGATGATCTCCATCGACTCGAACAGCGGCGGCGAGACGCGGCGGCCGCTCAGCGCGACGCGCACCGGCCCGAAGGCGACGCGCGGCTTGTAGCCACCCTCCTCAATGAGCGCCTTGTTGAGCGTCTCATGGAGATGATCGGTCTTCCACTCGTCCTCAGGCACCGCGTTGAGCGCGGCGATCGCCGCGTCGAGCACTTCGCCGGCCGTCGCCTTGAGCTGCTTCTTCGCGTCGTCCTCCGGCGGGATATACGCGTCGTCGGACAGCAGCGATCCGACCATGCCGGCGACCTCGCCGAGCAGGCGCACGCGCGTCTGCACGAGCGGCGCGGCGGCGGTGAGCACCTCGCGCTCATGGTCGCTCAGCGCGTCCCACGAATCGGCGGAGACGACGCCGTCGCGGAATAGGTACGGCACCGAACGGTCGAGGAAGTCCTGCGGCTCGAGCATGCGGATGTGCTCGGCGTTGATCGCCGTCGCCTTGTCGAGGTCGAAACGCGCCGGATTCGCCTTGACATCGCGCACATCGAAGGCCTTGATCATCTCGTCCATCGTGAAGATGTCGCGGTCGGGGCCGATCGACCAGCCGAGCAGCGCGAGATAGTTGAGCAGGCCCTCCTTGATGAAGCCGTGCTCGCGATGCAGGAACAGGTTCGATTCCGGGTCGCGCTTGGAGAGCTTCTTGTTGCCCTGCCCCATGACGTACGGCATGTGGCCGAACAGCGGCATCTCCTTGGCGATGCCCATCTCGATCAGATAGCGGTACAGCACGATCTGCCGCGGAGTCGAGCTGAGCAGATCCTCGCCGCGCAGCACGACGTTGATGCGCATGAGCGCGTCGTCGACCGGGTTCGTCAGCGTATACAGCGGATCGCCGTTCGGACGCACAATCACGTAGTCCGGCACCGAGCCGGCCTTGAACGTGATCTCGCCGCGGATCAGGTCGTTGAACGTGATGTCCTCGTCGGGCATGCGGATGCGCAGCGCCGGCTGGCGGCCTTCTGCGCGGAACGCGGCCTTCTGCTCCTCGGTCAGGTTGCGGTCGTAGCCGTCGTAGCCGAACTCCTTGGGGCGTCCGGCGGCCACGTTGCGCGCCTCGATCTCCTCGGGCGTCGAGAACGATTCATAAGCGTAGCCGGCGTCGAGCAGCTTCTTCGCCACGTCATGGTAGATCGGTCCGCGTTCGCTCTGGCGGTACGGACCGTCCGGGCCGCCGACGCGAATGCCTTCGTCCCAGTCGATGCCGAGCCAGTCGAGCGCTTCGATGATCTGGTTGAAGCTCTCCTCGGAATCGCGCTGGGCGTCGGTATCCTCGATGCGGAACACGAAGGTGCCGCCCGTGTGGCGTGCCTCCGCCCAGTTGAACAGGGCGGTGCGCACCATGCCCACGTGCGGAATGCCGGTGGGCGACGGGCAGAAGCGCACGCGCACGTCAGCCGGCAGTTCCGGCTTGGCGTGCTCGCGCTCCTTCATGTCTTCGACGGAGTCTTCTGGTTGTACGATTGCAGCATCAGTCATGCCGTCTATTGTGGCGCGCGCGGCCGACGTGGCGGCGGCGTGTTGCAGCCGCCACGCGCTCAGCGATCCGCCCGCTCCTGCGCCTTATCCGCGGGGGCGTCCTCGGCCGCGATCGCGGCGACGTCTTCCAACTGCGCGGCCGTCTCGTCGCCGTCGCCGACTGCGGCGTCGGTCGAGTCGACCTCGGTGAGCACCGGCGTCTGCGTGCTTTCCTTGATTTGCTTGAGGCCGCACAGCGCGATCGCGAGCGAGACGAGCGCGAGCGCCGTGACGACGGCGAAGCCGCCGCGCGAGCCGGCATGGTCGATCGCGACGCCGGCGATCGCCGACCCGGCCGACCCTCCGATCGCGTTCATCGCACCCATCCACGCCATGCCTTCGGTGAAGCGCGTCTGCGGCACGAGATGCAGCATCAGCTGGTTGCCGTTGATCCATGTCGGCGACTGGCACACGCCGATGAACAGGTAGATGACGGCGATGACCCACAGCTGCTTGGCGAACAGGAACGAGCCGATGCCGAGGTTGACCACGGCGAGGCACACGTAGAAGCGCTTCCACAGCGGAATCGTCCAGTTCCTCGCGCCGTAGACGAGCGCGCCGAGCAGCGAGCTGATCGAAAAGCATGCGAACACGAATCCGGTGTACTGCTTCATGTTCGATTCGGTGGCGAACGAGACGATCGAGATGCCGGCGGCCGACTGGAACGCGCCGAGCCCGAACCAGGTGACGCATACGGCGACGAGGCCCGGACCCCAAATCGAATCCTTCTTGCCGCTCAGCGACTTCTCGTAGGCCGCCTTGCCTGCCGCGTCCACTTCGGCCGCCGTCAGCCCTTCCGATTTCGCGTGCGCGCGGGCGTCACGTTCCGCCGTCTGTGCACGCAGCAGCCGTGCCTTCTCGTCCTCGCGGGCACGGAACTCGCGACGTGTGAGGCCTTCGGCGCGGGCGAGCTGCGTCTGGCTTGCTGGCTCAGTCGTCAGTTCGGTCAGGAACATCAGTGCACCGATGAGCACGCATGCGCCGGTGAAGCTGAACGTGAGCACGCCGGAGATGACGGCCAACGTCGAAGCGAGCGGATTGCCGATGACCCACATCGCCTCATCGAAGACACCGCACAGTGACAATGCGCGGTTGACGCCGACGCGATCGTGTTTGAGCAGATTCGTCCACCGGGCGCGGCTCATCGCGCCCCACGGCGGCACGGCGGCGAGGAACGGCACGATGCAGAACAGAATCCACGGCTGCACATGTGCGAGCACGCAGGAGACGAAGGCGGTGGCGGCGACCATCCACACGGCGATGATCGGCACCGAGACCTGCCGCTGCCCGTAGCGGTCGACGAGCGTGCCGAACAGAGGCCCTACGGCGGCGCCGGCGATCGCCTGCACGGCGGTGAGCGCTCCCGCGAGCGAATAGTTGCCGTAGTACTGCTGCGTCATGATCGTCATCGTCATGCCGACCATCGGGAACGGCATGCACGCGATGACCGAGCCGACGGTGAACCGGGCCGTGTGCGGGATCTTCAGCAGCTGCGCGTAGCCGCCGAACAACCGTCTGTTGACGTCCCTGATCCCTTTCGTCACTACATGCTCCCTGCGTTGTGCCATGTGCCGCTCCTTTCTGCTCGCGGATGTGTTCCGCATGCGGCCGTCGCGCCGTTTGGCGTCACGGCTTGATTGTCGCCGTATGCGGTTGGTTGGTGGTTGGGGTGGTCGGCGATTCGGCGACGGCGTCGTCGAGCGACCAATCGAATCGTCCGCGTACCGCACGCACCTCGCGTATGCGTTCGCGAACACGACCACATTAGTCGCACCCGCCGGCGCGACACGCGGTACATTATTGAGGTGGAAGCGATTATCGTGAAATGTTCACATCGATTCGAAAGGGAGCGTCATGACGGCCACCACCATCAATTTCGTGCGGCACGGCAAAGTCCACAACCCGAACCATGTGCTCTATGAACGTCTTCCCGATTTCCACCTGTCCGAAGCCGGGCGCCGCATGGCGCAGGCGACCGGCCGCTATCTCGCCGCGAACCCGCAGACGAACACGGCCGTCGCCGTCTACTCGTCGCCGCTCGACCGCACGCGCGAAACAGCCGGCGCGATCCTGCTCGAACTCAACGCGCTGCGCGCCGAACGCGGTCAGGAACAGCTTGAACTGCTCACCGACCCACGTCTCATCGAGGCGCGCAACGAGTTCCGCGGCAAGCGCATCGGCCACGGCGACGGCGCGCTGTGGCGTCCCGAGAACCTTAAGCTTGTGCGCAACCTGTGGCGTCCGAGCTGGGGCGAAAGCTACCGTTCGATTGCGAACCGTGTGCAGAATTTCGCTCTCGAAAAAGTCGACGAACATCCCGGCGAGCAGATCATCGTCGTCACGCACGAGTCGCCGATCTGGTCGTACCGCCACATGCTCGAAACAGGCCACCCCGAACACAACATGCTGCTGCGCAAGACGGCGCTCGCGTCGGTGACGTCGATCACCTACGACAACGCGACGCACGACGTCCTGTCGATCACCTACGCCGATCCCGCGAAAGGCATCGCGTAGCCGTCACCCACGAACCGTGAAGGAGTCATGATGAACGCTGAACCCGACCAAACTGTCGAACGCATCGCCGCGCTGCCCGCGGTCCGTCAGGCCGCGCAGACGGGCACCGACCTGACCGAACTGTGGCCACTGACCTCGGCCCTGCACATGGACAACGACGCGCGCTACGGCGAGAATCTGCAGGTGCGCCTGAGCCGGCTGGCCGCCGAGGTCATGACCGGCGAGACGATTCCGATGGCCGACGCCGAATTCGTCTACGAAGGTGCCGATTCGATCCCCGGCCGCCCACAGCAGACAGTGGACGCGTTGAACGCCGCGAACGACGCCATCGAAACACTCGCCGGCTTCGCGTCGTCGCACGACGTGCACGAGCTACTCGACGCCGCCGACACGCTCGACGCCGCATGGTCCGGCGCAACGCGCACCGCCGCCGCCGCCGCCATTGCATCGATTGAGGATTTCGTCGCCTCGCACACCGAAACGAAGGTCGAGTCGCTCGCCTGGAAGTACGCCGTCACCGTCGTGCTACTCAACGAACTGATGCGCGTCGCGACGACGCAGCTCGCCGCGACGCTCGGCGCCGCCGAGCCGACGTCCGGCGGCGCGCCCGAGCAGCGTGTGCGCGGTCTTGAACGGCTCACGCTGCCATTCATCCTGTTCATCAACGATTTCGCCGCGACGCTGCAGCTGCCGCAGATCTGCCTGACGGCCGAGCAGTTCCACGGCGTCGTCGCCTCCTACGCGACGCCGAACGGCGACGACGACGCCACGGATGCCGCCACCGTGCTCGCGCAGGCGCTCGCGCCGATCGCCGGCGCCGAATGGCGCAAGCATCGCGAGGAGATTCTGTGGGATCCCAAGGAGGCGAAGGAACGCGCCCGTCAGGACGACGAACGCAAGAACAAAGAGGCGCTCGCCGCCAAGTTCGCCCACGTCAAAGACGACCCCACCAAACCCGAAGTCGAACTGTAGGACGTCCCATTCCCCATCTCGCGGATGCACAGGCGCATAGCGCCGCGTTCGACCGTTCAGCCCTGCCCTCTCCGCGCGGCTGCGTGTGCCTGCGTGTGCATAGCTCGATATTTCGCGCAAACCATCGAGCTATGCACGCACACCGCCGGCGGGCGCAGACGCCCCGGCAGACCGGGCCATCAAAGGCGCACAATATCAACCATGCTGATCCCTCGACCACACATCCATCAACCCAAGCGCACATAATCGCACACCCCAGCCCTCCACCCGGACGGCACGCAGCGCATATCCCCAGATCTCCCCTGAACTATCGAGCTATGCGCGGCTTGATGCAGCCGCCGTTCGCATCATGGGCGAATACCCACCGAGACAGGCGACATCTACGCTGCCAGCGGCTTCGGACGGACCCCTTGTACACTGTTCGTGTGCGCAAACTCATTGAGCAGATTCTGAAATTCGGCGTCGTCGGCATCATCGCGTTCCTCATCGACTGGGGCATCCTCAACCTCCTCGTCGGCGTGTTCCACATGCACAACGTCATCGCCGCGACGATCTCGTTCCTCATCTCGCTCATCTTCAACTATTTCGCGAGCATGAAATACGTCTTCAAGCACCGTCCGGACATGGCACGGTGGATGGAGATGGCGATCTTCCTGTTCTCGGCAGTCGTCGGCCTGTTCATCAACATGGTCATCATCTGGCTGTCCACCTACGGCATGAACAAGGACGCCTACATCAGCCAGCATGCGATGTATCTGCTGCGCACGAACATCGGCAAGCTCATCTCGACGGTCGTCGTCGCAATCTGGAACTTCATCATCCGCAAATGGCTGCTCGACGACACGCACACGAACGCAATGAACCGTCTGCGCCGCGGCGACCACATCCTCTCCGAAGAGGAGCTCGAAGCCAAGTGGGAGCGGAGCTTCTCGCACCGTCTGGGCATGTGGTCGATCGAGCACACCCCCAAAGGCTGGAGGTAACGCGCCGCCCGTGGCAGTCTCCGTGGCAGTTGGTGGTTGACCTCAACCACCAACCTCCACTCAGCCGTCGGGCACAACCTCAGTCGGGCGCACTGCGGCTGACCTAGACTGAATACTGTTGATCATCGGACGCCGATGCGACGGCCGATGTTCCGCCCAGTGTTTCCAAGGAGGATCGATGCCAGTCATTCACACCCATGTTTCCGTGCCGACCACGAAAGAGCAGCGCGATACGCTCAAGAACCTCTTCGGCCAGGCGATTCCCGCCGTCCCCGGCAAGTCCGAGGGCTGGCTCATGTGCATGTTCGAGGACAACGTACCGATGTATTTCGGCGGCGACGATTCCGCGCCGGTCGCCTACGTCGAGGTGAACGTCTTCGGCTCGAACGTGCCGACGAGCGCCTGGAAGAAGCTCACGCCGCAGATCATGGACGCGCTGCAGGACACGCTCGAGATCCCTGCCGACCGCACTTACATCCGCTACACCGCGACGCCCGACTGGGGCTGGAACGGCTCCAACTTCTGACCTGAACTTCTCCGTCGACCACCGTGCGACGAACGCTCAGCGCATACGAGAGCCGCCGCCGAATCCCATCCGATTCGGCGGCGGCTCTCTTCATTCATCCGGCTCAGCGGCTGCGCGTCGCAGCGTGGGCGCCAGGTTTGCGGTTCTTCTGCGCGACCACCGCCAGACACATGGCCGCCGCGATGAACGCGAATCCGAAGGCCGCGAAATGCGTCCCGAAGCCGCCCGCCGAAGGCAGCTCGACGCCGGACTCCTCCTCCTTTGCGTTGCCGATGACCCATTCACCGGTCGGCATGCCTTTCCCGTCGGTGACGGCATGCGGCGTAGCATCGCCGGACCATGTGACCTTGCCATCCGCGTCGATGGTGAGCGCGTACCGCTTCTGCGCTTCGGCAACATATCCCGTCGGCGCCTTCGTCTCGACGAGCGTATACTCACCCGTCGGGACGCCATGCACCTCGATGCGACCATCGCGCGTATCGTGATCCTTCAGCTGCTTGATGACGCCGCTCTCGGAACGTTCATCGCCGCCGTCGACGATGGCCATCTCGGCAGAGCCGTCCTTCTTCGCAAGCGTCCATTCCGAGGCCGCCAGATACGATTCATCCGTCGTGACATAGGTCGGCAGTTCTTCCGCGGTGGGGTCATTAGGGTCCTTATAGGTGCCTTGCGTCACCTTATCAGCACCCACCTTGCCGAACATGAAGCTCGTCAGCCCGTCGGCGACTTGGAATCCCGAATCCCACACATACAGATTATGCTGGTCCGCATAGGCGGCCATCGCACGCGTCTTCGTGTCGAAGTCGGAGGCGCGCCCGTTCTTCACGTAGAAGAACTGCGGCGTTGTGTTCACTGCATATCCCGACGGCGCCTGCGTCTCCCAAGCCACATATAGCTGGTTTTCGTTGAACTGATAGAGCTCCGATTCCACGTCAGTGCCGTCGCCGTGATGGAACACAAGGCGACCGAGACTGTCGGTGACGCCAGTACGAGGATCTTCACTGCATTCGGTCCGACGATCCGCAGTCCATTCCTTGGAGGGCGCCGCGTTCAGATTGACCGGGCAGACCTTGAATGTGGCGCCTGACAACTTCTGGCTGCTATCGCCGTCGACCACCTTTTTCAACGTGACCGAGCCGGATGCACCGGCGTCGGTATCCGTCTTCGTGATCTGGACCGTACGGTTCGTCGACGCCGAGCCGTCCAGTTGTCCTCTGAACGAAACCGTGTTACGCAGATCGATGTCTTGTCCGGGAATGCCGCGCAGCTGCACCGTGTAGTTCAGGCGCAGCGGCTTCTGCTTATACAACGGCTGCCCGGAATTCTGGTCCATGCTGTTCGACCGCATGCCATCGATCGGCAGCTTGATCGTCGCCGTCGGCAAATTGCTCCCCGCCGCATGTCCGAAGGACACTTCAAAATGATCCTTGCCTTCCGGATAGGTGACCTCATCCCATGAACCGGAATTCGTCGAAAGCCTGAACGACGACTGCACATATGCCGCGTTCGACGAGTGCAACGTGTCAGTGAGCGTAAGCACGGTCCCCTCCGGCAGCTGACTCTGCTGGGTGAGATTGATTTCGACGACGTATTTGACCTGATTGTTGCCAGTGCCGTCAACCCACTTGTTCAGATTCGGCGCCTCACCCTGCTGCACGAACACATCACCGGTGACGTCGGAGCTGTGTTCGCCAATCTGCACGTTCGCGTTGTTGGTGTAAGTGAAGCGCGAGCCGTCGATCATGCCCTGCTTGCGCAGTTCCACCTTGCTGATTTTCGTATCGAACTCATAGACGATAATCGAATGGCCCTGCTTGGCGATTGGTGGGCCCAGCGGGGTGGAAGGCCTGTCATATCGGTTGGGACCGCCATCGGTCGTGGAGTCAGGTGATGCATCTCCCACACGCTCAGTCTTCCACGCCGTCAACGAGCCATCGTTCGGCACCGTGAACACGACCTTGCCGGCCTGCACCGTGTAGGTTGCGCACGCAACGTCCGAATCGCAGCTCTTGCCATCGCCGCTGAAGTCGAAGGTCGCCGTCTGCTGTGGCAGCGCTCCCCGCTTGTCGCCTTCGGCGATCGGCAGCCAGCCCTTGAGGTCCAAATCCAGTCCTGCAGCCTCCAGCTCATCCTCGGTCGCGTAGTCGCCCATCGACACGAAACGTCCGAAGATCGGCTTATCCGTATCGAGCTCCCAGCCTTCCGGCAGCGTATCCGTCATCGTGATCGATTCCGGCAGCTCATAGACGCCGCTGATGCCCGGCAACTCCTCATAGAACTTGACGTTGCCGTCGTCATCATAGAGATAGCGCACCGACCACCACGACTTCTTGCCGTTGCCCCAAACACGCCAGTGCACATGGCAGTACCCATCATCGCCTTCGTCGCAGTTCGCCTGATTGTTCCACCAGGTTTCGCCGTCGTTCTCGGCGTCGACGGTCTTGCCACCGATGACGTCACCGACGAACGGGATCGTCGCCGATTCCACTTCATCGGCGATCTTGTCGTTTACCCTGTAATGGAACTTGGCATAGTTGATGTACACATCCGGAGTACCGTCGCATAACGTGTTGTAGGTGATGCGCATCTTGTGCGAGAACGGGTTTGGCGAGTCCAGATTCAGGATTTCGTTGCCCTCGGCGTCCTTGATCTGCTTATGCAGATACGAGAACGTGAACGCCGGCGCACCATCATGAAGGGCATAGGTGTCATCGGCGTTGCGGTCCGCCTCGCCACGGAAATAGCCTTCCGGGAAGTCAGTGCCACCAGGCAGTTCACGTCCCTGTCCACGATGATATTCATCGTCGTAATACGATTCGCGAACGTCGTAATACTCGTTAGGATATCCCTTGCCCGACTGGCCCTTCTTCTTATCGGCGGCCGATACGAACAACTCATCCGTCGGAATCTCCGTCCAGCAATTCGGATTGCCTTCCAAGCAGTTCGCATCGTTTTTGATGTTGTAAACACTGACTTTGAGGTCCAGATAGTCCTTCGAGTACCACATATGCTGCGTGTTGCCGTCGGAGACGCCGTTGACCCAGTCCTCGTAGAGATGCAGCTCGGTCACGTTGCCTTCGGCCGGCGGCGTGTACTCGATGGTCCACGGCACGCTATAGACGTTCGTATTGCGGATCTTCGTGGCGGACCCCACGCTCTTCTCAATCAGATCGAGATTGAGCGGCGGTTCCGGATCCGGTTCCGGACCGGGATCAGGGCCCGGATCGGGATTCGGTTTGCTCGGGCGATCCACATCCTTCGTCGCGGTCTTGCATTCAGTCAGCCCACAGACCTCCGCCTTATTCGAATACTTGGAGACTGGATGCTCATCAGAGTCGGTGGGCACCGTCTTGTATGCGATCTGATATTTGTTGTAATTCGGATCTCCCGAGGAGAAATCAATCGAGAAGCCCTTGCGATCGTCATTGACGACGATCTGCACACCTGCCGGATCGATCTCCTGGTTGTTCTCATCCCACGCACGGATCGTCACGGTATCAGGATCGATTTCATGACCGTCTTGCACGGTATCAGTCAGCTGACGCCCGTTGATATCAGCACGATCACCGCCGTTGTTGACATCGACGGTCCATTTGATCTCACGCTTCTGCTCACTGCCTTCGGCATACCATTTCGACGAGTCTTCCACCCAGCCGTTCTTGGACACCCAGTTGTAGTTCCAGTTGCGCTTGGACGGCACATAGCTGCTCTCGCCTTCACCGTCCTGCCACTTCCAATGGGCGGTATTCTTCGCGCTCTGGTACTTGTCGCCATCATTGGCATCAGCCTGCGCGCCATTCGTGATAGATGCCTTGTAGGTAATTTCATAGGCGCCCTTCGGCAGCGTCATGCCTGCGGATTCGCCCGTATCCGAATCCGGGATCGGATTGATCTTGCCCTGCAGCTGCAAAGCGGCTTCCTTGGCCGCATCTTCATTCTTCGCGTTGTACAGATATTTCACCTGCACGGAGTCGCGATCCATGTTCAGATCCGAACCCGCCACATCCCAGAAGCGGAAGTTGTCGACATCACCCTCCGCCTCAAGCTTGACGGTGCAGGTGAGGTCGGTCTCCGAACGACCGACCCATGCACAGTTCTTATCACCGGTCACCTTCCATGGCGTATGGTCGACCTTGATTGTCACGCCGGTGCCGGGGAACTCCCATCCCCGATCGTCGCCCTCTTCGAGCGCCTCGTCGCGATAGTTCACACGCAGGTTGTAGCTGAAGAAGTAATCGTGATCCTTGTCCTGCGCATACTCCTCGTTGTACTCCACCCGCAACGCACAGGTACCGTCGTCCTTCTTCACCAATGTGATCGTCGCGACTTCCTGGCCGCCTTCGGTCACGATCTGCGGCTCGTCGAATTGATTCGCCACCACCGACGGCGGCACCGGCACAGCATATTCCCAACTCAGATGCTTGCTGTCGGAGGCGACCACCGCATTGTCCTTGAGATGCACATCCAGGAAGAATTCGAGATCGGTGTTCGGCACCACATTCGGCACGGTGTTCTTGAGTTCATCGTTCTTGAATGTCTTCTTCGTCTGTGATCCATTGGGCTCAAGCACCGTGGCCGTCAATTCCACCGTGGCCGCCCGAATCGTGTCCGCATCCGCCTGCTCATACCCATCCGCAAACGCCGCACGTGGCAGCACAGACATGATGCACACCTATGTCAATGCCACAATGGCAGCACCGCACGCCTGCAGGCGCATCAGCGCGCCTGCAGGCCGCCGACGCGCGCGCATATGCCTTCCGTACTTCATCTTCCCTGCTCCCTTGGCCGCTTCCCGATATCCGACTCTCCGACTCTGCCGCCTTCGACCTGCGCGGAACTTCGTCATCCCTGCGCCCACAGCCGATTAAGCGCTTAATGAACATTATAGGGGTTTTACCCAACTTTCGTACTTTAGCATTATGGGCAATCCCTTGCTGCATACGTTCTCAGAGTCAAGCAATCAGCACGAAACAGCACCTATGCCGGCACATGCTCTCAACGCCGACACCATGCATTTGCAGTATTACGAGACTTAATCGCTTAAGTTCCCTAGACCGGCAAGCCCATGGCCATCAACGTTTCCCCTTCGGGCAACACGCCGTCCATATTCAGCGAATGAGCAACGTTCGCATTCACGCAACCCCCGAAGCAGCGCCCACATATCCGCATGCGCACAGCACCATCGCCATCGGCGCAGTCCAGACATCCACCGGTGCCCCCATCCGGTTTGCGGCGCCGGCCCCTCCCGGCGCACCATCCGCGGCACGTCCGCCTCTGCAGCCTACGACGACCCGCGGCTCATAACATATGAGCCGCCACGCGCGATCAGGCGCATGGCGGCCCGGAAACGGACAGCCGTGTGGATCTCAGACGATCTTCGGCATCGGCGTCGTCAGCGACGTCGTCAGGTTGACGTGGACGAGACCGGCGCCGGAATGGACGTCGACCTTCTTGAGCGTCACCGTGCGTTCGTCGGCCGGGGCGGCGTCGTTATCGGTCATCGTCGCAGGCGATTTCACGGCGACGAGCGCGAGGTCGTCGAAAGCGACGCCGGCGTCCTCGGCGAGCGCCCGCGCGGTCTCGAGCGACTCCTCGAAGCCGGGCTTCATGACGACGCGGTCGGCTGGGACGCCGTAGGCGTGTTCGCACACCCACTTGACGTTCTCGACGAGCGGCATGCCCTTGTGGCTCGCCGGCGTCTCCGGCGCATCCTCGGCGCTCACGGCCTCGGCGAAGTCGTCGAGCTGCGGGGCGAGCGCATCGCCGCCGTCGCGGTACAGGTTGCCGATGATCGGCGCGCGGAAACCGAGCTCGGCGGCCGTCTCGCGCAGCGCCGGCACCTGATCGTCCTCGCCGTCCCACAGGTTGATGAGCGGGAAGGTCGGAATGCCGAGGCCTTCGAGACGCTCGACATGGAAGGGGTAGCGCCACTGCAGCGCCGGATCGTCACGCCACGTGGAGGCGCGCGTCACGACGACGGCCGCGCTCGGCCACTGCGCGCCGTACTCGCGGCAGGCGATGTCGAGCCACTTCTGCGCGCCGGCGTCGGCGCCGTAGCCGGCCTCGACGATGACGACGTCATGCTCGGCACATGCCATCTCCACCGCGACGAGCGACGGGATGCCAATCGAGACGTTCGCGAAGGGGCCGCCGTGCACGTACACCGGCGAGCCGTTCTTCGTCTCGGTCTTCGCCGGCTTGACGGCGTCGGCGAGGATGTTCGTGATGCGCCACAGGTCGATGAACTCGCCGAAGGTCACGGCCTTGCCGTCCTTCGTGCCGGCGATCATCTTCGCGACGCGGTCGGCGATCTCGTCCATCGAACGCGACAGCACGACGATCTGCATCAGCTCGCAGGTCGGCGTGAGCACGGTCTTCTCATGCACGTCGTTCTTGCCGGCGTCGACGACGACGCTGCGCAGCGAACGCGACGGCACTTCGGAGACGCGCGGGACAAGCACTTCGTCGAGCAGCCCGTCGTCGACGGCCTTTTCGGCGAAGGAGGCGAGCAGGTTCTGCGCGGCCTCGATTGCGCCCATTTCGCCGCACAGACCCCAGTCGATGAGTTCTGGATGCGTCAGCGACGCCTTGCCGCCGCCGGATGCGCCACCCTTTGAACCGGCCGCCGTGATGCCCATGCTCGGCTGGCGCAGCACTGCCGCCGCGTCGATGCCGCGCGCGTTGAGCGCGTCGATGAGCGCGATCGTCGTCGTCGTCTTGCCTTCGCCGCGCGACGCCTTGAGCGGCGTGTCCGCGGTGACAAGGACGACCTTGCCGTGCTTACACGGGGCGTCGGGATCGTTGTTGAGGGAGTCGAGATAGCCGAATGCGTCGATCTTGTCGACCAGTCCGTAAGGCTTGGTGAAATTCTCGATGAGCGACACTACACGTTCCTTTCCGGTGTTTGAGCTGCCTTTCCCAACATATCAGCACGCTGCGGCCACGAGACATCCCACGTCACGATGCGAACGGCGAAGCCGGCGCAGCGGGCGAGGCTCGCTGCGCCGGCTTCGGCGGTTGAAGGGTTGCGAATCAGTTGTCGGACATCGCGAAATGGTTCTTCATCGCGAGGCTCGACATGTACAGCGCTGTATCGAGCAGCTTCTCGGTCTCCCTCTTGAGCTGACGCGCGAGGTCCTCATTCGCCGTCGCGAGGATGCCGCGCACCTCCGGATTGCGCACGGCCGCGATGATCTCGTCCGGCTCCATCGGCTGCACGTCTTCGACGAGCTCGTCCTCGACGAATTCGTCGTCGTAGTCCTGTTCACGGGCGGCGGCTCCAAGTACGGCGTCGCCACCGAGACGGTTCACCTGCTCGTCGGCCGCGCGCAGCATCGCATGGCCGAGGCCGCCAACCTTCAGCTGGTAGTTCTCGACGGCAGACATCGTCTGCGCGTGCTGCGCGTCGCACAGCACGCCGATGATGCGGTTCGCCCAGTAGAAGTTCTCCGACGTCACGCGCGCCGTCGTGTCACGCAGATACGCGGGCGTGTCGTCGACGTTCGGGAAGAACGGGACCATCGCGTTGAAGGGGTTCGAACCGTAGGCGATCCACTGCACGGCGCGGTTCACCTGCGGACGGTACGGGCGAATCTGCATCGCGGCGAGATGGTTCGTGCGATTGATGCCGATTGGGCGGAAGCGCGTGCGCGACGCCTCGTCGCCGCGCGTGCCATAGGGGTCGTACGGCGTCTCCTGATAATGGGAGCTCAGGATGTACTTGACGTCCTCCATCGTGATCTTGCGATCCGGCTGACGGCACCACGGGATGTCATCGGCGTCCGGCTTGTGGTCAGCGTCCGGGCCGTCCCACACTTCGTCGAGCGGATTGAAATACCGCTGCATGTACCACGCGCGCGGCGTGTTGTAGACATGGTCGGAATCGGAATGCGAACCGAAGGCGTCACGCGGCGAGAACGGTGACGCGCCCTCGACGGCGAGGCTCAGATGGTTGCGTTCGATGAACTCCTCAAGATCGGCGGAGCACATGTAGTCGCGCTGCTCGCCGAACGCATCGTCGAGATCGAACTCGTCGATGCCCAGTTGATTCGGCATCGTCACATAGCAGTCGTCGGGCACGCGGCGCGCGATCCAATGATGGCCGCCGACCGTTTCGAGCCACCAGATCTCGTTGACGTCGCTGAACGCAACGCCGTTCATCTCATAGGTGCCATACTGTTCGAGCAGCGCGCCGAGACGAGCGACGCCCTCGCGCGCCGTCTTGATGTACGGCAGCACGATTGTGACGAAATCCTCCTCGCCGATGCCGCCGGCGACCTCGGGTTCATAGTCGTCGTCGCCCGGCTTGCCGATCGCCGGCGCGAATTCGACAAGCGGATCGGCGCCGAGCACGCGTTCGTTCGTCGTCAGCGTCTCGGTGGCGCTCATCGCGACGTTCGCCTCGTTGACGCCGGCTTCGCCCCAGATACCGCTCTTGCGGATCGCGTTCGGCACGCTCGAATACTGCAGCGGATCGTCGGGCAGCGCGATCTCAACGTGCGACAGCACCGACTTGTATGCGCGTGGCTGATCCTCGGGCTTGACGATGACGAACTGCTTCGGGTCGAATTCGCCGTTGCAGCTGTCCTCGTTGCGCGCGATGATCGTCGATCCGTCGTAGCTTGCGTCCTTGCCGACGAGCAGGGTTGTACAGCTCATATTGTTCCCATGTCTCCTGTTGGTTGTGTTCTTTTCGTGCACACGCACCGCCGACGGCGGCCATGCGTTGATGCGGTCATTGTAGAAGGCCGAGGCATCGCCTCGCCCCGGCCCAGCCATGATATGGATACCGCGGCGTGCGGCATCCTATGCGCTCGTCGTCAGCAGCTGCCGACGAGCGTGATGCCGCCGCCGTCGACGACCTGCGCATGTTCGAGGCCGTGCAGCATCGCATTGAGCCAGAAGCCCTGCTCGAGATCAGCGATCGGCTCGGTCGTGCCCCAGATCTGCAGCACATAGCGGTGGTCCTGATCCGGCGGCTGCGGACCGGTGTAGTGCGCGACGAGCTGCAGGTTCTGCTGGTCCTGGCCGTAGAGCGGCGACGCCTGCGAATTGCGTCCCTGCGCGGCCTCCGGAATCATCGCGTTGACCTTGCGCGAGAAATCGGCGGGAATCTGCAGCGCATGCGCGTCGGAAGGATCGAACATGATCGCGTCGACCGGCAGGTTCGCCATCGTCCAATGAATCCATTCGAATCCGCACACCGGAATCGAATCGGGATCACTGAACTCCCAATGCAGGTATTTGACGGCCGGATTGAGATGATCGATGTAGAAGGGGAAGGAGATGCACGGCACACCGTCCACGCGGGCGTCAGCGGGCGCCTTCTTGGCGTAGAGGTCCGGCACGGTGGTGAAATCAGCGGAAACTAGCATGTCTCCAGTATCGCGCATCGGCGACGTGCGCAGCGGCCGATGCTCGGATATATCGCGCGTCGCGAATCGCGCGCGCGTCTCACATGACGTCTCACATTTCGGCGAGCGCGCAGAACAGCGCCTCGAAGACGAGCAGCGCGTTGCCGTTGCCGAGCAGGCGGCGGCGTGCGACGTTGATCTCGTCGAGGCAACGGATCGTCTGCTCCCTGCGCAGCCGCGCGCTCAGATCGGCGATCGCACGGCGATTCTCCATATTGACCAACCCGACCGATTCCTCGGCGTCGTTCTGCAATACGGCGACGTCGCGGTAGACGCTCGCAACCGAGTTGAGCGCGCGGTCGAGCACGTCGCGCGTGCGGCGTGTCGTCTGTCGTTTGACGTCGTCGGCCTTCGTCAGCGCGTTGTAGGCGGGGCGCAGCGCCGGCGGCACGGGGTCGCCCTCCTGCAGCCCGTTGAGCCGCAGGAACTCGGCGCGCGCCCGCTCGCCGCGTTTCGCCACGTCGGCGGCGGCCTGCGCCTTCGCGCTGTCGAGCAGCCCTCCGGCGAGTAGAATCGCCTGCGACGTCCTGCGCAATCCGAGGACGCCGACGACGAGCTCGTCGCGGTCGGCGAGCACCTGCGAATCGGTCGCGTACAGCGTCGCGACGCCGATGTGTCCTTCGGCGAGCCGCGCGGCGCGCACGGCGAGACTGTGTTCGACGTCGTGGCGATCCTCAAGATAGCGCGCGACCTGCGCGTCCGAGGGTACGCCAAGGTTGACGATACGCGTGCGCGAACGGATCGTCGGCAGCACGTCCTGCGCGCTCGGCGCACACAGCAGCCATATCGTGTGCGGACTCGGCTCCTCGATTTCCTTGAGTAGCACGTTCGTCGTGCGTTCGAGCATGCGGTCGACGTCCTCGATGATGATGATGCGCCATGGGCCGCTGCGTGGCATCTGCTCGGCCGTCGTGACAAGGTCGCGCACCTCGTCGATGCCGATCGTCACCTTGTCGGTTGTGAGCGTCGTCACATCCGGATGCGTGCCGGCGAACACTTCGCGCACCGCTTTCGTCGGTTCGTCACCAAGGCCGTGGTCGGGACTCTCGAGCGCGGCCGCGAACGCGCGCGCCATGTTGGAGCGGCCCGAGCCGGGAGGCCCGCAGATCAGCCATGACTGCGCCAGCATCCGCGGATCGCCGCAGCTGACCGCGCGCAGCTGTTCGACGACGCGATCCTGCCCCACGAGGGTGTCCCATACGCTCATGACGTCTCACCCAACCAGATTCACGCTGTCTTGGCAAATCACGCGCGCGACGTCGTCGGCCGGCGCGGACGCGTCGACAACGAGGAATCGTTCGGGTTCGCGCTCGGCAAGGTCGAGGAACGCGCGCCGCGTGCGCCTGCGGAAGGCGTCGCCGGCCGATTCGATGCGATCGTCGGCATGCGTGAGCCGCGCATGTGCGAGTTCAGAGTCGATGTCGAGCAGATAGGTGCGCCGCGGCAGCAGGCCGCCGGTCGCCCACATGCTCAGTTCGCGGATTTCGTCGGCCGTCAGTTCGCGGCCGCCCGCCTGATAGGCGAGCGACGAATCGAGGTAGCGGTCGGTGATGACGATCGCGCCGCGATCGAGCGCCGGACGGATCGTCTCGGCGACGTGCTGCGCGCGATCGGCGGCGAACAGCAGCGCCTCGGCGCGCGCCGCAATCGGCTCGTCGCCGTGCAGCAGCAGCCGTCGGATCTCAACGCCGAGCTGCGTGCCGCCCGGCTCGCGCGTGACGACGACCTCTCTGCCTTGCGCGCGCCAATAGTCGGCGAGACGATCGACCTGCGTCGTCTTGCCGGCGCCGTCGACGCCTTCGAAGGAAACGAACAATCCCTGTGCCACCATCGTCATGCCGCCGTGGAGCGCTTCGACTTGACAGGCGGACGCACGTAGCCGTCATGTTCGCTCAGATATTCGATATCCGATTTGACGGTGGCGGGCGTCGAGCCGATCTCACGTGCGATGCGCGACGTCGGCCAGCCCTCGTCGGCGAGTTCGCGCACCTTCTTGCGACGTTCCTCGCGGGCGGCCTGCGCGGCGCTCACCGACTTCGCCTTCGCCGGTTTCGCCGATGTCTTGCGTCCGCGGCGCTTGGTCGGGCCGGCCGCGCGCTTCTCGGCGAGCAGACGGAACGCGTCCTCGGCCGAGATCGTCTTCGGATCGTACTGCTTGGGCAGCGAACGGTTCGTCTCGCCGTCGGTGATGTAGGCGCCGTAGAAGCCTTCCTTGATCGTCACCGGCTTGTTCGTCGTCGGATCGTTGCCGAGTTCGCGCAGCGGCGGCTTCGCGGCGCGCCGGCCGCGGCCGTACTTCGGCTGTGCGAACAGGTCGCGCGCCTGCTGTTCGGTCACCGTGAAGATCGCGTCCTCATTCTCGAGCGAACGCGTCTCGCTTGTGCCGTCGGCGCGTTCGCGCGTCAGATACGGGCCGTAGCGGCCGTTGTTCGCGAGGATCCGCGTCGTGCCGACCTCCCCGCTCTTCTCGTCGGTTTCGTCATAGGACGCGACGAGTCGCGGCAGGCTCAGCAGCCGCAGCGCGTCGTCGAGCGTGATTGTCTCCGGCGTCATCGTCTTGAACAGCGACGCCATCTTCGGACGCGCGTCGGAACCTTCCTCGACGAGCGCGATGTACGGGCCGAAACGGCCGTTGCGCACTTCGACGGTGCCGCCGGTCGCCGGGTCGATGCCGAGCACGCGCGGGCCGCCGGCGTTCTCGTCAATGAGCTTATGCGCCTCGGCTACGGTGAGCTCGTCCGGTGCAAGCGTCTGCGGAATCGACGCGTGCTTCGGGTTGCCTTTGTCGTCGAGGTGCTTCGTGTCCTCGAGATACGGGCCGTAGCGGCCGACGCGCACGTTGATGCCGTCGCCGATCTCGATCGTGTTGATCGCGCGCGCATCGATCTCACCGAGCTGCGCGACCTGCTGCTGCAGTCCCTCATGCACTTCGTCGGCGTTCTTCGCCGCGTCCTTGCCGGTGCCGAAATAGAAGGCGGTGAGCCAGTCGCGGCCGGTGTCCCTGCCGTGCGCGATCTCGTCGAGGCCGTTCTCCATGTCCGCCGTGAATTGATAGTCGACGTACTTGGGGAACTTCGTCTCGAGCAGTTTCGTCACGGCGAACGCGAGCCATGACGGGATGAGCGCGCGGCCGCGCTCGTACACGTATTTCCTGTCGATGATCGTCGAGATGATGCTCGCGTAGGTGGACGGACGGCCAATCTCCTTCGCCTCGAGCGTCTTGACGAGCGAGGCTTCGGTGTAGCGCGCCGGCGGCTGCGTCTCATGGCCGTCAGCCTTCACGTCGCGCGCATGCAGCATGTCGCCCGGGTTCATCGGCGGCAGCGACGCATCGTCGTCCTTCGCGCTCTTGCGCTGATCGCCGAGCACGCGCAGGAAGCCGGGGAATTCGATGACGGTGCCCGAGGCCTGGAACGTCGTCTCGCCGCGGTCGCCGGCATCTGCGGTGAAGCGCGCCGTGGCCGTCGAACCGGTCGCGTCGGCCATCTGCGAGGCGAGCGTGCGCTGCCAGATGAGCGTGTACAGCTTGAGCTGGTCCGGCGGCAGCGTGCCGGCGAGCTCCGACGGATCGCGGAAGCGCGAGCCGGCCGGACGGATGCATTCGTGCGCCTCCTGCGCGCCCGCCGTCTTCGTCGCGTACTGCTTGGGGCTTTCGGACAGATACTGTTCGCCGAACTCGCGTGCGACCGATTCGCGCGCGGCGCGGATCGCCTCCTGGCTGAGCGTGACTGAATCGGTACGCATATAGGTGATGTAGCCGTTCTCGTACAGCGTCTGCGCGGCGCGCATCGTCTGCCTCGACGACATGCCGAGACGATTGCCTGCTGCCTGCTGCATCGTCGACGTCGTGAACGGCGGCTGCGGACGACGACGGTACGGCTTCTTCTCGACGTCGGAGACGAGGAACGGCACGAACGCGAGCGCGGCGGCGATTGCATCGGCGTCGGCCTGCGCGAGCGGGCGCACGCCGTCCTTGCGCGCGGCCTCAGTGAGTTCGCCGCGCGACGTGAAGTCCTTCGATCCGGCGACGCGATGGCCGTCGACGGCGGTCAGGCGCGCGTCGAAGGCGACGTCGGCGCCGAGCGCGTCGGGCGCCTGCAGCTGCGCGATGACGTCCCAGTACGGCGCGCGCACGAAGGCCATGCGTTCGCGCTCGCGTTCGACGATGAGACGCGTGGCGACCGACTGCACGCGTCCCGCGGACAGTCCGGGGCCGACCTTGCGCCACAGCACCGGCGAGAGTTCGTAACCGTAGAGACGGTCGAGCACGCGGCGCGTCTCCTGCGCGTCGACCATATGGCCGTCGACTTCGCGCGTGTGTTCGAGCGATGCGCGGATTGCCTCGGGCGTGATCTCGTGGAACACCATGCGCTTGACCGGCACCTTCGGCTTGAGCGTCTGCACGAGGTGCCATGCGATCGCCTCGCCTTCGCGATCCTCATCGGTCGCGAGGAAGAGCTCGTCGGCGTCCTTGAGCGCGGCGCGCAGCTCGGCGACGGTCTTCTTCTTTTCGGGGCCGACGATGTAGTACGGCTTGAAGCCGTCGTCGACGTCGACGCCGAACTTGCCGAAGCGCGCCTTCTGGTCGGCGGGAACCTGACTCGGCTGGGCGAGGTCACGGATGTGCCCCACCGAAGCGAGCACGGTGTAGCCGTCCCCGAGGTAGCCTCCGATTTTTTTGGCCTTCGCCGGAGATTCGACGATCACGAGCTTGCTGCCTGCAGTCATGATTTCTCCTTACATACGGTCATTCGCACGCCATCTTACTCACGGGATGTTCAATCATCTCCGCGGCGACCGCGTCGCATGGCGTCATGCCGCCGTTGCGGCGACGCTTATTTCGCTTTGGGCGGGGCGGGCGGCGCGCCGATGAGTCCAAGCTTCGTCAGCGGCGCCGCCGTCAGCTGACGCATCATCAGCACCATGCCGTTGACGAGTGCGGCGCATCCGCAGATGAGCGCCGTCGTTGCCGCGCACGATCCGGAGGCCGCCCATCCGGCCGATGAGACGAGTCCCGGCTGCACCTGCCAGATGACATAGACGCCGTAGGCGATCGCGCACAGGCCGAGCGTGATCAGCGCGGTCGCGACGAGCTGGATCGACGGCGACGAGACGCGGTCGCCTGGACGGTCCATGCCGGAGGCGCGCGTGCATGCCAACGTGAGCATCATCAGACCGCCGGCGACGAAGATCGCCATCAGCACGTCGCTCGGCCGGTGCCACTGATCGAAGACGACCGATACGCCGACGGCGATCGTGCATAGCGTCGACAGCACGGCACATATGGCGCGCCACGCGTGCGGCGCCGCGCACAGCAGCACGAATCCGGCGGCCGCGGCGAGCATCGTGTGCCCTGACGGCGCTGAATTGTTGACCGACGATTCCACATAGATGAGGAACGGCCTTGGCAGATACGGCTTGAGCAGTTTCGCGGCGACGAAGCAGACGGCGCTGTAGACGGCGAGTTGCCCGACGAGCCACCAGCGGCGGCGCAGTGCGGCGACGACGAAGGCCGCGATGCCGAAGACGAGCGCGACACCGATGATGATCGGCGACTGCAGATGGCCGAAGCTGAGCCATGACGGCATCGTCGACGCATAGTTGACGATCGCGAGGTCCTCGAAGGTCTGCCCGGCGACGGTGCGTACGCCGAGCCAGTAGACGGCGCCCGCGATCGCGAGGAACACGACGCCGAAGACGACGGCGAGGACGACGCTCGACGTGCGCGGGCGCAACGTGAGCGGATCGAGCTTGGCAAGCTTGGCCTTCATGTCCTGCGCGAGGACGTCCTCCTCATGGGGCCGCGTATCATCGTCGCGCCTGAGCGGCTGCGGCACGGGGCGTTCCGGCTTCTCCAGCGCCGACCATTGCGTCGCGTTGTCCGAAGCGTCCTGCGGGAGCGCGGGCGAAGTGTCATGTGTGTGCTCGGTCATGCTACCGACTGTAGCGCACGTGGGGAAAAACGCGGGGAGAAAGCCGCCTGGGTATAGAAAAACCTCCACGCACCCACCAGAGGCCACTTACCCTTGCTGCATTCCTGCCCTGGGGGGATTGGGTGACGTAGTGCCACGCGGAGGCATTCATCAGTGTACACCATGGCCGGACACCTGCAACACGCGCCCATCGTATGACGCTGTTGCATGTCGCCGTCGCCACCGTTGCATGACGAAGGCCACCCGCACGATGCTGATGCGGGCGGCCTTCAGCCGAAAATCCGGGCGGACAGGGAGGGGATCAGGCCTTCCAGACGTCCTTGCCGTCGGCCTTCGCCTTGGCGACGTCGGCGTCGAGCTCGGCCTCGTTCGCCTCGACCTTGCCGGCGATGAACTCCTCAACGAGGCGACGCGCCTCGTTGTCCTCATGCTGCACGGCCGGAGACTTCATGAAGTAGGAGGACGGCGCGAGCACCGGGCCGGCGAGGCCACGGTCGAGCGCGATCTTCGCGGCGCGCACGGCGTCGATGACGATGCCGGCCGAGTTCGGCGAATCCCACACCTCGAGCTTGTATTCGAGGTTCAGCGGGACGTCGCCGAAGGTCGTGCCTTCGAGGCGGACGAACGCGAACTTGCGATCGTCGAGCCATGCGACGTAATCGGACGGACCGATGTGGACGTTGTACGGATCCATCTCGTGGGGGACGATCGACGTGACGGCGCGCGTCTTCGAAATCTTCTTCGATTCGAGGCGCGAACGCTGCAGCATGTTCATGAAGTCCATGTTGCCGCCGACGTTGAGCTGATAGGTGCGGTCGAGATGCACGCCGCGGTCCTCGAACAGACGCGCGAGCACACGGTGCGTGATCGTCGCGCCGACCTGGCTCTTGATGTCGTCGCCGATGATCGGGACGCCCGCATCACGGAACTTCTGCGCCCACTCTGGGTCGGAGGCGATAAACACCGGCAGGCAGTTGACGAACGCGCAGCCGGCATCCATCGCGGCCTGCGCATACGCCTTGTCGGCCTCTTCGGAGCCGACCGGCAGATAGGAAACGAGGACGTCGACCTTGTTGTCGCGCAGCACCTGAGCCACATCGACCGGTTCCTTATCCGACTCCTCGATCATCTCGCGGTAGTACTCGCCGAGACCGTCAAGAGTCGGTCCGCGCAGCACCTCGACGCCCAGATTCGGGACATCAGAGAACTTGATCGTGTTGTTCTGCGACGAGAAGATCGCCTCGGACAGGTCCTTGCCGACCTTGTCGGCGTCGACGTCGAACGCGGTGACGAACTCGATGTCGCGCACACGGTAGCCGCCGAAGTTGTTGTGCATCAGTCCCGGGATCTTGTCCTCATCCTTGGTGTCCTTGTAATACTCGACACCCTGCACCAGTGACGAGGCGCAATTGCCCACACCGGCGATAGCCACGCGAATGCTCATGAAAAATGACTCCTCTAGTTGCGTGCGTTGTTCGCCTTTCAGCATACCGCGCATTGCCCGCGGCGGCCTGCCAAAGGAACTTCAAGACACTAACGTTACCGTGTGTGCAGGAAAACCTACGCCGGCGTAGTCGGCCGTCGCCGATGCGCCCCTCGGCGAAGCGTCGGCCGTTTTTCAGGTACGCCGATTACCGTGGACTGCATGGCTTCACAGACACGTACCGTACGTTCGGGCGCGTCGGGCGACGCACACAGGACGTCGCACGGCTCCGCGAACGCAAGAAAGACATCGACGGGCCCCGCCGGCGCGCGCAGGAACCATCGCGCGCCGAAGAACAAGAAGGACCCGAAGCGCAAGCACAAAGGACTGTGGTGGAAGATCCTGCTCGGCGTCATCGGCGGCATCATCGTCCTCGGCATCGCACTGTTCGCCTATCTGTACGCGACGACGGACATCCCGCAGCCGGAGAAGATCGCACTCGCCGAGAAGACGACCGTCTACTACAACGACGGCACGACGCCGATCGGCTCGTTCTCCGAACAGAACCGTGAGATCGTCAACTGCGCAACGCTCCCCGACTACGTCGGCAACGCGATCGTCGCATCCGAGGACCGTTCGTTCTGGACAAACAAGGGCATCGACATCACCGGCATGGCGCGCGCGCTGTACAACAACCTGACGAAAGGCACCCGTCAGGGCGGCTCGACGATCACGCAGCAGTACGCGGAACGCTATTATCTGGGTGAAACGACGTCCTACTCAGGCAAGATCCGCGAGGCGATCCTCGCGATGAAGATCGCGAACTCGCAGGACAAGTCCGAAGTGCTGTGCAACTACATGAACACGATCTATCTGGGTCGCGGCGCCTACGGCATCCAGGCCGCCGCCCAAGCGTACTTCGGCAAGGACGCGAAGGATCTGACGCCTTCCGAGGCCGCGATGATCGCCGGCATCATCCCGGCGCCGAGCACATGGGATCCGGCCGTCAACCCGAAGCAGGCGGAAAAGCGCTTCGACCGCGTCGTCGGCATCATGAAGGACGACGGCTACCTAACCGCGCAGCAGGCGGCGGACGCAAAGTTCCCCGAAGTCAAGGAATACGTACCCAGCAACGACTACGCGGGCCCGACCGGCTACATCCTGTCGACGGTCGAGACCGAGCTGACGAACAACAAGGCCTTCACGAAAGACGAGCTGGAGACCGGTGGATACAAGGTCATCACGACGCTCGACAAGACAATGCAGGATCGCATCCAGCAGGTCGGCGACGAGCGGCCCGAAGGCATGCCCGAGACGTTGCAGATCGGCGGCATCGCCGTCGACCAGAGCAGCGGATCGGTGCGCGCGATGTACGCGGGACAGGACTATCTCAAGCAGCAGCTCAACAACGCGACGCAGTCGACGTTCCAGCCGGGATCGACGATGAAGCCCTTCGGCCTCATCGGCGCCGCGCAGGACGACGTGAGCTTCTCGACGCTGTTCAACGGCAACTCGCCGGAACGCTTCGAGACGACGCCGGGCACCTTCGCCGAAGTGCCGAACGCGCTCGGCATCAGCTGGGGCACGATCAACCTCAATCAGGCGACGGCGAACTCGGTGAACACCGTGTTCATGAACGTCAACGAGCATCTGACGCCGAAACGCTACGCGCAGATCGCGCATGACGCCGGCATCACCGGCGACATCCAGGAGGACACGCTCTACAACATCCTCGGCATCAACTCGCTCACCGTCTGGGATCTCGCACAGGGACACTCGACGATTGCGAACAACGGCACGAAGAATACGCTGCATCTCGTCGACCGCGTCACGAAGGCCGACAAGGACATGTACAAGGCGAATCCGGAGCCGAAGAAGGTCTTCGATGAGAACGTCTGCGCGCTCACGCAGCACGCGATGCTCGGCACGACGACCTACGGCACCGCCGCTGGCGTCTCCTCGCAGCTTGGCCGTCCGGTCGCCGGCAAATCTGGCACCGCAAACGACGAGACAGCGGCGAGCTTCGTCGGTTATACGCCGCAGCTGATGAACGTGTGGGCGATCTGGAATCCGGGCGAGAACGGCGAGAACCTCGTCGTACCGGCCTTCGCCGGCTACGGCGTCTCGTCGACCGGCTATCCGGCGCATCTGTTCTCCGAGTTCATGTCGACGGCCGTCGCCGACATGCCGGTCGAGCAGTTCCCGACCGCCGTCGACAACGGCAAGATCGGCGGCCCGGACGGCGACTGGGGTCTGGGCGGATCTCGCGCGCCGTCGACGAATCAGGGACAGAACACGGTCACGCCGAGCGAATCGCCCAGCGAGTCGGCGTCGCAGAGCGCGTCGCCGACGCAGAACGCATCGCCGTCACAGACAGCGAACGACAAGCCGACGAGCGAGCCGCAGCAGCCGGCACAGCCGACGCCTGAGCCAACGCAACCGGCACAGCCGACCACCGAACCGACGCCGCCGGCACAGCCGACGCAACCGGACACGCAGCCGACCACTGAGCCGCAGCAGCAATCCGGGCAATAGCGGAAAGTCGGGCCGCGTCCGGCGCAGTTGACATGACTGTGCCGGACGGCAGGCAGGCAGGCCGAGCGGGCGTCCTTTCGCATGTGCTTCGAAAGGGCGCCCGCTCGTTGTATGTATATGGAATCGATGACGGGACAGCGATTCGACTCAATCAGACATCGGCTCAATCAGACATCGGCTCAATCAGACATCGTCGGGGCGTCGTGCAGCGGCATCGACGCCTCGACGCACCACAACGCGCCGTCGCCCGCCCCAGCCGCGAGCGCGCCACCGCATTGTTCGAACAGTCGCCGGCAACCGGCGATGCCCGAGCCTGAGGACGCCGTCACGTTCGGCTGTGCGGCGCGCGTATTGCACCATGACAGATACAGCGTGTCCCCCTGCACATCAACGGAACAGACGAACGGATGTGCGGCGTCGGCGTATTTGACCAGATTGCCGAACAATTCATGAATCAGTCCGTCGAGCGCGGCGATGCGGTCAGTGCCGGACGTGACGAAACGGGCACCGTCGCCGACCGACGTCAATCCGTCAAAACCGAGCTCGCGCACACGGCTATGCTGCCGCTCGATCGCCGTATGCACCGGCAGCGTACGACGACGCTCCGCGCGGAGCTCATCGCCGTCGCCGGACGCATGCAGCAAAAGGATGCCCGAGCGCACCGAGGCGAGCGCGTCTTCAACAGCGGCAGACACCTGCGCGAGGCGTTCGTATTCCTCATCATCGTTCGCGTTCGCCGTTTCGACTTGTGAATGGCGCAGCGTCAGCAACGCATAGACGAGATCGTTGCACGCCTCGTCGTGCAGCCTCGCCGCGACAGCCATATGCTGCTGTTGCATGCGCCAACGGTCGCGTTCGCGCATGTTCCTGCGCACGATGCGCACGATGCAGCCGATGACGCCGGCGAGCAGCATGTTGGCGCACAACGTCAGCATCGGCATGATCGCCAACGGCGGGACGAAATCGGCCATCAGCAGATGCGACACGTAATCCGCCGCCACGAACACAAACGTGAAGACGACGGCAAGCGGCATGCCAAGGTATCCCAGCACCCCTACGGCCGTCAATCCCACATAGCCGAAGGCGGGCGGCACCGGAATCGGGCTGACGAGGAACACGCACCACAGGATGGCGACCGGCGCGACGCCTGCGAGCGGACGGTTCGCCAGCAGCCACAGGCAGGCGATTTCGACGCCGGCGAGACAGCAGGAGATCCATCGACCCTCCCCGACGAACCGGCATGCGTCCAATACGAGCATCACCGTCCACAGGATTGCGACGCCGCGCAGCAGCATGGAGGGCATATGGTGGGCGCGCTCGCGCACGGCACTGACGAAACTGGAAGGACGAAGGTCACAGCAGGCCATACCATCGGGCTTTCTCGATGGCTTCGGCACGATTGCGCACGCCCAGCTTCCCGGAGGCACGGTCGATGAAGGTGTAGACGGTGTTACGGGAGACGGCCATGACACCGGCCACTTCGTCCGTCGTCTTGCCTTGCGCATACAACGCGAGCACCTCCCGCTCACGTGTGCTGAGTTCGTTGTCTCTGATGTCTTTGGCCGCCGGCGTCTGCGGGGATGCGCACAGGATTCGATGGGCCGTGCGCGCATCATGGAAGCTCTCAGGCTGGATGCTGCCGCCTTCGGCGAGGGTTGCAAGCCACGACGTCAGACCGGGGATGATGGACTGCTTGTCCATGATGCCTTGCGCACCTGCCGCGGCCAGATCGTCACGGAACAGTTCCGGATCAAAAGCGGTCATGCCAAGCACCGCCGGACGAGGCGAGTGCATACGGATCGTCTTGCACAGGTTCGGACCGCTCATCGCGCCAAGCGCCATATCTACGAGCAGCACATCCACATCCGGTTTCGCGTACAGGCAGCCGTGCACCGCCTGCGCACAGGATGTGGTGGCCCACGCCAATGTACATTGCCGCGGCTGCGCCTTCAGCCACTGCGTGATGGTTTGTAATGCCCATGCATCGTTGTCGATGACGGCAAGCACCGGTATCGCCATATGTCCCTCCCCATCTGAGACGTCGCTCCTTCTCTCCGGCTCTCCGGCAATCATTGCCGAGCCAACGCGGCGCATCCATCCACGCGTACCGCGTACGGGCATTGTAGCTCACGATCCTTCATCGTCGCCGCAGAATGCCCACAACGCAGCCATGTAGTGTTTTCTTTACATGGCTTTGGCGCCACGCTCCCACCCCAATACGCTGGAGTATGTCCATTCATCGATTATTCGACGAAGAAGAAAACGATGTAAAGGAGTTGCCATGACAAGCAAACACCTAAGTCGCAAAGCGATCGCGTTGCTGGCCATCGCCGCATCCGCTTTCTGTTTTGCCTCCCCCGCCCTTGCGGGCAATACCACCAAGACCGGTTGGAGCGCCTACCTCACCAACTGGAACACCTCAGATACCTCCAAATCGTCAGAAGCAGAACACTTCTGACGGATACATCTCGGCAGCAAGCGTTTCCGGCAACCGAACCATCCGCGCATGGATGCTCGGCTATTCCAATGAGGACGTGCGCTCCGGTACCGTAACGCTGACCTCGGGATCTGTCGGATACGTCACCAATCAGACCTATCAGATTTTCGGCCGCAAGCAAGTGCATATGCGTCTGCAGAACACGCAGAACGTCGCCGGTACGGAAGCCGCAGGACTCTGGGCCCCTGACAGCAACTGATAATCCCACTCGCAATGGTGCGTGGTGGTGAAGGACTGCGCGTCCTTCACCACCACGCATCACCACGCATGATAGCCAACTCCGGAGGCCCCATGAACGGATCCATCATTCGCCGCCAACTGCGCAGTAATCTATTGAGCGGGCGCATGGCAATCATTATCGTGCTGTCAGCCGGCATGATCGCCGTGCAATGGTGGACGACTCACCGAGCCAGTTTTGTGCTGTATGATCACGAACCCACCTTCCTCGCGGACGTCATGCTGTTCAGCCAGTTCGGCAGCGGCGCCGGCCTCTACCTATTCCTGATGCCGTTTTTGGCGGCCTTGCTCGGCGGCAGCCTCGTCGCCGAAGAACGATACTGGAAACGCGCACCTTTCGTCATCAGCCGATGCGACCGCCCAATATTCTTACGTTCGTCCCTCTGCGCAGGTTTTCTGCTCGGCGGCATCGGCGGTCTGATGCCGTTGGCACTCAACATGCTCATCATGGGCATCATCAATCCTCATATGAACTTCATTGAAGGCACCGAATGGGATGAAACAGGTTTGTATCTCAACCGCTATGTACTCGTTTCATCGAAGTCATGGGCGTATCCGCTGTACGAGCGTAGCCAATGGCTATGTGTCGCCGTCATCTGCCTGCTTGTCTTCGTGATTTCCGGACTGTTCGCCACGTTGGCCATCTCCAGCTCGTTGTTCATCCGGCGTCGTCATATGGAATTGCTTGTGCCATTTACGCTGAGTCTGCTGTGGTGGCTGTTCACGACCAGCGGGAAAGGCGGCCGCGATCAATGGACGCATATCATATTCCTGAATTTCTCCCCAGCCACGGTGGACGAACTGCGTGCGCAAAATTACGTGGGAATCGCCCTATCCATCATCCTGCTGCTACTGGCGACTTCCATACCGCTTCTCATCAAAGGACGGCAAGATGTCTCCTGATCGACTTCGTCGCCAATTACGCATGCGTCGTCCTCCCGTATCCCCCGTTGCGCTCATCATCAGCATCGTGATTTGCTGTGGCTGCGTCATAGGAAGCCTCATGAATTACCTGACATGCACGCTATACGGCTTTGGGCGCGACACGATCGGATTTCTTCGCGTAGGCGCAGCGCAATTCGTACTGCCCGCATCGCTCACATTGGCATGCCTGTTCCGAGTGGAGTATAGCGCCTTCGTGCTTGTCCGCCATGATCCCCGCACACAACTGACCGCGAATCTGTGCCGTATCATACTCATCTCTCTGGCAGCCGCCGTCGGCGGCGTAGTGTTATTCGCCATCGTTGTATCTGCTCGAGTAGGGCCACCACGGGCAGATGACATCACATTGCTGCTCACCGCCATTGTTCTCACATCCATGATGGAACATATCATTGGCGCTGCTGAATATGCTGCTCGCCGTCTGCAGCCTCCCTTGGGCCTATGGGACCGCCATGCTCATTGCGTTCTTCGCGCTGGCCGAATGGATGTTGCTGCCGCTCGGCGGCGACGTCCAAAGGTACGTATGCTTCTTCTGGTATCCGCTCAGTTTCGATTGGAACGTCATCCTCGTTCAGCAACTGCTGCCGTTCATCGGCTACTGCATCGTCATGATCCTGACGATTGTCACGGTCTTCGAGCATCGCGATCGATTGGAGACATGACATGCACGTTGCATTCGGCCAATTGCGCACAGCGTCCCGCGCACGCCTTGGCATGCGCTTGCTGTTACTGACGCTGCTCGCCATCGTGACCTACGCGTATTACATATCGCCGCATGATCACGCCATGTTCATTGGCATGGTACGCCCATCCGACGATCCGAGTGCGCCTGCGCTGCTGACGAATCTACTGCCCATCGCGTTCATGGCGACAGCCGTCGCACTACCATTGAGCGGCCCTCTGGATTTCCTTGCGTCACCGGATTATCTGGTATATGTGCGCCGCCCACGCACCGTTGGTCATTTCGTCGCCTATCTGGCCATGCTCGTCTTTTATTGCGCGATGCTGTGCGGCATAGAACTCGCTGTGGCGATCGCCATACAGCCGACAGAGACAGCCACGCTGGTTCCTGGTGCCATATGCGCGATGCTGACATCGCTGACGCTGATCCTCATCATCGACGCCGGCCGTCTCGCCGAAGCCGCCGCCTACGGATATCTGGCAGCCATCACACTGTATGCGGTTGTCGCCGCCGTCTCCCCCGTACTTGCATGGTTCGCACAACCCACCCACGGGTTGCCACTATCCGCATTGCTGGCCACGGTCTTCGCAGGCACCGTCCTGCTGCTGTTCAGCAGATTGGAAATACGCTGATATATCCGTCTCGAAAGGAGCATCCTCATGCATGTCGCAATCAATCATCTCTCCAAAACCATCAAGCACAAGCCGATTCTGCGCGACGTCAGCGCGCAGTTCGAGCATGGCGCCGTCTACGGCATCGTCGGGCCCAACGGGTCGGGCAAGACGATGCTGCTGCGCGCAATCTGCGGTTTCATCCACCCCACCGCCGGGCAGGTGCTCATCAACGGACAGCCGGTGGAGTTCAACCGCAGACTGCCCGAGCCAGTCGGCATCATCATCGAGGAACCGGGATTCCTCCCCTATGAGACGGCGATGGACAATCTGCAGTATCTCGCCGGCATCAATCACGATTTCGACACCACGGAGACGGACAGGCTGCTCACACTATTCGGTCTCAAGGGTCACGAGCGGGAGAAGGTGAAGTCGTATTCCTTGGGCATGCGCCAGAAATTGGCCATCGTGCAGGCGTTGATGGAACATCAGCGCCTCATCCTGCTCGACGAACCCACCAACGGCCTGGATGAACATTCAGTCCAGATGTTCCTCGAGGAGATGACACGGCAGCGGGATAAGGGCAACACCGTCGTCATCGCAAGCCATCACGGCGACGAACTGCAGCAGATCGCCGACCACTTCTACCATATGGCCGACGGCATGCTCACCGAAGGATGACGTCCATTGCACGAATAGTGCACGAAAGGCGGCCGCCGAGCGCAAAGCCCAGCGGCCGCCTTTTGCATATCACAGCGTTCAGCGCGCCGAACGGTTGACGGCGGAGATGATTGCCTTGAGCGAGCTCGTCACGATCGACGAATCGATGCCGACGCCCCAGACGACGTTCGTCTCACCATCCTCAAGCGCAATCTCGCACTCGACGTAGGAGGCGGCGCGCGCGTCGGTACCGACCGACAGCGTATGCTCGGCGTAGTCGAGCACGGTCGCGTCGACGCCGAGCACCTTGACGGCGTCGAGGAACGCATCGATCGGGCCGTTGCCGGTGCCGGAGATCTCGCGGACCTCCTCCGGGTCGACGCCGACGTTGAGGCCGCGGTCGAGCACGGTCGCGTTGAGCGCCGTATCCGAGCCATCCTCGCCCGAGGACAGGCTCACCTTGAGCAGCTTGAGACGGCCCCACTGTTCGAGCGACGCGTCCTGCTGATCGCCGACGACGGCGCCGGCCTCAGTTGTCCCGGCCTCCTCGACGGGAAGATACTCGTCTTTGAACAGATGCCAGATATCCTCGTCCTTGACTTCCTTCTTCGTCGCATCCGCATGCTGCTGCACGACGCGCTCGAACTCGACCTGCAGTTTCTTCGGCAGATCGAGGTTGTGGTTCGCCTTGAGCAGGTACGCCATGCCGCCCTTGCCGGACTGCGAGTTGACGCGGATGATCGCCTCATAGGAGCGGCCGATATCCTTCGGATCGATCGGCAGATACGGCACGAGCCACACGAAGTTGTCGAGCTCGGCGCCCACCATGTTGGCAGCCACTTCGCGCGCTTCGAGACCCTTCTTGATCGCGTCCTGATGCGAACCCGAGAACGCCGTGAACACGAAGTTGCCGGCGTAGGGGTGACGTTCCGAGATCTTGATCTGGTTGCAGTATTCGACGGTGCGGCGAATCTGCGGGATGTCGGACAGGTCGATCTGCGGGTCAATGCCCTGCGTGAGCAGGTTGAGGCCGAGCGTGACGAGATCAACGTTGCCGGTGCGTTCGCCGTTGCCGAGCAGACAGCCTTCGATGCGGTCCGCGCCGGCGAGGATGCCAAGCTCGGCCGCCGCAACGCCCATGCCTTCGTCGTTGTGCGGGTGCAGCGACAGCACGATCGCGTCGCGGTCCTGCAGATGGTTGGAGACGTACTCGACCTCGTCGGCGAAGACGTTCGGCGTCGTCATCTCGACGGTCGCCGGCAGGTTGATGATCATCGGATGCTCGGGAGTCGGCTTGATGACGTCGATGACGGCGTTGCACACTTCGACGGCGTATTCGGGCTCGGTGCCGGTGAAGGACTCCGGCGAATACTCGTAATAGAGATCGACGCCTTCGGCATCCGCCTCGAGTTCCTTGCACAGCTCGGCCGCGTCGGTCGCGAGCTTCTTGATCGCGTCCTTCTCCTTGCGGAAGACGACTTCGCGCTGCAGCACCGAAAGGGAGTTGTAGAAGTGCACGATCGCACGCTTGACGCCCTTGAGGCATTCGTAGGTCTTGCGGATGAGGTGTTCGCGCGCCTGGGTGAGCACGACGATCGTCACGTCGTCGGGAATGAGTTCGCGCTCGATGAGCATGCGGATGAAGTCGTAATCGGTTTCCGAAGCGCTCGGGAAGCCAACTTCGATCTCCTTGTAGCCCATCTCGACGAGCATGTTCCAGAACCGCAGCTTGCGGTCGGCGTCCATCGGGTTGACGAGCGCCTGGTTACCGTCACGCAGATCGACCGAGCACCAGCGCGGTGCACGGGTAAGTCGCTTGCCCGGCCACGTGCGCTCCGGGTAGTCAAACGGCACCTGCTTGTCGTATGCGACGTACTTCGTGTACGGCATCGAGCTGGGCTTCTGCGGAGCGCCGATAAAACGTGCCGGAGGCAGCAGCGGGTCGTTGTTCCCTCCGTTGGAAGCCGCGGCCACTGCGGCGAGATCAAACACGGACGAATGATCCTGACCCATCTCTCCTCCTTCTGTGAGTGTTTTGAAACTGTGAGTGCAGTCGTTTCCACGATATGTCCACGGATGTGTTCACATCGTGGCTATGCACGGTCGTGCATATCGTCCTACCCTATAAAGCCTACCGAGGCAATCGTGGAGAAACGTCCACAATCCGGCCATTTTCCCCAGCTTGTTTACATTCTTCAGGTATAGGCGGCGCGGTGAAGGAGGGTGATCGGCGGATTCGCCGATCCGGCCCGGATCAATTGATGAGGTTGACGCCGCGGCGCGCCATGCAGTAGGCGTTGCCGAGCCAGGTGTGCCGTGAGTTCGGCCAGACGGCGCCCAGACGCGGCGCGTTCTGGCTCATCCAGATGCTCGGGACGCGGCCGTCCGCGCTGCGGGAGCCGAGCAGGTTGAAGCCGTTCTTCTCGAGCAGCCATTCCGGATGTTGCGTCGCAATCGCGAGCCCTTCCTCGAGCGTCAACGGGATACGCTCGTCCGATTCGATGAGCTTGCGCGCCACGTCGGGCTCGCGGTTGACGTAGCAGGTGCCGGTATGCGGCTCGATGACGAGGTAGAACGGCCCCTCGGGAGGTTCAAAACCATCGGTCGGCAGGAAACTCGCGATATCGCGCGGCGGCATCGTCGTGAATCCGGCCATGCGGTTGATGCTCGTGCGCGCGATCAGCGATTCCGGGGAGACGAGCTCGCGCGTCGGCACGAGCAGGATGTCCTCGCCTAGATTACTGTCCTCGAGCGCGGCGATGAGCGGTTGCGCGAGCGCGCGGAACGATGCGTCGCTCATGTCGGCGACGTCCGGATATCCCAGCGCGACGATGCGGTCCAACTGTTGCTGCGCGGTGATCGATGCCTTTGACATGCTTCCCAGCATAGCCCGCCGCCTGTTCGCGCATGGCGCGAGGTCGCGCCGGCGGCCGCGGCGCCGACTGCAGCGAACGGTTCCGCTGCGCTCTGCACCCGAACCAATCGCAAACGGCCCTCTTAGCGAACGGTGCCGCCGCACTCTGCACCCGAACCAATCGCTGGCACCCTCCTTAGTGAACGGTCCCGCCGCGAAGTGCACCCGAACCAGTCGCAGCTGTCTGCGAACATCGGCCGACCATCCCCGCTCACACAAAACGCGAAAGAGGCGCACGCCATACGACGTGCGCCTCTGCTGTGGCCTATCCGTCCGTCAGCTGCTCTCAGAGCTGATCGGCGAAATGCTTGTTCGCGACGATTTCGGCGAGTTCGACGGCGTTGAGGGCCGCGCCCTTGCGCAGATTGTCGTTCGTCACGAAGAATGCGAGTCCCTTGTTGCCGTCGACGGCCTGGTCCTGCCGGATGCGGCCGACGAAGCTCGGCGTCTTGCCTGCCGCGAGCTGCGCGGTCGGGATGTCGACGAGTTCAACGGCGTCCGCCTGCTCGAGCACCTCGCGCGCCTGATCCGGCGTGACATCCTGCTCGAATTCAGCGTTGACGCTCATGCCGTGCGACGTGAAGACGCCGACGCGCACGCAGGTGCACGACGCCTTAAGGTCGGGCAGGTGCAGGATCTTGCGGCTTTCGTTGCGCAGCTTCTGCTCCTCGTCGGTCTCCTCCGAGCCGTCATCGACGATGTCGCCGATGAACGGAACCTCGTTGAACGCGATCGTGCGCGCGACCTTCGTCGGCTCCGGGAAATCGATCGCGTCGCCGCCGAAGACGAGCTTGTCAGCGCCCTGCTCGACAGCGGCCTTCGCCTCGTTCATCAGCTGTTCGACGCCGGCGCGGCCCGCACCGGAGACGGCCTGATAGGAGCTGACGATGAGTCGCTTGAGGCCAAAGGCGTCGGACAGCGGCTTGAGCACCGGCATGATCGCCATCGTCGTGCAGTTCGGGTTGGCGACGATGCCGGAGGGGATTTCGTCAAGATCATCCGGGTTGACTTCGGCAACGACGAGCGGGACATCGTCATGCATACGCCACTGCGATGAGTTGTCGATGACGTAGGCGCCGGCTTCGGCGAACTTCGGTGCCCACACCTTCGACGTGCCGCCACCCGCGGAGAAGATCGCGATGTCGATGCCGCTCAGATCGGCGGTCGCCACATCCTCCACCGTGATGTCGTGGCCGCGCCAGTTGAGCACCTGTCCCGCCGAATGCGCGGATGCGAGGAAACGCAGGTCCTTGACCGGGAAGTCACGTTCGTCGAGCACACGGCGCATGACCATGCCGACCTGTCCGGTCGCGCCCAGAACGGCCACGTTGACGCCACGTTCGTTGATTTGTACCATTTGCCGGCTCCTTAGTTGTGCAGTTCTGCCGTTGGGTTTGTATTTGTCTCGCCATCAGCGTCCGGTGCCGCCGTAGACGACGGCTTCCACCTTCTGCGCGTCCAGCCCGTACGCCGTGTGCAGCGCCTTGACGGCCTCGTTGAGCTGGTCGAGCGGAACGAGCGCGGCGATGCGGATCTCGGAGGTCGAGATCATCAGCACGTTGATGCCCTTTTCGCTGAGCGCCTTGAAGAAGCGCGCGGCGAGGCCGGAGTGCGTCTTCATGCCGACGCCGACGACGGCCACCTTGCCCACGTTCGGGTTGAGGTCGAAGGAGTTGTAGCCGAGGTTGTCCTGCTCCTGGATCAGCACCTCGCGCACGCGCTGCGCATCCTTGCCTGGCACGGTGAACGAGATGTCGGCGGTGCCGGTCGAAGCGCCGGCCTGCACGATCATGTCAACGTTCACGCCGATTTCGGCGAGACGTTCGAACACGCGGGCGGCCATGCCCGGTTCGTCGGTGACGCCGCGGACGGTCGCCAGCGATTCGCTGCTGTCATGCGCGACGCCGGAGATGATCGGCGTCTCCTGGCCGAGGTCGGGAAACAGATCGCCCATCGACTTGTCTTCGTGCTCATTCATGGTTCTTTTGCTCTCCGTGGGTGTTGCGTGGTTGGGTTGGTCGGAAGTCGGTCGCCGAAATCAGACGTTCGGCAGCGTGCTCGGATCGACGCCGTCGGGAACGACGAGCGTTCCGGAACGGTGGGAGAACGAGCTGCGCACATGCAGCGGCATCTTGAAACGCTGCGCGTATTCGACGCAGCGCAGCGCGAGCACCTTCGAGCCGCATGAGGACATCTCGAGGATCTCGTCGTAGCCGATCGACGGAATGCGGCGCGCGGTCGGCACGATGCGCGGGTCGGCGGTG
The DNA here is from genome assembly GCF_000424225.1 of Bifidobacterium sp. AGR2158. Classification (NCBI taxonomy): domain Bacteria; kingdom Bacillati; phylum Actinomycetota; class Actinomycetes; order Bifidobacteriales; family Bifidobacteriaceae; genus Bifidobacterium; species Bifidobacterium sp. AGR2158. The sequence continues at coordinate 147,383 of NZ_AUJM01000012.1, forward strand.
AAGATGCCGTCCACGTCGGTGTAGATCTCGCAGATGTCGGCGTCGAGTGCCACCGCGAGCGCGACGGCGGACGTGTCGGAGCCGCCGCGGCCGAGCGTCGTCGCATCGCCGCGTTCGTTGCGTCCTTGGAAGCCGGCGACGATCGCGACGCTGCCGAGGTCGAGCGCGCGGCGCACACGGTCCGGCTTGACTGCGCGGATATGCGCGGCGCCGAACTGCGCGTCGGTCATGAATCCGGCCTGCGAGCCGGTGAACGAGTAGGCGTGGGAGCCGGCGGCGTGAATCGCCATCGCGAGCAGGCTCATCGAGATGCGCTCGCCGGCGGTCATCAGCATGTCCATTTCGCGGGCCGGCGGATCGGAGTCGATGCTCAACGCCTGGTCGATGAGGTCATCGGTCGTGTCGCCCATGGCGGAGACGACGACCGCCACATCGTTGCCGGCGTTCTTCGTTTCGATGATGCGTCGTGCCACACGCTTGATCGAGTCGGCGTCGGCGACGGACGAACCACCGTATTTCTGCACGATAAGAGCCACAACTATCCAATCTTCTCTGTGTTGTCTGTCTTGTTGTACGCATTGGGACCCGCGACTGTGCCCAGTGTACGCAGGAAGCTCGATTATTATATGAACGCGCCCGCACGACGCCGAGGCGCCTTCCCAGAATACGAAACGCCCTGGTTGGCGCTTGCGGGAGGCCATGTGCGTGGCGTGGGGGCGTTCAGACCTCGCGGCGTCCTTCGAGGGCGCGCGACAGCGTGATTTCGTCGGCGTATTCGAGGTCGCCGCCAACGGGCAGTCCGCTCGCCAGACGCGTCACCTTCACGTCGAGCGGCATGAGCAGACGGCTCAGGTACGTCGTCGTCGCCTCGCCTTCGATGTTCGGGTTGAGCGCGACGATGATCTCCTTGACTTCGTCGGTCTGTAGCCGGTTGAGCAGCTGCGCGATGTTGAGGTCGTTCGGGCCGACGTTGGCCATCGGATTGATCGCGCCGCCGAGCACATGGTAGAGCCCGCGGTATTCCCGCGTGCGTTCGATGCTCATGACGTCCTTCGGCTCCTCGACGACGCAGATCGTGCTGCGGTCGCGGCGCGGGTCGGCGCAGATCGCGCACGGGCTCGTCTCGCAGACGTTGCCGCACACGTCGCAGAACCGCACCTTCTGCTTGACTTCGGTGATTGATTCGACGAGCCGCTGCGCTTCGTCGTCCGGCGCGCCGAGCACGTAGAACGCGATGCGCTGCGCGCCTTTCGGCCCGATGCCGGGCAGACTCGCAAACGCGTCGATGAGGCGCTGGATCGCGCCGTCGTATGCCAATGCCATGCTTTCCTTCCTCGGCGTGCCGTTCAGCGCTCCTGCTGATTGCGCGGGTTCCTCGGGTCATCCGCCGCGAATTCTTCAACAGACTTCACATCGAATAATTCCTTGACTTCGTCGAGGCTCATCGTCTGGGATGAGGCGAGCGATTCGTCGTCGATTGAGTATTCATCCTCCTCCGGGTCGACCTGCGGCTGCGCGGACTGCGTGCTCTGCGCGTCCGTGGCTGCGGCGGCCGGTGCGGCGTCGTCGAGCTGTCCCCACGGATCGGCCGGCGCAGTCGTCTGCTCGTGGTGTGCCTGCGCCGCCTGCTGTTCGATCGACGATACGCGGCTGAAATCGATATGCGCCGGCTCGTCGTCACGATAGGCCCACGGGTCGATGCCCGCCTCGGTCATCGACGCGGCCGCCCCGTTCGGCGACGGAGTCGTCAACGGCGCATGCGCGCCGGCGTCCTGCGGCTGCGGCGGCTCTTGCGTCCCAGCCGACATCGTCGGCTGAGCGGTGGCGGGCGGGACGGACGGAGTCGGTGCTGAATTCGCCGCCGCGAACGGCGCATCGGCTGGCGCGGGGCTCGCCCAAGGATCGTAATCGGCCGGATGCGCTGCGGGCACGCCTCGATGAACGGCGTCGTCGGCAGCCTGCACGTCGTCGCTGGAGGACGGCTGCGCGGCATCCTGCGCGCCCGGCGTGCGACCGAGCTGCGCCTTGAGCGTCGCCTGCAGGTTCTCCTTCGCCAGTTGCGCCTTGATGCGCTGCTGCTGGTCGGCGGGCAGATGCTTGAACGGCGGAGCCGTCTGGCCGTCCTCCATCGTCGGCGTCGGCGCGAGTCGCACGTCGGGGCCGAAGACGCGGTGCACTTCGGCGCGCAGGATGTCGGTGACCTCGGTCCTGCCGTCGACGCTTTCCCTGCTCACGGCGAGCGCGAACGCGTACTTGTCCATCGGCGTGCCGAACTTGATCATCAGTTTGCGGCCGCCGGTGCGCCTGTCGGGAGCGAATTTGATGCGCGGCACCTTTGTGCGGTCCACATAGGCGCGCACATCGGCCGGCAGCGACGCCACGAGGCCGTCCCACAGCTCGTCCGGCGTGCCGTTCAGCGGCGCCGGCTGCGATCCGGCCTCGGCGAGCCGCTGCGCCTGGGAGGCCGCATGCATCGCCGCCGTCGCCGCATCCATCGCATGCTGTTCCTTCGACTGATGCGCCTGTTCGCGCGCATTCGGCGCAGGCTGCGCGGGCTGCGCACCGTGCATCGGCTGTGCTGCCTGTGTCGATTGGGTACCCTGCGTCGATTGCGCACTCTGCATCGATGGCGCAGACTGCATCGCCTGCGCGCCCGGCTGCCCGACCGTCGCCGCGTGCTGCGGCGTCGACTGTGCATGCGCGGACTGCGCGCTGCTACCGCTGTCGGAGCCGATGAATCCGCCGCCGGTCGCCGGCTTCGTCGGATCGGCCGCGGCGGCCACAGGCGCCTCATTGCCGCCGAGCGCGGCGTATCCGGTCTCGCGGCCTGCGAGCAGGCGCGCGGCGAGCAGCTCGAGACGCATGCGCGGCGACGTCGCCCCCGCCATATGCGTCAACGCCTCGTCGGTCTCCTCGGCCATCGCCGTCAGCGTCGCCAAACCGAGCGCCGTCGCCTGCCGATGCAGATCGTCGAGATCCTCGGCGGCCGCGTCGTCGCTGAGCACACGTTCGGCACGTTCGCCGCCGAGCGTGAGCACGAGCAGATCGCGGATGCGCGCAAGCAGATCCTCGACGAATCGGCGTGCGTCGTAGCCGCCGACAATGACCTTCTGGATGACGTCGTACAGTTTCGCGCCATCGTGATCGATGACGGCGTCGATCGCGGCGCCGATGAGCACATCCGGTGTGAAACCGAGCAGCGCGACGGCGGAATCATAAGTGATGTCGCCGTCGACGGCGCCGACCATCAGCTGATCAAGCACGGACAGCGTGTCGCGCACCGAACCGCCGCCAGCGCGCATCGCGAGCCTCAGCACGCCAGGTTCGGTCTCGATGTGCTCCTCTTCGCAGATCTTCTCGAGGTACGGCCCCATCGTCTCCGGCGGCACGAGGCGGAACGGATAATGGTGGGTGCGCGAGCGGATCGTGCCAATGACCTTCTCCGGCTCGGTCGTCGCGAAGATGAACATGACATGCTCCGGCGGTTCCTCGACGATCTTGAGCAGCGCATTGAATCCCTGCGGCGTCACCATGTGCGCCTCGTCGAGAATGAAGATCTTGTAGCGGTCGCGCGCGGGCGCGAAGCCGGCGCGCTCGCGCAGTTCGCGCGCGTCGTCGACGCCGTTGTGGCTCGCCGCGTCAATCTCCACGACGTCGATCGACCCCGGGCCGCCGGTCGCGAGATCACGGCAGCTGTCGCATACCCCGCAGGGATGGGAGGTCGGCCCCTCGACGCAGTTCACGCAGCGGGCGAGGATGCGCGCCGAGCTTGTCTTGCCGCATCCGCGCGGCCCCGAGAACAGGTACGCGTGCGTGAGCTTGTGTTCGTCGAGCGCGCGCATGAGCGGCAGCGTCACCTGATCCTGCCCGATGACGCCTTCGAACGTGTCCGGCCTATACCGGCGATAAAGCGCTAATGCCATGTTGCTTCCCGTTTCTCGATCGCGATTGCCTCGCTGTTCACTGCTCTTCTAAGGTACAGCCTGCTCACCCGAGCCGGCCGCCTGCGACCCCGCCGCGACGCATGCCTGCGCCGGACTCGCCGGACTTTCCCGACTCTCCGGTTCCACCCGACCTGCGGGACCCATCTGGGCCATCAGTTGCGACACGGACGAGGCCCGGCACGGGCATCCGCCGTCACATGGTCGACGAAGGGCACGTCGGTCGGCACATGCACGCTGACGCTGACATCGTCGCCAACCACCTCACAGCGCTGCAGATTCCCGGCGTTCGCGTCGCTCAGCCACGCCGCCACCGCGCACGGCGTGCCATCGCCTCGCCACAGCGCGGCGGCGGCGCCAAGCGCTGCCGTATCCGCCGCCGTGCGCGCCTGCGACTGCCGCAGCACGATGTCGCCGGCGCAGGCCAACGCGCTGACGAGCACGGCGGCCGCCACGACGAGCGCGACGCCGACGACCGTCGCCGAACCCTCATCCTCACGCCGCACATTCTCACGCCGCAACCGCGCAATACCGCGCTTCATCCGCGCGACGAACCCCGCGCTGCACGCCAGAGCGCGTGTACCCATCCTCGTCATCGTTCCCATCCCATCGTTGTCATCGTTGACCGTCATCGTTGCCATCACCGATCACTGTCGTCATCGGCGACCGTCGTTCTTCCACCGCACGCCGCAGTCGCGCGTTGCGCGCACTCGCGGATCCCGTTTCACACCGTTGTTCACGACATATCCTGCTTGACAACGACGGCGCGGCCGTGCACGGTCGCCGGCAATACGCCGAGCGGATCGGCGAGCACACGGCAGGTCGTCGTGACGGTGATGCGGTCGCCGCCGTCGGCGACCGCCACCTGCACGCCGGCCGGCGCGGCCACACCGTCGTCGCTGACGAGCGTGGCGCGCGCGACGTCGGCCGCCGCATCCTGACACGAGATCTGCGTGACGCTCGCACGCGCGAGATACAGCAGCAGTGCGGCCGTGACAACGACGACAGGCAGCACAACGGCGAACTCCGCCGTCGCCGCGCCGTCGTCATCGCCACACATCCACGCGCGCAGTCGTTTCCACAGACGTCGCATGCCGCACCTCTCAGACGCTCAGCGCCTTCTTGACGATGTTCGTCAGCAGCGTCTTGATCACGTCCGACTTGAGCAGCGCAACGAGCACCGCCGCGAAGCCGGTGGCCGCGACGAGCACGACCGCGTATTCGGCGGTCGCGGCGCCCTCCTCCGGCTGCGCGGTCAGCGTGCGCATCCTCGAGTCGAGCATGACGGCGGCGCGCGTCATGCGCTGGCCGATATCGTGCAACGGCCGGCCGGTGTCCATCGTGTCGATGCCGATGCCGTCATCGAGTGAGATCATGTTCTGCATTGCCAACTCCTTTGTTCGCTTGTGTTTGATTGTTGTAGGTTGTGGTTGTCGTGTTTGTTGATTTTGGTTGTTCGTTGATCGCCGCGTCGATGGGCGGTCGCGTGTTTCACGTGACTGATGTGTTTCACATGAAACGCGTCGATCAACTCATCGCGCAATCGATTCATCGCGCAATCAACTCATTGCGCGAAGGAGATGATCGTCGGGATGACGGCGATGCACAGGAACGCGGGCAGGAAGCACAGCCCCATCGGCAGCAATAGCCGCACCGAAAGCCGTGAGGCGGCCCGTTCGATCTCCATACGCTCCGTCGTCTCGAGCTGCTCCATCGTCGCGTCAATCCGATCGCCGGCGGCGACGCCTTCGTTCCACGACTCGCGCAGCGTCGCGCACACCGTCGCGGCGACGTCGGCGATCTGCGGATCGTCGGCGGCACAGGTCCATGCGTCGTCCCAGGACGCGCCGGCCGACAGTTCGTCACAGACGGCGGCGAACGCTTCGGCGCATGAGCCAGCACAACATGTGCCGACCGCACGCAGCGCATGCGGAATCGACGCGCCGCTTTCCAACGCGGCGCCCAACAGCTGCAGCACGAGCGGCGCACTCGGCACCCAGTCCTCGCACACACGGCCGGGCAGTGCGCGCAGCCGGACACCAACACATGGTTCGGCGAGCGCCGCGAACACCGCGAATCCCGCGCAGACGGCCGCGCACCAGGCCCATCCGTCACCCATATCCTGCTCCCGTCAGTCATCATCCACCCCCGTCCGTCGCATGAGTCGATGCATCCACACGGCGCCGAGCGCATAGCAGACGACACCGAGTCCCAGACAGCACATGCCCTGCCAGGAGCCGAAGAGGACACCGATCGGGTTGGCACCGAGCACCTCGCCGAGGACAACGGTGACGGCCGGCAGCCCGAGCAGCATCTTCACCGTCGACTGCGGCACGGCGAAGGCGTTGCGCCTGAGCTCCTCGCGCATATGGATGCGCACATGCGCGGCACGCACCGCCTCGACGCAGCGCGCCGTCGGGCAACCCAGACGCAGGCCGAGACGGCAGGCGGCGCGCAGGCCATGCGAGGCATGCCGGATCTCCGCCGCCGTCTCCCCCGGCAGCGCGCTCGCGCGCAGCGCGCCGGCGAGCAGTCCGACGTCGATGTCGCCGTTGCAATCGGTCATCGTCATGGCTCGCGCGGATTGCGGATCGTCGGCATGCGCCTGCGCAGCAAAGCATCGGCCGAAGGCCGCGTGCACGTCACGCCCCGCACGCAGCATTGCGGCGAGCCCCGCCAGTTGCGCGCCGATGCCGACACGACGTCCAGAATCACGTCCCTCGCCACGCACAGCGGCGCCAAGCACGCCGCCGCGCCCACTGTCATCCGTCGCACGATGCGCATGCGGCGCGAGAGAGCCGAGACGCGCGTCAACACCCTCGTGAAGCAACACGGCGAGGAACACGCCCACCGCCGCCAGCATCGCCCACGGCATCGCACCACCTCCTTAGAAAATCGGACCAAGCCGGACCGGTCACCGTCGCGCCCGATCCGTCACGCGCGACGATGCGCCGACCGCACAATCTGCCGTCGCGGCAGTCGAGCATGCCGATCTGCGCGATGCGGCGCCTGCCGCCGACGCGTTCCAGATGGATGAGCACATCGAAGGCGCCGTCGGCGAGCCGTTCAAGCGCGTCCGGTGCCACGCCGGCGAGCATGCCAAGCGCGATGAGCCGCGACGGCACATGTTCGACGCCATCGGCGTGGATCGTGCTCAGCGAGCCGCGATGCCCCGAATTGAGCGCCCTGAGCAGGTCGACCACCTCCTCGCCGCGCACTTCGCCGACGACGATCCGGTCGGGACGCATGCGCAGCGTCGCCTTGACGAGATCAGGCAATCCGACTTGTCCGGCGCCTTCGACGTTCGCGTCGCGCGCGATGAGCGACACGACGTGCGGATGTGGCACCGCGGCGAGTTCACGCACCTCCTCCACCGTCACGATCCGCTCGTTCGGCTCGCAGCTGGCGAGCAGCGCCTTGAGCAACGTCGTCTTGCCGGTGCCGGTCGCGCCCGAGACGAGCATGTTCGCCTTGGCGCGCACGAGCATGCGCAGCATCGGCGTCCATTGGGCTGGGAACATGCCGGCCGCGGCGAGCGATTCCAGATCGGGACGCGCGCGGTCGGGGAAACGGATGGAGATCGACGCGCCCTGCGGCACGATCGGCGCGATGACGGCATGCACACGCGTGCCGTCGTCGGCGGCCGCGTCAGCGATTGGCTGCGTCTCGTCGAGCCGTACGCCCAGCTGCGCGCACAATCGCACGGCCAGGTCGCGCAGCACCGCCGGATCGTCGAGCGGAATCGCCGTGTGCGCCAGCTGCATGCCGCGGCCGGCGTCGAACCAGACGGCGCCGTCGCAGGTCACGACGATGTCGGTGATGCGTCTGTCGCCGCCGAGCGCGGCAAGCGGGCCGAGTTCGAGCGTCGTGCACGCAGCGATGTTCATCACATCCTCCTCACCCTCACCGCAGCGTCCCACTGAGGTCGCAGACGCGCTCCACCTGTTGGGCGAGCCTGTCGATCACGAGCGCGTTGCGTTTCGGCACGGCGCGGATGCCGAGGCCTTCGAGGATGTCCCCGCATAGCTTGGCGTCGTTGCGGATCGTGCCGATGATGTCCTTGCCGAGGTAGGATTTCGCGTCCGACACGTCGACGACGCCGCGCAGCCGCGCCGGCCCATGCGGTTCGACGCCGATGACGGCGACGACGTCACCCGGATGTTCGGCGACCGGCCGCGAAGGTTGCCCCGGCCCAGGCGGCATCGTCCGACGGTCAACGCTTTCCTGACCTTGCCGTTCCAGCCAATCGAGATGCGCACGGCCGCGCGCGAGCCCGAGCACCGACAGTTCGACAACAACGACATGCGCCGCTTCGATGAGCGTCGGCGATTCGGCAATTGTCGTGCCCGGCCCGGCGTCCACGACGACGATCTCGTCGCAGGCGGCGAGCGCGTGAACGGCGGCGTCGAGCTCCCACGGCTTCGGCGCGTCGCCGTTCCACGCGTTGTAGGCGAGCACCTTCACGCTGCCCCACTTCGGCAACTGCCGATACAACGCCGAGCCGCTCAGCTGTCCGAGCGGCGCATGCACGTCGTACCAACGCGAACCCTGTTCATGTTCGATGCCGAGCAGCACGTCGAGACCGCCACCGCCCATGCGCACGTCCGCATCGACGAGCGCCGCCGGCGCATGATGGACGGCGAGCGACCGCGCCAGCAGCGCGGCGATCGTCGACGTGCCGGCGCCACCGCTCGCCGACGACACCGTGATGACGTTGCCGCCGGACAGTTCGATCGCCTCGCGACACGCGTCGGCGCGGCGCATCGTCTCCTGCGGGCGCGGCCGATACGGCTGCGCGCCGGAATCTCCCCGCGGCGGCATGTAGTACCGTTGCGGCTCGTTCGTGCTGCGGGACGCGCTGAACACGGCCATCGGCCGGCTCATCGCCCCTTGTCCATCTGCATACGCAGGCATCATCGCCAATGTGTTCATGGCTCGATTGAACGACGTACACTCCGCCGTGCACAATCCGGACGGGGGTATGTGTACGGACGGTCCGGTTATCCACATTTCTCCGAGTGCGAACGACGCAATCATCTCATTGTGAACATCGGCCCGGCAGTAGGGATGACAACATCTGCAGCGACCGCCCGCGCAACCCGAAATCGCCGACTTTTCGCCGCCGCCGGCGTCCCCTCGGCGTGTCTGCGCGCCGCGCGGCACGCCCGTCAACCCGCACAACCATGCACCGAACATGGAGCGAACATCCATCGAACATGAAAAAGGGACCCACCGAAGTGGGTCCCTCACAAGTCCAACTGCGCAGAATCTCTGCACAACCTCATCGTTGCAACGGTAAGTCTTTCCAATACCCGCCCAACGTAATAATCTTGCTGATCATATACTTTTTGTGGGTCTGCTATTCAGTTGTTCTTGTACTTGCTAATTATGCTCGATTCATCCGGCTTCGCAAGTCGGAACAGCCTTCTTCGGCGCGATGTTCGCATTTTTTCCGTTTTGTGCAACGCGACGCTGAACGCAACACGAAAACGAGCCATATTGTCCATTCCACAGGTCCGCATGTTCATTCGAACACCGCTCTCGGCGTGTCGCAATTCCGTCCGAACGACCTCCAACCGACCTCCGAGCCCGACGCCAGCCGTCGCCACGCCCCTCCCACGCGCCGACGTAGGTAAAGTTTGTGCAACGAAAGCAGATTTTTTCGACATTCCCAGTGATTTCTCGGCCACCACCCCCTAGAGTAGTGTGCATGGCACAGATTTTTGACGCACCTTCGAAGGCGATTCTGCGCAGCCAGATCGCCGAACATATCGCAGAGACGGACAAGACCGACAAACGCGAGACGCTCAGCGGCGAACAGCCGTTGCCGCCGGACCGCTTCTTCGACCGCGAGCTCAGCTGGCTCAAGTTCAACAAGCGCGTGCTCGAACTCGCCCAGGACGAGGACATCCCGATCATCGAACGCGCGAACTTCGCGGCGATCTTCGCGAACAACCTCGACGAGTTCTTCATGGTCCGCGTCGCCGGCCTCAAGCGTCGCATCGACACCGGCATCGCCGTGACGAGCCCGTCCGGCCTGAGCCCGCGCCAGCAGATGCGTGCGATCTCCGAACAGGCGCACAAGCTGCAGGACGAGCATGCCCACTACGTTGTCGACCACATCCTTCCGGACCTCGCGAAGGAGAACATCAAGCTGCTGAGCTGGGACAAGCTCACGATCAGCGAGCAGGAGCGCCTGTCGCGCTACTTCCGCCAGCAGATCTTCCCGGTGCTCACGCCGCTCGCCGTCGACCCGGCGCACCCCTTCCCCTACATCTCCGGCAACTCGCTCAACCTGGCGATCATCGTCGAGAACCCGGCCTCCGGCAAGTCGCACTTCGCGCGAGTCAAGATCCCGGACAACATCAACCGCCTCGTGCCGGTCGACGATATGACCGAGGACGATTCCGACGAAGTGCGCTACGGCTTCATCACGATGGAGAACCTGATCATCGCGCATCTCGAGACGCTGTTCCCCGGCATGATCATCAAGGAGGCGCGTTCGTTCCGCGTGACGCGCAACGAGGACATCGAGGTCGAGGAGGACGACGCCGAGAACCTGCTCAACGCGATCGAGAAGGAGCTGCTGCGCCGCCGCTTCGGCCCTCCGATCCGCCTCGAGATCTCCGATGAGACGTCGCCATTCCTCTCCCAGCTGCTCGCCGACCAGATGGGCGTCACGCCGGAGGAGGTGTATCGTCTGCCCGCGCCGCTCGACGCGACGGTGCTCTTCGAGCTCGGCAGCATCGACCGTCCGGACCTCAAGTTCCGTCCCTTCGTACCGACGACGAACCGCCAGATCGCGCAGGTCGAATCGAGCCGTGCGCAGGACATCTTCGCGGCGATCCGCGAAGGCGACATCCTGCTGCACCACCCCTACGACTCGTTCTCGACGTCGGTGCAGGCGTTCCTCGCGCAGGCAGCCGCCGACCCGAAGGTCCTCGCAATCAAGCAGACGCTGTACCGCACGTCGAGCAATTCGCCGATCATCGACGCGCTCATCGACGCCGCACACGCCGGCAAGCAGGTGCTCGCGCTCGTCGAGCTCAAGGCGCGCTTCGACGAGGACGCGAACATCGCGTGGGCGCGCAAGCTCGAACGCGCCGGTGTGCACGTCGTCTACGGCATCGTCGGACTCAAGACGCACTGCAAGCTCTCGCTCGTCGTACGCCAGGAGGCGGATGGCCTCAAGCGCTACTGCCATGTGGGTACCGGCAACTACAACCCGAAGACAGCGCGCCTGTACACCGACCTCGGCCTGCTCACGTGCGATCCCGTCGTCGGTCAGGACATGACGCGCCTGTTCAACCAGCTGAGCGGCTACGCGCCGAAGTCGAGCTTCCATCGTCTGCTTGTCGCGCCGCGCACCGTGCGCTCCGGCCTCATCCAGCGCATCCGCCGCGAGGAGGACGCCGCGCGCGCCGGCAAGGAAGCGTGGATCAAGATCAAGGTGAACTCTATCGTCGACGAAAAGACGATCGACGCCCTCTACCGCGCAAGCCAGGCAGGCGTGAAGATCGACATCGTAGAGCGCGGCATCTGCTCGCTCAAGCCGGGCGTGCCCGGACTGAGCGAGAACATCCGCGTGCGTTCGATCCTCGGCCGTTTCCTCGAGCACAGCCGCATCTACGCGTTCGCGAACTCCGACGGCCCGCAGATCGGCGAAGGCCCGATCTCCGGGCCGGAGGTGTGGATCGGTTCCGCCGACCTGATGCACCGCAACCTCGACCGCCGCGTCGAGGCGCTCGTGCGCATCACCGTGCCCGAGCAGATCGACGAACTCATCAAGTACATCGATCTACAGATGGCCGATTCGACGTCGAGCTGGCATATGCAGTCCGATGGCACCTACGTGCGCCATTCGAAGGATGCCGACGGTCGCCCGCTCGTCGACAGCCAGGAATACCTGATCCGCAAGCATCAGCGTCGCCCCAGCGCGCATAACTGATCACACAGCTGATTGGCGACAGTCGTCACGATTACGCGGGGTCGGTGCATGTCAACGTGCACCGGCCCCGCCGTATGCACGCGCACATCACACATCTGTCACGCCCGTCACGCAGACCGTGAAAACGGACGCCCCTCCTACAATGGGAACTATGAGTGGCAAATGCAAGCATGTGGTCGAGGCGGCCGGCGGCATCCTCTATCGTCGCCGCGGCGGCGCGCCGGACGGCCCGATCGAAGTGTGCCTCGTGCACCGTCCGAAATACGACGACTGGAGCTGGCCGAAAGGCAAACTCGAGAACAACGAATCGCATCGGCATGCGGCGGTGCGCGAAATCGGCGAGGAGACCGGACAGGTCGTCGCGCTCGGGCCGTATCTGGGCGAAGTCGACTATCCACTGTCGGCGGAGGGTCGCAAATCACGCAACAAGCACGACGGCCCGGACAGCGGGCAGCGCAAGCATGTGCTCTACTGGATGGCCACCGTCATCGACCGTCCGCTCGCGCATCAGCTCGCGCCCGCCTTCGGCCCCGTGCATCGCGCGGACGTCGGCGAAATCAACGACGTCGTCTGGCTGACGGTTCCCGAGGCGCGCAAAACGCTGACGCACTCCACCGACAAGGACATCCTCGCGCTGTTCGTCGATCGCCTCGAAGAGCACGCCGACGCCGCGAGCGCCGTGCTGCTCGTGCGGCACGCGAAAGCCGAGGCGCGCAAACAGTGGAAGGGCACCGACGCGGCGCGCCCAATCACGCCGCGCGGCGCGGCGGCCGCCTACGCGCTCGACCGCGAACTCGCCTGCTACGCGCCGGCGCGGCTCACATCGTCGCCGTGGATGCGCTGCCAGCAGACGATGCAGATGCTGTCATGGCAGACGGGCATGCCGGTCGAGTTCATCCCCGAGCTCACCGAAGACGCGTACGCGCGCGACGCGAACGGCACATGGAAGGCATTCCTCGCGCAGCTCGAGCGGACCGTCCACGGCGACCATCCGATGGCGATCTGCATGCATCGACCGGTCATCGGCGGCATGTTCGACCATCTGCGGCCGATGTGCGCGAGCAAATCATTGACGAAACGACTCATCGCGAAGACCCCATACATGCCTACCGGCAGCGCGCTCGCCATGTTCCTCGTGCCGACCGACGACGGGCTGCGCATCATCGACATCCAGAAAGTGGCTCCGATTGTCTACTAACGCGCAACGCAGCGGCTCCGGCTCGATCATCGCGAGCCGTTCCGCCTTCACGCACACCGGCTCCCCGCGCCCCGCACGCCCCGGGCAGCTCGATCAGGCGCTCGCCGAGAACATCGCCGGCGGCGTCGACCCCGAACAACTCAGCGCAGTCAGTCACGCGACGGCGTGGGCGCTGCTCAGCCATGTCCACACGACCGAGGATCCGCAGGTCGTCGAACGCGTGCTCACGCTCGTCGACCATGAGGGCGTCGACGTCATCGCCGAACTATGGAGCCACGCGGAGCCGGATTCGCTGCCCGGCGTGCTGTGGCGGCTGTATCTGCTGCGCACATGGATGCGGCGGCGCCGCGATTCGATCGCGCGACTGTGGAGGCTGGGCGAGCCGATCGTCACGTCCGCGTCGGCGATCGCCGGCATCGACGCGGCACCGACCGAGGAGGACATCGCCCGCACCGCCGATTCGATTCTCGCAGGCGCGTTCCGCGGCGACTTCGCCGTCGCGCTCGAACGAGCCGCGACTTTCGTCGACGTCGTCGTCGCCGGTCTGCGTATACAGGCGCAGCGGCTCAACGCGCATGCGAAAGCGATGGCCGATCCGGACAAGTCGGCCGTCGGCACGACCGAGGACATCCGCGCCGCGCACACGAAGGCTGCCCAGCTGCTGCACACGGCCGCGAATCTGCATACGACGGCCGCCGACCTGCGCGCCGGCGCCCACCTGTGGCGCCGCAGCCGCCTCGAGTAGCCCATTTACGGGTCGAGTCCTCGACGCTATCGGCCAACCGACCCGCTTCAGGCCCTACATACGCAAACGGGCGGGCGCCCCGCTAATCAGGGACACCCGCCCGCGCAGGTCAGAGACCGAATCAGTCGACGACGCCGTAGAGGCGATCGCCGGCGTCACCGAGACCCGGCACGATGTAGCTGCGATCGTTGAGGCCTTCATCCACGCCGCAGACGACGACGCGGAAGTCGATGCTCGGATCGATGTTGTCCTCGACGAACTTGATGCCTTCCGGCGCCGCGATGATGCAGATCGCCGTCACGTCCTTCGCGCCTTTCTCCGCCAGATAGTGTGTCGCGGCGACGAGCGTACCGCCGGTCGCGAGCATCGGATCGATGAGGAAGCACTGGCGTCCCGACAGATCGTCGGGCAGTCGGTTCGCATAGGTGATCTGCTGCGTCGGATGCTCTTCGTCGCGCTTCATGCCGAGGAAGCCGACTTCGGCGCTCGGCATCATGCGCGTCATGCCGTCGAGCATGCCGAGTCCCGCACGCAGCACCGGCACGATGATCGGCCGCGGCTTGGCGATCTGTTTGCCGACCATCGGCGCGACCGGCGTCTCGATTGGCTTGTCCACAACGGCAAGGTTGCGCGTGGCTTCGTACGCCTCGAGCGAGACGAGTTCGGAGACGAGTTCGCGGAACGTCGAAGAGGGGGTGTTCTTGTCTCGCAGCACGGTGAGCTTGTGCTCGACGAGCGGATGATTCAAAACATGCAATTCCATACCTCCCAGCATAGCCCCCGACCCCTGCCGAACGGCCATGCCACGCCGCCCATCCGCGCTTCTCCCCCGTATTATGCTCACAGAGTACGCACGCCCCCACACCACATCCATCTCAACAGACGGATAGGGCGACGCCGCGTCCGTTCGGGGCCGCTACACTGTCGAACGATGTGGCCCGCGAGGGTGGACGCGGCGCATACCAATCGACTACAACACGGAGAGGGGTCGAGGCATGACACGCAGCATCCTCGTCACGGGCGGAACGATTTTTGTGAGCCGTTTCATCGCGAAGTATTTTGTGGAGATAGGCGACGACGTCACCGTGCTCAACCGCGGCTCGCACCCGCCTGTCGCCGGCGTGCGCACAATCGTCGCGGACCGCCACGATCTGGGCCATCAGCTCGACGGGGAACGTTTCGACGCCGTCATCGACGTAACCGCCTACAACGCGCGCGACGTGCTCGACCTCGCGCATGCCCTCGAACATGCGCGCGTCCACTCGACGATCATGATCAGCTCGAGCGCCGTCTACCCCGAGACGAATCTGCAGCCTTTCGCCGAAGACGTGCGCCTCGGCCGCAACATGTTCTGGGGCGACTACGGCACCGGCAAGATCGAAGCCGAACGCGCACTGCTCCAATGCGTCGACGGCGCCTACATCGTGCGCCCGCCGTATCTGTACGGGCCGATGAACAACCTGTACCGCGAGGCCTTCGTCTTCGACTGCGCCCGCGAGGACCGTCGCTTCTATCTGCCGAACAACGGCGATATGCGGCTGCAGTTCTTCCACATCCGCGACCTGTGCCGCTTCCTCGAACTGATCATCGACGAGCAGCCCGCGCAACATGTGTTCAACGTCGGCAATCCGGACAGCGTCACCGTGCGCGAATGGGTCGACCTGTGCTACGCCGCAGTCGGCAAGACGCCGACCTATGCGAGCGTCGACGGTGTGGAGCCGCGCAACTTCTTCCCGTTCCACGAGTACGAATACAGCCTCGACGTGCATGCACAGCAGAAGATCATGCCCGACGTCACGCCGCTGGACAAGGGCCTGTGCGAGTCCTACGACTGGTACCGCTGCCACACCGATCAGGTGAACACGCATCCGTACACGCAGTACATCGACCTGCACCTCGCCCCCGCCGCCAAGGATCTGCAGCCGGTGCACTGACCGGCGCCAATCGCGGGGCCTCGAACACCGTATCTGCGCTGAGGGAGTGCCTCTTCGGCGGATATGCCGAGTATGCACTGCGAAAACCGCACCGTTGCGCGCCTCGCCAAGCCCCATACTTGGCCTTTTCGAAGAAGTTGCTCTCCCTCAGCGCAGATAGCGTCAGCGACGCGCGTCCGAACGACGCACTGGAGCCAGCGGCAGCAAAAGCTAGCGTGAGGAAACAGAGGAAACAGGTGACAAGGAGATGCGCCGGACCGCGAAAGCGCCATGTCGGCGCAAAGGCCGCTCGCAGCGGCAAAAAATGGAGCCCGGGGCTATGCACGGCCCGACGCGGATACCATTGTACATGGTTTCGCCGGATCCGCATCCGGCGCGTCGCCCTATCCCTACAAGCGCAAGCTGCTTCGGCTGTGCCTCACTGCTGCGGCAGCCCGTCCACCGCCGCCGCACCCGACGTCGGCACCGACACGCCCTGCATCACAATCCTGCGGACGATACGAGGCTGATCGACTTCAATCACCGCTGTACTATCGTGGGCTTCACCATAGATATAGCCCGGGCATGATATTTCAATATCATAAGTCCCATAGGACATATCATATTTCACGGCACCTTGCGCATTAGTGGTTACAGCAATGGGGGCGACAGGACCGTCATATCCTCGGCGGGCGGTAGACATGAAACAGTCCGGCAAAGGCCGCCCATTCTGATTCACGACATAGAGCCGCACCTCGGAGCTCGGTCGTTCTCGGTGCAGAACCCAATAGGTCACAGCCAATGCGCATACTGCCACAACAAGCACCATCAGCCCCGCGAGAACCCTCTTGCGCTTCATCGGCACCTCCTCAGCCGCACCGCCCCGCCATCCAGCAACCATCATACGCGAAGTGTGCACGCGACATACATCGCGCGCACACCAAACGCCGCACATCAGGCAGGCACCGCAGCTTACAGCTGCAGCGCGCTCGCCGGGGTCTCTCCCGGCACGAAGGCCTCGAAGATGAAACGGTCGAAGTACGGCAGGCAGGCGTTGAGCTCCTGCTCGCTGCGCACCGTCCACGCGACCGTCTGCGCGCCCATGCGCCGCGCGAAGGCGAGAGCCTTGCTGTTGCCGTTGCGGTAATCGTAGGCGATGAAGTCGGGCCGGCTCATCCAGTTGAACGCGAGCTTGCCGGCCGCCCACACGACCGGGTCGGCGCCCCCGAAGGGCGCGTCCTCGGCGAGCTGTCCGCGCGACGCGTTCGGATGGTTCTCCTTGTACCAGTGCATCGCCGCCGGGTTGAACGACTCCACCGCATAGACGCCCTTGTACGCGTCAAGCAGATCGGCGGCCTTCTGCATCAGCGTGTCGTCGCGGCTGCCCCAGTCACGCATGTTCTCGAATTTGAATTCGACGATGATTGGCACACGCCCGTCCACGACGCGCAGCACGTCGGCGAGCAGCGGCACATGCTGGTAGTACCCCTTCGGCGCTTCCTCCGGCGTCTTGACGATCGCCGGATCCTCGGCGGTCGCGCCCGGCAGCAGCGGCGACGTCTCGGCACCCGGCGCGGCCGTCGGGAACAGCGCGATCCTCATCAGCTCGTCGTAGGTGAGGTCGGCGATCTTGCGCGGGTCTCCGGCGACGCGCAGCAGATCGGGGTCGTGCGCGACGACGACCTTGTTGTCGAGCGTCAGCTGCACGTCGAGTTCGATGCCGTAGCCGGCCTCGGCGGCCGCCGCGAACGCCGCGAGCGAGTTCTCCGGCGCGATCGGACCGACTTCGCTCGGCGTGCCGTAGCCCGCCTGCATCGCCATGCGCCGCGCGAGCGCCACGTATTCGCCGCTTTCGCCCGCGTACTGCTGGCTGAGTCCCGAGCCGGCGTCGTGCAGTCCGCGATGCGCGTACATGACCTCCGGCAGCGACGATACGTAGTTCTTCCTGCGGTTGCTGAAGCTGCGCGGCGCCGTCGCCCACACTGCGGCGCCGGCGGCGGCCGCTGCGCCGATGACGATGTTCCTCAACGTCTTTGCCATGATTGCTCCTTGTTTGTTTTTCGTCGATTCCTCATCGATTCCGTATTTATTTCTTGCGCCGAGCCTAGTGATTCCGAGCCTAGTGCACGGCCGCGGCGCCGACACGCGCCGTCAGCGAACGGCCGGCGCGCGCGTCCTATTTGTGTTTTCGGTGCCGCCGTTCGCGCCCTTTGAGATAGATGTCGATGACGATCCAGCATGACAGCACAAATGCGACGACATATCCGAGGAAGCCGACGAGCGGTATACCGAAGATGATCGGTTTCATGCCGGCGTAGTAGACGATCGACGATCCGATGAACAGACCGACGACGATGAGCGCCATCGTGAGCCTGTTGACCATGTCCGACAACTGCTGCAGCGGTTCCTCAGAGCCGACGAGTTCGAAGTTCGTCCGCAGTTCGCCGCGCGTGAGCATATGGAGTGCGACGTTCGCCTCGCTCATCGATTTGAGCGCACCGTGCAACGCCGCGTGGCTTTCGATGGCGAGCTGTTCGGCTTCGTCTTTGATCGTCTGCGTCTTCGTCTTCGAATGCTCGATGTGTTCGGAGATGATTTCGATCATGTTGACGTCGGGGATGAACTTGTCGAGCAGTCCTTCGAGCGTCACGAGCGCGCGACCGACCGTCGTGATCGAACTGGGGATTTCGATGCCGTGCCGGCGTGCCATCTGCGTGAGCGACGTGAGGAACTGCGCGAGGTCGAGGTCCTCGAGATTCACGGTGCCGAATTCCTCGATGATGCCATCGAGGTCGGCGAGCAGCGACGGATAGTCGGTATGGTCGGCTTCGGTGCCGGCGAAGCGCAGCAGCGCGTCGGCGAGCTGTGCCGAATCCTGTTTGGCGACGGCGAAGAGCATCTGCTTGAGCGCGGCGCGCGTCGACGCGTTGAGTCGTCCGGTCATGCCGAGGTCGAGCAGCACGATCTGCCCGCCGCGAATTTCGATGTTGCCCGGGTGGGGGTCGGCGTGGAAGAAGCCGGCGTCGAGGATCTGGCTTGCGTAGTTGTCGACGAGTTTCGTGCCGATTTCCTTGAGTGAATAGCCGTCGTCGATCAGTTCGCGCGTATGCGAGATCGGGATGCCGTCGATGTATTCCATGACGAGCACGTGTTCGGTGCACAGATCGATGTACGGCGTCGGGCAGTCCATGTACGCGAAGCCGTCGCAGAAGCGTTTGAAGGCGCTCAGGTTGCGCGCTTCGTTGAGGAAGTTCGTCTCCTCGTCGAAGGTGTCCCACAGTTCTTCGACGACGCCCTGAAAGTCTACGACCTGCGCGTTGTGCATGATTTTCGTCGCGCCGCGCGCGAGCGAGCGCATGATCGAGACGTCCTCCGCCATCGTCACGCGCACGCCGGGACGCTGCACTTTGACGGCGACGTCTTCGCCGTTGAGCAGCGTCGCGCGATGCACCTGCGCGAGCGAGGCCGAGCCGAGCGGGGTCGGGTCGATTGTGCGGAACACTTCGCCGAGCGGCCGGCGGTATTCGGATTCGAGCGTTTCGAGCACGATTGAATACGGCATCGGGTCGGCGTCGGCGCGCAGTTTGGACAGTTCGTCGCAGAACGATTGCGGCAGGATTTCGGAACGCATCGACAGGATCTGCCCGACTTTGACGAAAGTCGGTCCGAGCGCTTCGAACATCAGGCGCATCTTGACCGGTGTCAGTCCTTTGAGCGCGTCGAACTGCATCGCGATCTTGCCGATCTGGTGCAGCCGCTTGAGTTTGCTGCGGCGCGTCAGATGGTATTGGTCGGCGAAGGAGCGGCGATGCGCGCCGAACAGCCCGATCGTCTCGGGGTCCTTCGACGCCTTCGGCAGTTGGTCGCGCAGTTCGATGATGTGCGCGGCCTCCTGCGTCTCCTCCGCTTCGAGGAGACGTGCGCGCTGCGGCTCGTCGGCGTCGCCGCCGTCGGCGTGCGCCTCCTGATCCTGTAGTTTCGCGTCGAGGTCGACGATTTTCGATGTGTCGACGCGCGCTTCGTGCTGCCGTTCGCGTGCGGCGCGCGCCTGCTCATGCTCCTCGTGGCGTTCGGCGCGCGCCTCGTCGCGCAGGTCGCGGTGTTCCTCCCGCGCGAAGCGGCGCAGCTCATCCGGCGTCACGTTGCCGTGCTGGTCTGAATGCTGATTCATAGGCATGACGATGCACCGCCTTCGGTTCGGCGCCTCAGGCGGCGCATTGCATCATCGCGCGCGGCGGCGCGATCAACGTTGATGGGGTGGACGCTCACTTATCGGCGTCGGCAGCGTCGGCCTTCGCGCCGGCGTCGGCGGCAGCATCGTCGGCCGGCTTCGTGTTGAGGTCGTCGACTGCCTGCGCGGCCTGGTTGCGCAGACCTGCAGCGGCGTCCTGCACCGTCTGCGACGCCTGCGCGGCCTTCTCCTTGAGTGATTCCTTCTTGTCGCCGGCCTTGTGCGCGAGTTCGCTGTTGAGCTGCTTGCCCTGCTCGACGGTCAGTTCTCCGCGTTCGACGAGACGGTTGACGAGCTCCTGGCCCTTTTCGGCGGTCGTGGCGATTGCGCCGACGCCCGCGAGGAAGATCTTGCGCAGGCCTTCGCCGAAGTCCGGGATGTTGTTATTCGAATCGGTCATGATGCCTCCCAGCTCATACCTGTGTTGGCGTATTGCTCAGTGCCAACTCTACACGTTCCGCCGCGTCGGCGTTCAGCGTGGGCGTAGCTGCGCGACCTCGCGCGCACGCTGCGCGATGCGGTCGATGCGCGCGAGCTCCTCCCGTGCCGCCGGCGTCGATTCCGCGCGGAATTCGCCGTAGCGGCGTTCGGCGGCCGCGCGGATCAGGAAATCGCTGATGGCTGGGTTCTTCGGCAGCAGCGAACCGTGCATGTAGGTGCCGATGACGTTGTGCACGCGTGCGCCTTCGGTGTGGTCCTCGCCGTTGTTGCCCATGCCGTCGTGGTCGACGGTGCCGAACGGGCGCACGCCGTCGTCGAGGAAGGTCTGCCCTGAATGATTCTCATAGCCGATGATGTCGCCGAAATCGTCGCTGTGTTCGACGAGATTGCCGATCATGCGCACGTCGCGGCCGACGGTGTGCGCGCCGATGATCGAGATGCCGTCGAGCCTGGCGCCGTCGACCGTTTCGAAATAGTCGCCGAACAACTGGTACAGGCCGCAGATCATCAGCATCGGCACGCCGTCGTCGGCGAGCGCGCGCAATGTGTCGGCGCGCGCGTAGAGGTCGTCGATGATCTTCTTCTGGCCGGTGTCCTGACCGCCGCCGCCGAGGATGACGTCGGTGTGTTCGGGCCACGGATCGTGCTGATTGACGGCGTGGATGCGCGGCTCGTAGCCGTAGAGTGCGAGCCGGCGTTCGATCGTCAGGACGTTGCCGGAATCGCCGTAGATGTTCATGTCCTTCGGATACAGCGAGACGATGTCGATCGGTCTGGCCATGCGTCGCTCCTTCACTTGCCCACGCCGGCGTCGGCGACGTCGGCGATCTTCGCCAGATACGCGCGCACGGCGAGCATCGCCGTGTACGTGCAGTAGATGTGCTTGCGGCGGCCGGGATTGCGCGCCACGAAGGCGTCGACGGCGCGCTCGAGGTCGGTGTCGACATCGCCGACCGCGACGTCGTCGTAGGCGAGGCGCAGTGCCATGTCCCACGCGCGCACGCCGGAAACGGTGTCGACGCCGCCGGCCTTGAGGCTCGTGAAGTCGACGTCCCACAGCCAGCTCATGTCGCGGCCGTCCGCGTATTCGTCGTTGATGCAGATCATCGTGTCGGCGTCGTCGGGCGGGAACGACGCGAGCGCGAGCCGGAATCCCATCGGATTCTTGACGAGCAGTAGTTCCGTCGGCGAGCCGTGCACGTCGATGACTTCGCCGCGTCCGAATGCGGGCGTCACCTGCGCGAGCGCGTCAAGCAGGTGCGCCGTGTCTGCGCCGGCGAAATGCTGTGCGCGCATGACGAATCCGTCGCGGCGCGCCTGCGGCAACGTCGCCGCGGCGTTGCCGATCGTGTCGGGGACACGCAGGTCCTGCTGCACGGCGCGCACAACGGCGAGCGCGGCCGCCGCGTTATAGAGGTTGTAGACGCCTTCGAGTTTGACTTCCGATTCGTATTCCTGCCCGTCGATGACCATCTGCGCGCGATGGTCGCCGACCGCCGTGAGCATGACGTCAGCCGGCGTGACGGGCGCGGCGGCCGTGAGCGGTTCGCTTGGCACGGCGGCACCGGCGAGCGCGACCGTCGTCGCCATGTCGTCGTCGGTCGGGAAGTAGCGGCGCAGCGCGCGCGACAGGCCGAAGTATGCGGCGCGCGTGTCGACCGGCGTGAGCGCGGCGAGTGCGGCGATGCGCGGATCTTCGCGGTTAAGGACGACGGCACGCGTCGTCGTTGCGGCCACGCGTCCGAGCAGCCGTGCCGTGTTGTCGATTTCGCCGAAGCGGTCGAGCTGGTCGCGCATGACGTTGAGCAGCAGCGCGTACTGCGGCTTGACTTGGGCGACGAACTGCACGGCGTAGGCCTCGTCGAGTTCGAGGACGGCGATGTCGGCGTCGATGTGGCCGCTCATCGTGACTTCGTTGAGCAGTGCGGAGACGACACCGCGCGTGAAGTTGGAGCCTGTCGGGTTCGTGAAGACGCGCAGTCCCAACGATTCGAGCATCATCGCGACCATGCGCGTTGTCGTCGTCTTGCCGTTCGTGCCAGAGACGAGGATGACGCCGAGCGGCAGCTGCGCGAGTGTGCGGCGCAGGAACGTCGGGTCGACGCGTTCGACGACCTTGCCGGGGAACGCGCTGCCGCCGTGGTGGGTGACGCGCGACGCCCAGCGCACCGATTTGCCCAGCAGCGGCGTCGCGAACGCGTACCATGGCCGGCGGGTTGTGTCTGTTGCCGTGTTCGTCATGTCAGACTCCCTGCTGATAGTCCTGGGGCATGTCTTGGAATTTCGAATACTGTCCGCGGAATGCGAGGTTGAAGGTCGCCGTCGGACCGTTGCGGTGCTTCGCCATGATGATGTCGGCCTCGCCTGGACGATCCTCCTTGTCGTAGGCGTCGGGACGGTGCACGAGGAAGACGACGTCGGCGTCCTGCTCAATCGAGCCGGATTCGCGAAGATCGGACAGCTGCGGTTTCTTGTCGTTGCGCATTTCGGGGCCGCGGTTGAGCTGCGAGAGCGCGACGACCGGCACTTCGAGCTCCTTCGCGAGCAGTTTGAGCGCGCGGGAGAATTCGGAGACTTCCTGCTGGCGGCTTTCGACCTGCTTGCCTGAGCTCATCAGCTGCAGATAGTCGATGACGACGAGTTTGAGGTCGTCGCTCTGCTTGAGTTGACGGCATTTCGCGCGGATCTCCATCAGGCTCATGTTCGGCGAATCGTCGATGAACAGCGGCGCGTCCCTGAGTTTGATGAAGAAGTTGTTGAGCACGTTCCAGCGGCCGGGGTCGATGTCTTCGGCGTTGCGCATCGCCGACAATGGGATATTCGTCTCGGCGGAGATGATGCGCTGCGACAGTTCGATCTGGCTCATCTCGAGGCTGAAGATGACGGTCGTCAGATGCTGGTGAAGCGCGGCGGCGCGCGCAAAGTCGACGCCGAGCGTCGACTTGCCCATCGCCGGGCGGCCTGCGACGACGACCATCTGGCCGGGCTGCAGACCCTTCGTCACCGAGTCGATGTCGCGGAAGCCGGTGAGGATACCGGATTCGATCTCGCCCTTCTGGATGCGGTCGATCTGCTTGAGCGTCGCCTCGACGGCGTTCGCGATCGGCGTGTAGTCCTGATGCACCTTGCCCATGCTCATCTCGTAGATCTCGGCCTGCGCGAGGTTGACGACCTCCTGCGCCTGCGAGCCTTCGGCGTTGTAGCCTAGCTGCGTGATCTTCGTGCCCGCGGCGATGACGTTGCGCAGGATCGCGCGCTGATGCACGATCGTCGCGTAGTACACGGCGTTCGCGGCCGTCGGCACCGAGCCGATGAGGTCGTGCAGATAGTCGACGCCGCCCACTTTCTCGAGGTCGCCGGCGTCGTCGAGACGGTTCGCGACGGTCACGACGTCGGCCGGATCGCCCGCCGAGAACAGGTCGATGATCGCCTTGTAGATCGTCTGGTGCTTCGGCTGGTAGAAGTCAGCCTCCTCGAGCGTCTGCGTCACTTCGCCGATGGCGTCCTTCGCCATCAGCATGCCGCCGAGCGTCGCCATCTCCGCGTCGTCGTCGTGCGGCGGCACACGGTCGAACAACGCCATGTCGTTCTTGTCGTTCCTGTCGAATCCTTCAGCCATAACAGTCGATTATAAGAAAAGCGAATGTAACACAGAAGGGCACGGACGCGACACTCCGCACGAAGGCCGCGCATGCGCGCGTGTCGGGCCTTCGCACGGAGTGTCGCGGGCTCTCAGCAGGCCTCGCCGATCGTTCCGGGCAGTGCGAGCTCCTGTTCGAGCCGCGGCAGCACGGCACGCGAGAAGGCGAGCGTCGACGGGCCGAACAGTTCGAGCGTGGCCTCGCGCAGCATCGGATCCTCCTTCCACGGCATGCGCGCGAGCCAGATGGCGACGGCCGCGTCGCGGATCGAGCAGTAGTGGCGCAGCATCTGCGTCTGCTCCTGGCGTGACGATTCGTGCAGGCGGTCGTAGTCGATCTCATGTTCGTCGATGAGCAGCATCGGCATTGCGAGCGTGCCGATGTCGCGCATCATCGCGCAGATCGAGTCGAGGCTCTTGAACGACGTGCGCAGCAGCTCCTCGTCGTGCGTCGCGAGCGCGCCCATCAGCTGGTTGCGCATCATCGCGCCGAGGAGCGAGCCGGCGACGTCGCTGATGTAGATCAGGTTGCGCCACAACGGTTTGTCCATCTCCTCGCGTCGTGCCTGCGGCGATTCGAAGAGCGTTTCGACGAACACCGGCTTGTCGTTCCACAGTTCCTCGACGGCGCGCCGCAGCTGCTGCACGTCGTAGAGGAAACGCTTGTCGATGCGCTGTTCGAGGGCACAGACGCGGGGCTTGGCCTGCACGTAGCGCGCGATGTCCTCGTCCTCCCACGCCTCGCCGGCACGGGCGTGCGCGAGCGCCTGCCCGATGCCGACATGGTAGGCGAAGTACTGATAGGAGGTGCACATGAGATCCTCGTCGTCGCTCGTGCGCTCGGGCATCGTCACATGCACGTCGCCGCGCGCGAGCGCCTGCTCGTATTCGGCGTCGGCTTGCAGCCGCAGCCCTTCGATTGTGTGGAGGATGTCGAGCGCGTCCTCGTGCGCGCGCCGCTGCGCCTCGTTGTGGAATTTGATGTTCGGCGTCGAGCTGTGCAGGAGCAGTTCGCCACCGATGGTGCCGTCGGTGAGCAATGTGTAGGCGATGCGCGCGGCGAGCATGCCCGGCTCTGCCCAGCGGATGACGGCGCGCGCCGCCATCGAACGCATCATGCGGTAGTACTCGAAACTGTCGCCGTAGCGTTGCCGCTTCGTGCCGAAACGGCGCTTGTCGCGGCCGCCGAAGCGTTTGGCGAGGCCTTTGTTGTCGACGGCGCGGATGTGCAGCGGCAGTTCGTCGACCGGCCGGTCCGTGGCGAAGGCCGTGCGCGCCTGGTCCATGCGTTCGTACAGCCAGCGGCCGAGTCCGTGACGTCGCACGACGTATTCGCAATGCGTCAGGAAGGCGCGGCAGTGGTCGATGAAGGCGGTGTCGCCTGTTTCGGCGGCCGAGCACAGTTCGACGGGCCAGCAGGATGCGCCGAAGAGGTCTTCGCCGAGGTCGAGCAGCCGTTCCGGAGCGGGCGGCATGATCGTGCTCAGCATATGCCCCTGCGGCGTGTCCTTCTCGTCGACGACGATGCGTTCGGCGTTGACGATGTGGTCGTCGAACAATGTGCGCAGTTCGACGAGCTTCTCGAGGAAGCCCTGCGAGTCGAGCGTGAGCGTCGCGCCGTTGGCGCCCGGATCTGCTGTTGTGGACATATGTCCTCCTTGTCCGTGGAATATCGTTGGTTCGCACCGGTGTTCCAGCCACTGTGCACCATCGGACGATTGCGCGCCAACGGACGGCAAACCTTTGTGGATATGTGGAAAGTTCGCGCGTGTTCCACCGCCATCCGCCCCGATGTGGACAACCGATGACGCCGCCGCTTGCCCTCCTCACCGACGCTGACTCCCCCGATGCGTCCGGCGCCTCTGACACAGCAGCGTGCGCCGTACTCCCCGCCCGTAACCGTCACCGTCGACGTTTAGCGGAAAGTAGAACGACTCGCGCGACGCGCGTTGTGGACAACTTCTTCACAATTTACTTCCGATTATCCACATCTTGGGGATAAGCATGTGGATTACGGTGGATTACGGCTCAGGTTATCCACATTCGGTGGATAACCCTGTGGATAACTTGGGGATACAGCCGCAATCCTTGCAGATTCGCGCTTCTCCGATTTGCGACCGCCGTCGATCTGTGGTAGGCGATCTGCAATTGTCATCCCTTGATCGCCGCGCGCGCGTTCGCCGCCATCGCCGTGACGAGCTGCGCGCTCCATTTGCTCCAGCCGACCCGTCCGGAGATCTGTTCGCCGGATGTCGCGCCGAGCGACGACATGTCCGCCTTCGTCAGGTCGAACAGCATGTCGAGCAGCACCGGGTCGCCCTCCACGCGTGCCGCGAGCTCCTCGCCGGCCTTCGGATCGTTGGGATTGCGCGACGTCGAGAACTCGGACAGACTCAGATGTTCGCGCACGAGCAGCGTCGTCATATGCACGATCCGCTCGTCGAAACCCATCCGTTCAAGCACGGCGCGCGCATGCCGCTCCCCTTCGCGCGCATGGTCCGTGACGCGTGGCCGCTTGCCGATGTCGTGCAGCAGCCCGGCGAGCAGCAGCGCCGCGTAATGCTCGTCGTCGTACTGTCCTCGTTTGAGCTGCGACGTCACGGCGATCATATGACGGTCGATCGTGTAGCGGTGCGTCGCCGATACGCTCGGCCGGTTGCGGATCGCCGCCCATTCGGGCATCCAACGGTTCGGGATGCCGACGAAATCAAGCTCTTCCCAGACGTCGAGCAGATGTTCGCCGCTCGCGAGCAGACGGACGAAGGCGGCGCGCGAATCATCGTCCCAATCGGCGTAGCGAATCGGCGATTTTGCGAGGTTCGCCAATGTCGACGTGTTGATCGACAGTCCACCTTCGGCGGCGGCCGCGGCCACGCGCAGCGGCAGGCCGCCGTCCTTCGCCGCGTCGACGCCGGGCGCAAGCACGACCTCCTGTTCGTGCAGCGCGACGCCGGGCGCGAGCAGCTCGAACTTCGGCGCCTCGCGCTTGCCGCCGGCGCGCGGATGCATGATCTGGAAGAACGAGAATCGCGGTCGTTCATGCACGAGCGTGTGTTCGGCGCGCGCGGCCGTCGCGTCGAGCGAGAATGCGATCGCGCGGCCGAGCCGGGCGATCAGTGTGAGCAGATCGTCGATTGACGTCGCCGCGCGCTCGTCCTCGGGCAGTGTCGGATCGGCAAGGCCGAGCATCGCCGCGACCGGCGCCTGATACGGCGTCAGCAGCAGATTCGTGTCACGATGCGCGGCCAGATGGATGCAGTCGCGTACGTCGAGCAATCGTTCGACGGCGGCGTCGTAGCGGCCGTGCGGACGGTCGGCGAGCCACGACGCTGACAGCGCCGCCGTGAGCACGACGTCGCGCAGGCCGCCGCGCGACTCCTTGACATCGGGTTGGTTGACATACGGCAGGCGGCCGAAACGTTCGAGCCGCGTCCGTGCCGAGTCGAGCAGCTCCGGCAGCCGCTTGCGCGCGGCCTTGCGCCATCGTTCGAGGATCGACACGGCGGTGCCTTCGATCAGTGCGATGTCGCCGGCGATGGGTCTCACGTCGAGCCAGCCCATCGCCGCCGGCAGGTCGGCGTCGGTCACCGATTCGCATTGCACGCGTGTGCGCACCGAATGGTCGAGGTCAATGCCGCTGTCCCACAGCGGATACCACAGTCGGTTCGCGAATTCGTTGAGCTGTGCGCCGTCGAGCGCCTTGCCGTCGTGGATGAGCACGAGGTCGAGGTCGGAGCACGGCCCGAGCTGCCCGCGCGCGAGCGAGCCGACAGCGGCGAGACCGATGCCGTCGGACGGCACGGCGAAGGGCACGTCGTCGCACGCTTGTTGCCACAGCCGCGCAAGCGCGTCCATCGCGAGCACCGTGCGCGCCTCGCGTTTCGCCGCGCCGCCGCGCAGCACGCCGTCCGTGTCGGGTGCGCTCAGCGCGAGCATGCGTTCCTTGAGATCGTCGACCGCCGTCGTCATCGTCGTCTTCTCCTGACTGCGTCGCGTGGGCGCCGCTCAATCGAGGACGGCCTCCGCGCACGTCGTGCAGCGGAGGCCGTCAGGGTGTCACATGGGTTTGTCTGTCGGAGGTCAGATGGCCGCCGATCCCGTTTCGCCGGTGCGTACGCGGGCGACCATGTCGAGCGGGGCGACCCAGACCTTGCCGTCGCCGATCGTGCCGGAGCCGGCGGACTTGATGATGACGTCGACGAGCGTTTCGGCGTCGGCGTCGTCGCACAGGACTTCGACGCGGACCTTCGGGATCAGGTCGACCGTGTATTCGGCGCCGCGGTAAATCTCGGTGTGGCCGCGCTGACGGCCGTAGCCGTTCGCCTCGGAGACGGTCAGGCCGTGCACGCCGGCGGCCGCGAGGGCCTCCTTGACGTCGTCGAGCTTGAAGGGCTGGATGATTGCGGTGATGAGTTTCATGCTCACATCTCCTTGATGACGGAGCTGGCGGTGCCAGCGAAATCGTATGCGCGTTCGCCCTGGTCGGCCAGATCGATGCCGCCGACCTCCTGGGCCTGGGTCACACGCCAGCCGACGGTCTTCTCAAGGCCGAAGGCGATGATCGTCGTGATGACCGCGGAGAAGGCCATCGCGATGAGGGCGATGACGATCTGCACGACGAGCTGACGCCAGTCGCCGCCGCAGAACAGGCCGGTGTCCTGCATGAAGAAGCCGAGCGCGACGGTGCCGATGAGGCCGCCGACGCCGTGGACGCCGACGACGTCGAGCGAGTCGTCATAGCCGAGCTTGTACTTGAGCGAGCAGGCGAGGCAGGTCACGATGCCGGCGATCGCGCCGAGCACGATCGACCAGATCGGGGAGACGACATCCGCGGCCGGGGTGATCGCGACGAGGCCGGCGACGATGCCCGAAGCAGCGCCGATCGCCGTGTAGTGGCCGGTGCGGATCTTCTCGGTGAAGCCCCAGGCGAGCATCGCGGCGCCAGCGGCGAGCGACGTGGAGACCCAAGCGTAGCCGGCGGTGCCGTTCGCGGCGAAGGCGGAGCCGGCGTTGAAGCCGAACCAACCGAACCACAGCAGGAATGCGCCGAGCATGACGAAGGGGACGTTGTGCGGACGCATCGGCTCGGTGCCGAAGCCCTTGCGCTTGCCGATGATCAGGACGATGATCAGCGCTGCGACCGCAGCGTTGATGTGGACGACGGTGCCGCCTGCGAAGTCGTGCGCGGCCGCGCCGATCGCCTGCGAGATCGGGCCGTCGGCGGACAGCAGGCCACCGTTCCAGACCATGTGCGCCATCGGCGCGTAGTCGAAGGTGATCCACAGCGCGACGAAGATCATCCACGTGCTGTACTTGACGCGTTCGGCAATCGCGCCGCAAATGAGCGCGACGGTGATCATCGCGAAGGCGGCCTGGAAGCCGACGTCGACAGAAGCCGGATAGTTGTTGCCGTTCATGCTCGCTGACGTGAAGACGCCGTCCTGCGCGACCATCGTGTCACGCAGCAGGAAACCGGTTGCCGGATCGCCGAAGACGCCGCCGATCGAATGGCCGGCGTAGGCGATCGACCAACCCCACAGACCCCAGATGATGATCGTGACGGACAGTGCCGCCGCTTCCATCATCATCATGTTGAGCACGGCCTTGGCGCGGACCATGCCACCGTAGAAGAATGCAACACCGGGTGTCATAAGGAACACCAAGCACGCGCTCGTAAGTATCCACGCGGCATTACCGGAATCAAGCTGTCCCATACGGCCACCTCCCTCTCATATGTCTTGTTCTTGCTTGTCCGCCGGGGATCCGGCGGGCGACTCTCTTTCGATTGCAGTTCCGTAGTGGAACTCACAAGCCATATGGAACGCCCCGAGGATGTTGAGCATGTTTCGACGCGTTACGAAAGTGTAAAACGCCGAACATGACGAAACGGGACGCCAACCATGCGGTTTGCGTCCCGTTTCGTTGTGTTGCGCGGCGCCTGTCGCGCTGCGGCGCATTATTCGCCGAGGATGCCGTCGACGAAAGATTCCGGGTCGAAGGGGGCCAGATCGTCGGGGCCTTCGCCGACGCCGACGAGCTTGACCGGCACGCCGAGCGCCTTCTGCACCGAAATGACGATGCCGCCCTTCGCCGAACCGTCGAGCTTCGTGAGCACGACGCCCGTGATGCCGGTCGCCTCGGCGAAGACCTTCGCCTGCGTCATGCCGTTCTGTCCGGTCGTCGCATCGAGCACGAGCAGCACTTCGGCCACCGGCAGGTTCTTCTCGGTGACGCGGCGGATCTTGCCGAGCTCGTCCATCAGGTTCGCCTTGTTCTGCAGACGGCCGGCCGTATCGATGATGAGCACGTCCATGCCGGTCTCCTTCGCCTTCGCCGAGGCTTCGAAGGCGACCGACGCCGGATCGGCGCCGTCCTTGTCCGAACGCACGACCGGGACACCGACCTTCGCGCCCCACGTCTCGAGCTGGTCCGCGGCGGCCGCACGGAAGGTGTCCGCTGCGCCGAGCATGACCTTCTTGTCCTCGGAGACGAACAGACGCGCGAGCTTGCCGGTCGTCGTCGTCTTGCCGGTGCCGTTGACGCCGACCATGATGATGACGCTCGGCGTGCTCGCGACCGGTTTCTCCGCTTCGAGGCGGCGGTCGACGTCGGTGCCGACGAGGTTGAGCAGTTCGGCGCGCAGGGCCGCGCGCAGCTGCGTCGCGTCGCTTTCGCCGGTCACGCGCGCGTCGCGGCGCAGCTGTTCGACGAGTTCCTCGCTCGCCTCGGCGCCGACGTCGGCGAGCAGCAGCGTGTCCTCGACATCCTCCCAATCGGCTTCGGACAGATGATCCTTCGCGAGAATGTTGAACAGCGCCTTGCCGAAGGGGTTGCTCGACTTGGAAAGCCGTTCGCGCAGCCGCTGCAGACGCCCTTTCTTGCCGACCGGCTTTTCGGGCTTCTCCTCGAGTGGCGCAGGCTCCTCCTCGACGATCGTCTCGTCGACGACGGCCGGCTCGGCCTCCTCATGCTCGACCGTCTCCTCAGTGACCGGTTCCTCGGCTTCCTGCGCCGCCGGTTCTTCGGTGACCGTCTCTTCGGCGACCGTTTCCTCAACGGCCGGCTTTTCGGCGACCGTTTCCTCAACGGCCGGCTTTTCGGCGACCGTTTCTTCGGTGATCGATTCCTCGGCTGCCGGTTCCCCGGTGATGGTCTCCTCAGTGACCGTTTCCTCAATAGCCGGCGTCGTTTCGACTGCGGCCGCCGGCTTTTCGTCGGCGGATTCCTCCGCTTCCGGGGTCTTCCTCGGCTGCGGATGCTCGGCGGCCGGCTTGGCGGCGGACTTGCGCGCCGCCTGCTCGCGTTCGGCGGCGAGGCGGGCGTCGGCTCTCGCCTTGGCTTCCTCCTGCGCCTTGTTGATTCTCTTCTTGCGTGACCGATCGGCCCAGATGCCGCCCACGATGAACAGCACGGCGATGACCACGACGGCGATGATGCCGTACACGGTGTTCGTATCCATGGCTTCAGCCTAAAAAACTCAACGGACACGGCCAATCAAGAGGACGTGAAAGAATACGCGGTATGGCAAATGCTTCCAGAATGTCGTCGTATCAGCGTCGTGAACAGCTCATCCGCATCGGCCGTTCACTGTTCGCGTCCAAGGGTTTCGAGGCGGTCAGCGTCGAGGAGATCGCCGCGACCGCCAAAGTCAGCAAACCGATTGTCTATGAGCATTTCGGCGGCAAGGAGGGACTGTACGCCGTCGTCGTCGACCGTGAGATGCGCGCGCTCAACGACTCGCTGTTCCAGGCGCTGTCTGGAGAGAACGCCCACCCGCGCCAGATCGTCGAACGCACGACGCTCGCATTGCTCACCTACATCGAGGAGAATGCGGAAGGCTTCCAGGTACTCGTGCGCGATTCGCCGACGACCGATCCGACGAGTTCGTTCTCGTCGCTGCTCGGCGACGTCTCGACGCGCGTCGGCGAAATCCTCGAGGAATGGTTCAAGCGGCAGAAGCTGCCGGCGAAGCATGCGCCGTACTATGCGCAGATGCTCGTGGGCATGACCGTCTACACCGGCCAATACTGGGCCGATCAGCGCAAACTCAGCAAGGAGCAGCTCGCCGCGCTCATCGTGAACCTCGCATGGAACGGCCTGTCGCGCATGGAAGCGAAGCCGGAGCTGCGCTTCGAAAGTGGCAAGGCACGCAAGGACAAAGACAAAGTCGACAAGGACAGCAATAACAGCAACGCCGGCGCGTCGTCGGCACCGCCGTCCAACGACGGCGGTGCCGACGACGCGGTCACCGCATCCAGTGATCCGACATCCTGAACGCGTTGTGCATCAGGTTGCTTGACGTATACAGCACCTGATCGAGCAGCGTCTGCGTGCGTGCGCGCAGCCACGTCGCCATCGTCGCGTTCGCGTCGGCGAGCGCGATGTGCACGGCCGCGCGCCCTTCGACTGCGACGTCGTCGGCGAGCGCATCCGCGTCCTCGGCGAGCGACGCATCGGTGTGTTCGACGAGGTTGAGGCCGTAGGAGAGCACGTCTTCGATGTACTGTTCGATTTCGCCGTTCGTGTCGAACCAGTGCGCGTCGGCGATGACGGCGATGATGCGGTTCATCCAGTACAGCGAATCGGTCGACGCATGCTCCGGCTCGGTGTCGCGCAGGAACGGCGGCGTATCGAGCACATTCGCGTAGAACGGCGCGGGCGACGTGAACGCGCCGCAGCCGTAGGAGATCCACATGAGCGCACGGTTCGCCTCGGGCACATACGGGCGGATCTGCATGCACACCATGTGGCCGGTGCGGTTGACGCCGATCGGACGGTAACGATGGCGGCTTTCCGGCGTGCCGGTCGTGCCGTAGGGGTCGTAGGGCGTGCCTTCGAAATGCGAACCCATCAGGAAGGCCACATCCTCGACGCTCACCTTGCGCTCGGGTTCGCGGCACCACGGCAGATTCTGCGAATCCGGCCGGTATTCGGCGTCCGGGCCGTCCCAGTCATGCGACAGGTTGAGATGGCGTTGCATGTACCATGCGCGCGGCGTGTTGTAGATCGCGTCCTTCGGCGTGGCCGTGCCGAAGGCGCCACGCACGTCGAAATGCGCGGGGCTGCTGTTCTCGGACGTCATCGCGCGGTTCAGATGATGGGCATCGATGAATTCGCGCAGATCGTCGCTGCACATGTTGTTGCGTCTCTCGCTCAGCGCGTCGTCGAAATCGAGGACGTCGATGCCGAGCTGGTTCGGCACCGCCGCATAGCAGTCGTCGGGCACGCGGCGCGCGATCCAATGATGGCCGCCGATCGTCTCGACATACCAGATCTCGTCCACATCGCTGATGATGATGCCGTTCGATTCGTAGGTGCCGTACTGCTCGAGCAGTGAGCCGAGGCGTTCGACGCCCTCGCGCGCCGTCGTGACGTACGGCAACACGAGTGTGATGACGTCCTCCTCGCCAAAGCCGCTGATCTGTTCGCCGCCGGCGTCCTTGTCTGCCTTGACATACGGGTCGGCGGCGAGGACGCGCGGATTGACGCTGATCGTCTCCGTCGCGCTCATCGCCACATTGTGCTCATTGACGCCCGCCTCGGCGAGGATGCCGCGGTTGTTGCGCACATTCGGCACGATGCTGTAGCGGCACGGGTCGTCGGGCAGTTCGATGCGGAAGGTTCCGGCCACGTTCGCGTAATCCCGCGGCTGGTCCTCGGGAGCCACGACGATGAAGCGCTTCGGGTCGTAGGTGCCGCTGCCCGAGTCGTCATTGCGCGCGATGATCGTGGATCCGTCGATGCTGGCTGATTTTCCGACTAACAGTGTGGTGCAAGACATGATGCCCATGCTAGTCGAACCGGCGATTTGCGAAATCAATCCGGCAATGTATAATTGCAGGTTGTTGCCCCTCTAGCTCAACGGTTAGAGCAGCGTCCTTTTAAGTCGTGGGTTGTGGGTTCGAATCCCACGGGGGGTACCGAGCAAGGCTCTGAATCGTTGGGATTCCAATGGTTCAGAGCCTTCACCATATCCGGCGCGCATCGTCCGCGACGCCGAAAAGGGACTATATAGGGACTGATTCAGCGATAAAAGCCCTATAGGCCCTCCAACCCTCCCCACGCATCCAACGTCTTCGCCGTCTCCACCGTATGCAGATTCCTCGCTATGTACACTTTCTCAGTAAGCACAGCATCCTCATGGCCCAAGTAGTCACGTATCGCCAACGTCGAAGCCCCCTGCGCCTCCAGGATCGAAGCACACGTCTTACGGAACGAATGCGACGTGAGATTCAGATCAGGATAGCCAAGCGCCGCACGGTTATCCCGAAGATGCCTATCCAGCAGATTCCCCTCACGGATATTGCCCGTAGGCAATGGGAACACAAGGTCATGCGGGTTAGGCAATCCGTCCGCCTGCTGCCGCTCTTTACGCGCCTTCAACAGGTCCACCACGGCCGCGGGCACGTGGATACGACGCTTGGATGCCGGTGTCTTCACCCTTGGAACCACGCGCATACCCTCATGGGCGATACGCTTCGCCTGCCGTTCCACACGAATCTCACCCGTATCAAGATCCACACAGTCCCATTGCAGTCCGCACGCCTCGCCCACGCGCAACCCGGTGCCGACCATGAACCGGCACAAGTCCACTTCATCGTTACGCACCAGTGCTGGAATGCACTCAATGGCCTTGAACACCGCGCTCAACCCGTCCAACGGGATCGAATCGGCCGCGCGTTCCTCCGCGTCGTCGGGACGCTTCACCTTGTCCAGTTCCAACACCGGATTATGGTTGATCGCACCGTTCTTCACGGCAATCTTGAACATGCCGCTCAACACCGTCTTGCACGTCTTCGCCGCCCCATGCCCATGTTCCGACACGACGTCATCGATGAACCGTTGCAGCACCATCGGCGTCGCCTCACGAATCTGCAAACCGCCGATAGCGGTATAAATCGTAGCCACACTGGAACGATACGCCGCAAGACTACCGTCGCTCAGCTTCCCGGCCTTGTCTTCCATGAACAGTTCCGTCAACCGACGCAACAGCATACGATCATCCACATCACCGCCCACATGAAGATTCAACCCGGAAAACGCCTGCTCGACATTACGCCTCGCACGCTCCCTGGAATCACCCATGCGCGGCAGCTTATGCAACTTGCCATCCATGCCGCGATAACGGCACACGGCCCGCCAACGATCGCCTACCGACTCATACCAGATTTCACCATGCTGCCCCAACGGGATACGCTCACGCGGCATAACTAACCACGCTTCCAGTCAGCCGGCGGCAACAAACCTTCCTTGCGCGCACGGGTAATCCACCTGCGCACACTGCCCGGAGCAACATCTGAATTAAGCTCAACCATCAGGTTCGCGACGTTAGCGTCCGGATGCTCACGTGCCAAAGCGTCATACTGTTCAGCAACCAAGGCATAGAACCAAGGACGCTTAGAGTACTTCGCCGGCAACGGATCAAGAATGTTCGCCGGAGAATAGACGGTATCTCCTTCGCTATCGCTATCTTCAACCCAATACTTCTTCGGAATACCTTTTCGTTCAGGAAAATCCAACAAAAAAGCTCGATTGAACGAAATATTTTTCTCTGCATCATGCTGTGCATATGCAGCCAAAATCGCCCTAATGGGTATGTCGCGCAAATCACCGCCGCGTATCTCACCATCCCATCCACTTAGGATAACCATATTCTTAATCGAGTATTCTATAGACATACTCGGCAGCGAACGCACCCCATTGCAAGGCACGCGCGATAGTTGCAGAATTATTCGCGCGCCAGTATCAAGATTTTCAAGGCAATGCAGATGGTTTGCTGCCGTGTTGATCATTTTCTCAAAAGCTTGAAAGGCCTGCTTTGTACCAAGAGACTTTACTTCATCTCTATCTTCTTCAAGCATAATTACTTTAGCCCATTTTTTCTCGTCAAAAAATAGGCTCTCTTTCCACGGTTCAGGTAGGCGCACTGGTTCATGTTCTTGCTCGGGCATACCCACAGGATACCCGACCCTTTAACCCACAGCCCCTACCACTCCCTGAAAAGCCGTTACCCGCGTTACCCGCGTTACTTAGCCGATTTCAGCCGTTACCGCTCTGTTACCCCGCGTTACCAACCACAGACCAGCCAGGAACACACGAGATGCAGTGGCGATCCACCACCCCACGGGCCACAAACCGATAACGAAATGTGATCCAGTCGCGCACGCGCATGTCACGGCGTCGAAGGATACCGCGATCCACGAGCATCAGGCGCAACACTGTCAATCCGGCAGTTTTGGGACGTCCACCGACCATCAGCAGCATAGAAGCCCCTAAACGCCCATCTAACGCACGCAACCATAGAACACGACAAACCATACGCACACGCGCCACACGCGCCACACGCACACCGTTCCGCAACGTCTGGAGCACACCCGGGGCGGGGAAGGGTACCCCCGCCAATCTGACCGAGGCCGCTGGGGGTTCTGGTTCTCGCCCCGAATGCCTTTCGGGACTTTTTGAAGAGGGTGTAACACCACCGCGAAAACCCTTATGGCAGTAAGGGACACGCCGGTTTCAAAACATTTTCGAGAGCATGGAAAAGGGCCCCACCCATCAGGCAAGGCCCATCAGTTCTGAGCAACGTTACAATTTGTAATGTTGCTGCCCCACCCATCAGGCGAGGCACATCAGCGGTTTACTTCGCCGGCACGATGACGCGGCCCAGCCGTTCGGGCTTGACCACGCCGAAGCCGATCCTCATTGTCATGCGCAGCAACGAGGAATCAGACGTGAACATTGCCGAACTGTCAGTGTCGGCCGCAATGTCAGACACGGATACGATCACGTCCGGCGCGCTCATTGTGAGAATCACGTTCGCCGGCACTTGGCTATTGAACAGAACCGGGGTGTTAAACAACGTCGGCGTCGCGCTGGAAGTCACATCCGGTTCGATGAGCGGCCTTCCATCGGACGCCGTGATCGCCATGAGGGTTGCCCACGTCGAAAAACGCATGATGATGGCCGTGGGGGTTGCGCCCTTGTCGGTAGTCTGGGCGAGCACGTCCAACACCGCATCGAGGGTCTTCTCCTTGCTTGCCGCCGTCACCTCTGTCACGCCGCCCGTGTCGCCAGTAGCCGCGGCGATCTTCGCAATGCCGGTCGGAAGAATCCCGTTCGTATCCTTATCCGCCGCAAGGAACAGGTGGTCGGCCTGCGCCACGAGCGCCTTCTGAGCCGAATCCGTAATCAAGTTCACAGCATCTTCGTAGCGCAATGATTCGTTGGAAAACGGCACGAGCAGTGCCACTTTATGGGTGCCGAACGAAACCTGATTAAGGGCCGGGTTGCTCGTCGCAATCTCGGCACCCTCTGCCACGACGTTGGCCGTGGGATCAACGCTGACGTAGGGTACGTTCACCCGTGGCGCGTCGCCACTGATTACAACCGACTGGGTCGCAACCAGAGGGTTGAGTGCGATCGCTTCAGGAATGGCATCGCGAGCTGCGATGAAGTTGGTGTCGGGGAATGCTCCCTTTGTATTTGTTGTCTTGAAGATAGCCATCATTATCCTTTCGTCTCTGCCGCGCAGCCCGGTAGAAACGAAAACGGGGCGCACGGCAACCATGTGATTGTTTGGTCTCCGTGCGCCCCGCGCTCCGGGTGTGAAACCCTGTTCCACTCCTCCGATTATACCATGAAAACGGCTTGATTTCAACGTTTCGTGAGCTTTTGAGCCACGCTCTCCATGCCGCTGCCAGGACGCTTCATCTTGCCGCCACCGACCTTGTTCGCTTGAATGCCAGCAAGGAAACGCTGACGCACCACATAACTCTCAGACTTCGCGTTCGCGATGCCCGCCGCGATCTGCTCGAACGCCGCCGCCCACTCGGCCACACCCTCCGGCGTCGAGGCTGTACACAGCGCGTCCAGCACCTCGTCGGTGACGTGCTCGTTCTCGCTGACGGCCTTTTGCCGGGCGAGCTCCATCTGCGCGGCCGCGAGCTCCTTCTCGGTGTCGCTCATGGCGTCCGCGGCCACCGGCGCCTCACCACGAAGAGCCACCACGAGCCCGATAGCCTTGTCGGCCCATGCGGCGAGGCCGTCCGCGTCGATGTTATCCGGGGCATATTGGTCGATAAGGTCGGCCGTCAACTCGGGGTGTGCGGCCGTCACGGCCTGCTTAGCCTGACTGAGTTTCAGCGCCGCGATCTGCGCCTTGAGGTCGGCCACCGTAGCTTCGGCAGCGTCGGCACGCTCGTTCGCTTGCTTTGCCTGAACACGGCGGCGAGCGGCCTCCGCAGCAAGCTTGCCATCATGGCCCGTATCGGGCGCCTGCTGGTTGATCTCATTGTTGTTTGTCGTGTTGTCCATTTTACCTCCTAAAGGATGTCAAAGATTTTTGCGAGTTTCTCGTGCAGTGCTTCGTTTTCGGCTTCGAGGGCCGCGATATACCTGCGCTTCCACGCGCTTTCGCTGACACGCTCTCCGTCGATCAGATAGTTCGTACTGTGCCGTCCATTCGCGTGACGCTGTTGGATCGCCATGCCAGGTACTTTGTTCCACATCAGCGCCGGCTCTCCGCGGTCGGGATGTCGCCGGCGTCGCGCCTCGCTTCCCACAGGTCGGCGACGTGGTCGAGGGCGGCAGCGTACACGGTGCGGTAGCGGTCGGCCAAGTCGTGCAACGCGTCCGGGTTCGGCATCATGATCGCGTCACCGTCGCCCATGAGGTAGAACGCTGTCGTGTCGTCTTCCGCCCACGTCGTCACCGTGCCGCGCAGACCGCCGTCATCGAACAGCACCGTCAGATGGTCCACGCGGCCCGCCTCCGGGTTCTCATGCGTCTCGTCGTCCAGCTCGACGTAGTCGGCCCACACGTCGGCCGCATCGGCCGTGTCGGCCGTGAGTGGCTTCAACGCGGTCATCAGCTCACCCACGGTCAGCGAGGCGACGTGGTTCAGGCGCTGTGCTTCAACCGCTTCCGCGAGCTGTTCCAGGGCGGCCGCCTGCCGCCGTTCGGCGTTGCGGATATCGATGAGCATTCCTCGCTCGTCCAGTCTGGCTTCTTGCTCGAGCACCCACTCGTCGAACGCGACGCCTTCGCCTTGCGCTGCCGCCGCACGCCGCAACACTTCCCAGCGGCCGGCGTCTTCGGTACCATCCTCGGGCACGCCCGCGTGCTTCTGCCACAGCGCCTTCAGCGCTTGCACCGGCGACATCGTCGAATCATCACTCATGGTTATCTCCTTTGTTGTTTGTGGCCCTGCGGGCCGGTTTTTTGGGGTTCAGGCTGCCTGCCGGCGGCGTCCGTTGTCGATGCCGAAGTGATCCTCGACCGCAAGTTGGTGCGCCTCATTGAGCAGCACAGCAAGGGCCTCACAGACAGGGCACGACACCTTCACCGCATCCACCTTGGGATCGCCCGCATGGAACACCGTCGCCATCGGCTTCGCCGCCTCATACTCGAGGCCGCACAGTCGCTGACCGGTGTCGGTCAGTTTCAGATGGATAACCTTCTGCAAGGGCCGCACAGTACGGCGGCGATAGATCTCAGTCATCGGTTTTTCCTTCCTTTGGATCTTGTTCAGGTACGTATCTCGTCCAGGCGTCAACGAAGTCGTCACGCATGAACCCTCGAGCCCTGACGCCGCCGAAATTGACGGTATGCGACGATCGGACGCCGAAGTTCTTGAGTGTCTTCGCGATGAACGCCGGCGTGACGCCTCCGCCATCAGGGCCCATCGTCGCCCACGGCCGCTCGTCCATCTTGTTGAGCTCTGTGGCGAGCCCCTTCGCCTGCACGCGCTCAACCTGCATCGTATCGAACACGACGCGAATGTCTGCGAGCAGCATCTCGCCCAACGACTGCGGTTCGCTCTGCTGTTCCTCGATGATTCCCGGAGCCACAGAGGCCAACCATTCGGGCCAATTCCCGCCCGCAAGCTGCGCGACAACGAAGAGCGGTTCCCACACATCGGCCACGCGATCATGGACTGCCGGCGGCAGCGTCGGGTAGTCGTCTTCGCCATATTCTTCGAGTATGCCGATCCTGTCGGCGCTCCAGGCTTCCAGCTGGTCGCGAAGCTTTGCGCTTTCCTTGTCCACCAGACGTTCGCGGTACGGGCGAACGTGCTCCGTAGCCAGCCGACGCTTCATATGGCAAATAATCGCCCGGTCTTCGATGGTGTCAGGTAGGTTCCCGATACCGGCGAGACACGTTGCCGAGAACACCGGAAAGTCGCGCGGATGCACGTCTTTGTTCTTGATTTCCACGCGCCCAACGACCGCGCCGCGCCGATAACCTCCGTTCACGATGGCTCGGACAGCTTCGGCGTTCTCTGTCTTGCCTATGAATAACGCGTCTGTTTCATCGATGAAGATCGTCGGAATGCGTTCGCCCTCCTCCGCTTCGAGTTTCCTGAACAGGTATGCTGCGGATACGTTGATAGCGTTGACCGGGTTCGGGCACAGCGCCGACACGACTTCTTGGGCGCGCGTCTTCCCAGAACGCTTCTCCGGGCTGACGAACAGCAATCGCGGTGTCGTGTAAAAGCCTTCAATGAGCCAGGCGTGCGCCACCCACAACGCACAGATACGCGCCCACACCGGGCTCGGGAACGCGACGTATCCGGCGATCCAATCTGCGACGTCGTTGAGCAGTCGGGCCCCGTCAGGCACCGGCATCGTGGCTTCCTCGGGTTCCACGAATGTTTCGTTTTTCTGCGCCGTAATTGCCTCCTCTGTTGCCGCCGCGACACGGTTGACGTGCTCCAACAGCATCTCCGCCGTCGCCGCCGTCTTCTTATCAGCTGCGATCTTCGCGCCCATAGTCGTCTCTCCCCTCAGCTGCATCTTTTTCGAGTTCCGCCACCCACGGCAACGGTTTACCGTTGAATGCACGCGGGATGCCGTCGCCGACGTATTCGCGCTCCGGAATCGTGAACCGCACCAGCGGCGATTCAGCCAAGGACGGGGCCATCATGCTCATGCGGCCACCTCCTCGTCGCCGACGACTGCCAAGACCTGCGCGATCGTCGCCGTCGTAATGGAAAGCTCATGCTGCGCAGACACGGCGCGGCGGGTGTCCAGTTGCATCCGCTCGTCCGATTCCAACTGCCGAAGTGTCGAGAGCAGAGACGACACGATTCGCGCCCGTTCGGGCGGCGTGTCATTGGATGCTTTCGCCACGGCAACCGAATTGGACACGTACGTCATGATCCGTGCGATGTGCCGCACCGAGACGACCGCACCGACGTTCAAGTCGTTGATCTCCGCCACGGCGGCCGACATCTGCGCGGCCAACGTGGACAGGACGACGACCAGCTCGTCGATCAGCGTCATCTCCGCCTCGAGTGGCTTCTTCCTAGTCATCTCGTCTCCTCCTTCTCTTCATGCTCTTTCAGCCATTCATCGACAGTGTCGGCATTCCACCGAAGCCGCCCACCGATCTTTATTGCCGGAGGCACAGTTTCCGGCATATACGTCCGCCGGCGGTAGATCGAATGGCGAGAAAGGCCCATCAGGCTCCCAAGCTCGTCGATGCTGATGTACTGCATCCCAACCTCCTTAGTGCGAATTTTGCAGTTATCACATCTACAGATATACGACGCTAACGTGATATCTGCAAATTTCACAGTTGTTTCGGCGTGTCGCACCACCTATCCACAAAGCGAACATTTCCGAACGTAACAGAAAGTAACAGCACAGTAACGGCCGAAAACGTTGAAGTAACGCGGGTAACGCCGGTAACGCGTTTTCAGGACGGTAACAAGCGGAGACGGAACCATACGCCGACGCACACCGGCAAGGACATGGCGTGCTCCCATGCAGAAAAGGGACTGTATAGGGACTGATTCAGCGATAAAAGCTTGCCCACTACCGCTAAAAGATTCCAGCAATTTCAAGGGGTTAAGCACACTAGAGATAAAGCCCGCTAACCGCCTCTAACCGCCCTAATTTAAGTCGTGGGTTGTGGGTTCGAATCCCACGGGGGGTACCGGGCAAGGCTCTGAACCATTGGAATCCCAACGATTCAGAGCCTTCACCATATCCGGGCGCCGGCAGTCCGCACCCTTGTTTGAGTGCACTTTGGGTGCACATTCAGCGATAAAACCC
Organism: Bifidobacterium sp. AGR2158; assembly: GCF_000424225.1. NCBI lineage: Bacteria > Bacillati > Actinomycetota > Actinomycetes > Bifidobacteriales > Bifidobacteriaceae > Bifidobacterium > Bifidobacterium sp. AGR2158. The sequence continues at coordinate 189,496 of NZ_AUJM01000012.1, forward strand.
CTACAGCCCAGCCAACCCGCCCCAAACATCCATCGCGTCTCACCCATCGACGGCGCCAGCGCCCCATCGGCCCCGCTCATGCTCACCCATCATCATCTCGCCACCTGTCCCAGCCCCCGGCGCCGCATAGCTCGAGGTTTCCCTCAAACTATCGAGTTATGCGCCCAAGCTGCAATCCGACGCCGGCAGCCCCATGACGCCTATCGGCGCAACTGCACAACATCAACCATGACCCCAGTCCAACAGCACGCTTTTGCACACGAACCGCACACCAACGCACATCATGCCCCATTCGAAGCCGGACGTCCGCGCATATCTCGACACTTCCCGGAAACTATCGAGATATGCGCACAGCAGGCGACCGCACGCGCACACGCGCACACCCGTGCACTCACCACACCTCGTCAATGTCGCGAATCAGCCGCAGAATCAACGCCTTGATTTCGGGGATCTCCACGCGTTCCGGCGTCATCAGCCAGAAACGCACGCCCGAGATGAACGCACTCGCGATCATCTCAAGCACAAGCGCGCGGTTGACGGTCGACGGCCGCAGCCGCTGCTCGCGGGCGCCGTCGGTGAACAGCCGCTCCCAGAAGTGGTAGCCGAGCATGCGCTTCCATCGATCGACAAAACGCGCCGACGGCAACTCGACGAGCAGCAGTCGAAATTCATCCTCATGCCGGTGCAGCACACGCACGAAGGCGTCATAGGATTCGGTCGCCGACGCGCCGCCGCGCGCGAGCGCCCGCATCGCGTCGCCGGCGTCGCACAGCTCGGCGAGGATGCGCTGTTCGATGACGTCGAGCACGGCATCGGCGTGCGCGTAGTTCTTGTAGAACGTGCTGCGCGCGACGAACGCGCGTTTCGCGAGCGCGCAGACGGTGATTTCGGCGGCACCTTTGCCGGTGTCGTGCATCCAGTCGACGAGCGCGCGTTCGATCTGCCGCCGCGCCGGCGTCTGCGTCGGCGGATGGGTCAGCTCGAGCACATCCGCATACGGATTCGTTTCCGTCATCGCCGTCAGCATAGACGACGACGGTGGACACTTTCGTCGTTTTTGCAGCCCTCCCCTCGTCTGAACGCGCCGTCGACGCATTTGAATGGGTAGTCACTTGGGTCGTATGCGGCCCGCAGTTCGTCGAAAGGGTGCCCATGTCGAGTTCGTCGTCCGCCGCCATCACCGCCGCGCGTCCGAAAATCGGCGTCATCGACGTCGGCGGCGGCCTGCGCAGCGCGTACGGCGCCGGCGTGCTCGACTGGTGCCTCGACCACGATGTGCGTTTCGACTACGGGCTCGGCGTCTCCGCCGGCGCCGCCAACGTCACGTCGTATCTCGCCGGGCAGCGCGGGCGCGCCTTCCGTTTCTACGCGGACTACTCGTCGCGCCCCGCATACATGGGCGTCGGCAATCTGCTGCGCACCGGCTCGTTTCTCGGCCTCGACTACATCTACGGCACGTTGATGAACGCCAGCGGCGAGGATCCGCTCGATTACGACGCGTTGACGTGCGGCGGGGTGCCGTATCGCATCACCGTGACGAACGCGCTCAGCGGCACCCCCGAGTATTTCGGTCCGGAGCATATGCGGCAGGACGGCTACGACGCGCTCAAGGCCACCGCGTGCCTGCCCGTCATCGACCGCCCGTACGTCATCGACGGTGTCCCGTATTTCGATGGCACGATCAGCGATCCGATTCCGGTGCGACAGGCTTTCGCCGACGGCTGCGACAAAGTCGTCGTCATCCTCACGCGGCCACGCGACTTCCGGCGCAAGGCCTCGCACGACGCCGGCAGCTCGACGCTGCTGCGGCTGCGCTACCCGAAGGCGGCGCGCGCACTCGCCCACCGCGCGCCGTCCTACAACGAGGAGCTCGACCTCGTCGAGCGGCTCGCGCGCGCCGGCAAAGCCTGCATCGTCGCGCCGCAGTCGATCGACGGCATGAGCACGCTCACCCGCGACGCCGACGCGATCGGGCGTCTCTACCGGATGGGACTTGCGGACGGTGCGACAATCGCCGATTTTCTCGCCGCCTAAGGTGGGCGTCCGCGCGCATGCGCAGCGTGGAACAATGTGAAGAATCCGTGTTTTCAGTGGGCTTTCAGCGATTCCGAAGCCGTTTGCAATCCGGCGTCAAGCGATGTCCAATAATTATCGACTGAGATGGTTCCGTCAGCAAACGCGCGTTGCATGTGCACGCGCATCGAATCACATGAAGGACCATCATGACGAATCACGATCACGACATCCAGAACACCGCGACGAACGCGGACGAGACGCCGACGGTCGCGCAGCAGCCGGTCGATTCGACGAAGGCATACAACTACGATTTCACGCAGCGTCCGGCCACACCGATGTACACGGCGAGTCCGACGCCGCCGCAGAACGGCGCGACCACGCGCATCCATGACAAGCTGAGTGGCAAGATGACGGCGTTCATCGTCGGCATCAGCCTCGCCTGCGGTCTCGGCGCCGGCGTCGCTGGCAGCGCGATCACGAACGCGCTGCACGATTCCGGCCAGTCCGGGCGCCATATGGCACCGTTCGCGCACAGCACCGACGAGCAGCTCGAGCAACTGATGCCCGAAGACGGCGAAGGCGGCGACATGGGCGGCATGGATATGCGGGGCTTTGAAGGCGACCGCGGCATGCGCGGCAACCGTCAGCGTCTCGAGGGCCGTGACGGATCGGATTCGCGCGATTCCGACAAGTCCGACCGCAACGGCTCGGACGACTCCAGCGATTCCGATTCCAACTCCGAAAAGGAGAGCAGCTACGTGTGGTACGGTGACCTCCTCAACCTGTAAATCGCACCGCACTGCAAAAACTCACCACACTGCAAACCGCCCCAACGCCGCGCCCCGCCCGCGCGGCGTTCCCATCCCCGTGTTCTTCTTCAGCAAAAGCGTCCACCGAAGCGGCGTCGCACAATGGTAGGAAGCAGCCGCAGCCACGGCATCGACACGCAAACGCTACAGCATCCGTAGCGCTACGTACACCGTAGCGTATAAGGTTGCTGTCCGTATGACGGCCGCCGACGCGCTGCCGTCGCGACCCACACCATCAGAGCACCGAGGAACACGAGGAGCAGAGGCACCATGCGCAACATATGGTTCATTCTCGGCAGAGACCTCAAGCGTCTGCTGCGCGTGCCCACCGCCTGGGTCATCCTCTTTGGCCTGACCTTCATCCCCCCGCTGTACGCGTGGTTCAACATTGTCGGCTTCTGGAACCCCTACGGCAGCACAAGCGGCATCCGCGTCGCCGTCGCGAACGACGACCGCGGCGCGAACAGCGACCTTATGGGCAAGCTCAAGCTTGGCGACCAGATTGAGGACACGCTCAAAAAGAACCATCAGCTCGGCTGGGACTTCATGAGCCGCGCCGAGGCGATGGAATGCGTCGAATCCGCGCGATGCTACGCGGCGATCGTCATCCCGTCCGATTTCAGCGAGCGCATCGCCGACGTGCTCACCGACACCGCGAACCGCCCGCAGATCGACTACTACGTCAACGAAAAGGCGAATCCGGTCGCACCGAAAATCACCGGCGTCGGCGCAACAACCGTCGACCGTCAGATCAACAACACCTTCGTCTCCACGGTCAGCGGCGTCATCGGCGGCATCGTCAACAAAACGAACACCAAGATCAAAGACGATTCCAACACGACGGTCGCGAAGACAACCGCACAGCTGAACAAGACGAAATCCAACCTCGAGGACGCGCGCGCGACCGTCGCGCAGCTGCGCGAAACGCTCGGCACGACGAAATCGAAGACGGCGGCGGCACGGCAGGCGCTCGACGGCGTCACGACGGCGTCGACGAACGCGAGCGACGGCCTGACGACGGCGAACGATCTGCTGACGAAATCACAAGGATCGATCAACACCTTCGCGGCGGACGCGTCGAATCAGCTCGACAAAGGCGGCAACCTGATGCTGCAGGCGACCGGGCGCGCGTCCACCGACGCGACGCGCGTCGCGAACGGCATCCTCACGGCGAGCGGCGCGACCGGCGCCGCCCTCAACAACATGACATCGGTGAACGAGGACACGGCGAAGATCCTCGACGACCTGAAGAATCTGCCGGACAATCCACTGTCCGAGCAGATCAACGAAATCGTGACGCTGCTCGAGCAAGAGAACAAGAAATCCGCGCAAACGCTCGCCTCGCTCACCGAACTCAACAAGTCGACGCAGCAGGCCGCGACGAATTCGCTGTCCACGATCGACCAATTCTCGACGACATCGACATCGACGATTGACTCGCTCGCCGGCGCGCGCACGACGATCAACACGACGGCGCTGCCACAGCTCAACGCCGGCCTGAGCTCGCTCGCCGGCACCAGTGGCGCACTCGCCGGCTCACTCAACGGTCAGGCGTCGCTGTCCGCGCAGGCCAAGCTCGTGCTCGACCAGATCGATGCGATCAGCGACGACGCCGATACGTCGCTCGCGAGCACGGACGGCCTGCTCAAGACCTTCATCGACCGTCTCGACACGACGGCGACTGATTTGGGAGCGCTCGCGAACACCGATCTGCTCGCACAGTTCACCGGCGTCGACGGCGACGTCGACGTCTCGCGCATCGCGAACTTCATGCTGTCGCCGACCGTGCTCAAAACGCATACGCTGTATCCGGTGGACACCTACGGATCGGCGATGGCGCCGCTGTTCACGAGTCTGGCGCTGTGGGTCGGCGCGTTCATGCTGATGGTGCTGATCCGCCTTGAAGTGGATCATGAAGGCCTCGAAGGACGCGATCCGAAGATGTGGCAGACTTATATGGCGCGTTTCCTGCTGCTCGCGTTAATCGCGGGGCTGCAGGGCATCGTCTGCGCGGTCGGCGATATCGCGATTGGCATACAGATGAAGAACGCGGCGCTGTTCATCCTCACCGCGTGGTTCACGTCGATCGTCTACGTCTCGATCGCGTACGCGCTGTCCGCGACCTTCATGCATGTGGGCAAGGCGCTCGTCGTCGCGCTCATCATGGTGCAGATCCCCGGCGCGTCCGGCCTGTACCCGATCGAGATGATGCCGACCTTCTACCGCGAGCTGTACCCGCTGTTCCCCTTCACCTATTCGATCGGCGCGTTCCGTGAGACGATAGGAGGCTTCTACGACGGCCACTGGGCGAAGGACATACTGCTGCTCGCACTGTTCATGGCCCTGGCTTTCGCAATCGGTCTGGGGCTGCGTCCGCTCATGTCGAACTTCAACCATCTGTTCTCCCGTGAGCTCAACGAGGCGGACATGGTCAACAGCGAACGCGTCTACACGCCGACGCACAAATTCAGCCTCAGGCAGGCCGTCGCCGTCCTCGCGAATCAGGAAGGCTACCGCAAGCAGGTGGAGGCACGCGCCACGAAGTTCGCGCGCCTCTACCCGAAGCTGATGCGCGGCGCACTCGTCGCCGGTTTCGTCGTGCCAATCATCCTGTTCGTCACATTCTCGTTCACGAACGGCACGAAGCTCGTGGCGCTCGCGACGTGGATCGTCTGGATCCTGTGCATCATCATCTTCCTGATGGTCGTCGAATCGATCCGCAACAGCCTGCGCCGCGAAGCCGAACTCGGCACGCTCGACAAGGACGCGTTGCGCGCACTCGTGCTCAATCGCGGCATCATCACGCGTCCGTCGGCGCCGAAGTTCGCGCAGAGCTACGCGAAGGCCGCGAAAACACTCGCCGACGCCGATGACGAAGACGATGAGGAAGAAGAGGACGAGGACGACATGATCGACCTCGAGGACACGCTCGACCTCGATCTGCACGAGCTGCGCGAACGACTGACGAAGGGCATGCACGACCTGCGCCCGCACCACGGGCAGCATGAGGGGAGGCACTCGGCATGAAGACGGTAGGCAGGATCTTCATCGACGACGTGAAACGGCTGACAAGCAACATCGCGTCAATCATCATCGTCATCGGACTGACCGTCATCCCCGGCCTGTTCACATGGTTCAACGTGGCCGCCTGCTGGGACCCCTTCGCGAACACGAAGAACCTGCAGTTCGCGATCGCGAACGAGGACGAGGGATACAAGGGCGACCTGCTGCCGATGCGCATCAACATCGGCGACGAAGTCGTCAACACGCTGCGCGCGAACACACAGCTCGACTGGAACTTCACGAAGACGCGGCAGGAGGCGATCGACGGCACGAAGTCGGGCAAATACTACGCCGCCGTCATCATCCCGAAGGATTTCAGCAAGACGATGCTGACGTTCTTCTCAACCGATGCAGACCACGCGGTGCTCGACTACTACGACAACGAGAAACTCAACGCGCTCGCGCCGAAGGTCACCGGGCAGGGCGCCGACACGATCGCCGCGTCGATCAACGAGATGTTCGCGAAGACGATCACCGACACGGCGCTCAACGTCGCATCGTCGATGGTCGACATGCTCGACAAACCCGAGGCGAAGGATCGGCTGAGCAATTTCAATGCGCGGGTCGACGACCTGTCGTCGACGCTCAAGGACAGCGCGTCGATGCTGCGTTCGTACAGTCAGCTCACCGGTTCCGCGCAGACGTTGATGGCGAGTTCGAAGGATCTCGTCGCGCAGACGAAGTCGGGCGTGGACAACGCCGTCGGCGAACTGTCCGGCGCAAAACAGTCGGTCAACAATCTCTCGGGCGCGCTCGGCACGTCCACGGACGCGCTGCAGCAGGCGCTCGACACGAGCTCGGCGAGCATGGAATCGCTCGCCGGCAGCGTCGACACGTTGCTCGGCAGCGTCGACAATCAGGCGAACGCGTCGGCGGCCGCCATCACGAACCTGTCGGGCAACGTCGCCGCCGAGGCGAAGGACTATGCGACGACGCGCGACCGGCTGCAAGATCTGCTCGACAAGTCGTCGCTGCCGCAGGACGGCGCCGTGCGCGCGCACATCCAGTCGCTCATCGACCGTCTTGGCGACGCCTCGACGACGCTGACGCAGCTGTCGTCGCGACTCGACGCGGCCGCCGCCGACATCACCAACCATGTGAAGGTCAACGGCGAGACGCGGCAGTCGATCAAGGATCTCGTCACGCAGGCGAAATCGTCGGTGAGCGGCATCTCCACCGATTTCGACACGTCAATCAAGCCGGATCTGGAGAAGATGAGCACGGCCTTCGCGAACGCCTCCGGCAGCTTGGCGACGAGCGTGACGACGCTCAAGGACGCGCTCGGTGACCTCAACGGCTCGACGACGACGGCCGACGAGCAGATCACCAAAGTGCGTACGTTGCTCGACGACGCCGCCGGCGAACTCGACACGGCGTCCACGAAGCTTGCCGACTTCAGCGGACAGCTGACGAAGGCGCTCAATACCGGCGACATGGGCGTCGTCAAGCAGATGCTCGCCGGCAATTCGTCGAAACTGTCGAGCACGCTGTCCGCACCCGTCGAACTCAAGACGAAGGCGCTGTTCCCCGTGGAGAACTTCGGCACGTCGTTGACGCCGTTCTACACCTTCCTGCCGCTGTGGGTGGGCGCAATCCTGACGGCGGTGACGCTCAAGGTGAACCTGTCAAAGAAGCGGCAGCTCGCACTCGGCGATCCGAAGCCGTGGCAGCAGTTCCTCGGCCACTATTTCGTCTTCGGCATCATCGTGCTGATGCAGGCGACGTTCTCGCTCGCCGGCACGCTGCTGTTCCTGCGCGTGCAGACCGTGCACCCGTGGCTGTTCATGCTCGATGGCTGGTTCAGCGCGATCGTCTATTCATTCTTCACATACACGCTGATTGCGAGTTTCGGCAACGTCGGCAAGGCGATCGCCGTGCTGTTCCTCGTCATGCAGATCTCCGGTTCGGACGCCGCGTATCCGCTCGCGATCCTGCCGCAATTCCTGGGCGATGTCAGCCCGTGGCTGCCGGTCACCTACTCGACGGCCGCGCTGCGCAGCGCGATCGCCGGTATCTATCAGAACGATTATTGGATTGCGATGGGCAAGCTCGCGCTGTTCCTTGTGCCGCTGCTCATCATCGGTTTCGGGCTGCGGCGCGGCCTGACGCGGTTCAACCTGTGGTATGAGCGCAAAGTCGAAAGCACAAAGCTCATCAGCTGACGGCGGCACGGCCACGCGGCAACGGCAAGACAGAATCATCAAGACAGAATCAGGAAGAAGGTCATGAACGCAGCAGCACAGCCGGCCGACGGTGTCCGCATGCCGGCGCGACATGCCGAACGCCGCGAGCAGACGGACGTCAAGATCATGCGCGCGACGTTGGAGATCCTCATCGCGCAAGGCATCGGCGCCGTCACGATTGAGGCGGTCGCGCGCAAATCCGGCGTCGCGAAGACGACGATCTACCGCAGGTTCGCGAACAGCGACGACCTCATCCGGCATCTGGCGCACACAATCGCGCTGCCGATCGATCTGGACGGCATCGAGCCGGGACGCGCGGGTCTTCAGGCGGCGCTGCGGCGCATCGTCGATTGCTTTGACGAGAAGGTCGGGTTGACGGCCGTCGGCATCGTGCTGTCGTCGAGCAATGAACGGCTGCGCGAGGTCGCAGACAACGTCATCCGCCCCGTCTCCGCACGTTTCGCCGAGTTCCTCGCGCGCGGTGCAACGGACGGCGTCTTCCGCGGCGGTCTGGACGCGCCGTTCCTGTTCCGCACGGTGCTGGGCTCGATGCTCGCCTGCAAGGCGCTCGGCGCGCCCGGCAACGGCTCGCACAACGCCTGGGCCTCGCATATGACCGAACTGCTGTGGCCGTCGGTGAGCGCATGACGCCGGTCATTATTTTCAGCAACTTCACAGCATGTTCCAGCCTTGCTTCAAGATACCGGTGGTTATATTGAAGTCATCAGCCGCAAGGTTGACATAATCGAAAACCTTCTTTCTTCTCTTTCCTCTCTCTCAGAGGCCCGGCTTCTTCCCTTCGGCCGGGCCTCTTTCCTTTGTTTTGCACCGCCGTATTCGCGCGCCACGCACACCATTGTTCAGCGGCCGTTCATCGCCGCCGACGCCGGCCGAACCGCTGCGCGAGCCAGCAGCCGCCCAATGCGCCGCCGATGAACAACAGCACCGGTGCCATCGATGCGAGCGTCGCGAGCAGGTTCCCCACGCCCGCCGAGATTCCGCCGGTCACGCCACCGATGATGCCACCGATCGTGCCATCGTCGACGATGTTGTGGAAGTACCCGTAGAGCATCGGCGCCGTCGTGCCCGCGACCATCGCGAGCGCATACCACCACATTGCGCGTCGCGAGCGCTGCCGATACAGCAACGCGCCGCCTGCCGCCGGCGAAAGGATGAAGGAGCTCACGCCGCTCAACGGCGTGTACAGCGCGTCTGCGTCGGGCATCAGCGGCACGCGTCCGACGAGCGCGATCGCCGCCGCGAACACGGCTGCCGACGTGACGGCCGTCCGATGCCGCCGGTAGAACCTTCTCACGCTGCGCCACGCACTCACGTCCATTCCTCGCTTTCACTCGCCCGAACATCTGTTCGATGCCTTCCTCATTATGCCCACCGTGTCGCCTGCGCGCAAATTCCGTCCGTGCCTGCGCCGTACCCTTGTGCCATGCAAGTTTGCGATTCCACGCCCCATGATTCCTTCCTGCGCCGCTACGGCTGGCAGATCGTCGGCGTCCTCGCCGTCTGCGGCGCGACCGCCTTCGCGATCGCCGTGCTGCTCGCGCATGGCGATCCGCTGCCGATGGACACGGCGGTCTACACATGGCTGTCCGCGCATGTCATCTCGCCGTCGCTGACGCCCGCCGTCGTCGTGTTCACGCAGATGTCCGGCGTCGCGACGCTTATCGGACTCACTGCCGTCATTCTCGTCGCCGCCTGCGCGTTGCGGCGTTGGCGTATCGGCGTCGCGGCGGCAGTCAATCTCGCCGTCGAGGCGGCGCTCAACGAGATGCTCAAACGTATCGTCGCCCGTCCGCGGCCGCCGCTTGATCATCGTCTGATCGACGAGGTCGGTTTCAGCTTCCCTTCCGGTCATGCGATGGCGTCGACGGCATTCTACGGTTTCCTCATCTATCTCGTGTACCGCTATTGGCGGCGCGCGATCAAATGGGTTGCGATTGTGCTGCTCGCGCTTGTTCCGCCGATTGTCATGGCGACGCGCATCTATCTGGGCGTCCATTATGCGAGCGACGTACTCGCCGGCTGCCTGTACTCGATCGCCTATCTGACGTTGTTGTCGATTCCGATAATGAAGCTCACGCTACTGCCGACCGATTCCGAGCATCGCTAATGGACGGCCGTTTCCACAGGCCGCCCGAATGGATTTCGTGGGTGCTCGGACTCGTCGCGCTGTTCGATCTTCTTCCGCTGCTCGTCACCGCGTTCTTCGTCGTCTGCGCCGCCGAAAACCACGTCTCCGACCTGCCGACTGATTGCGATCCCGACCATTGCCCGGTGACGCCCGAGCAGCACAGCCGCGATCTGACGATTCTGTGCGGCTCGGTCGTTTTCTGGCTCGCCACCGTCTATCTGATTTACCGACTGTTGCTCGCGTGCCTCGACGCACAGCGCCGCCGCAACGAACGTCTCATCGCGACTGCACTGTGCGTTGCGGGCATGGCGGCGATCTTGACGATTACTTACCGCACTCTCGGCTCCTGGGTGCAACACAACGACCTCATCACCGCCTATGTCGTCGCCGCGCTTATACTCGCCTGTTTCCCCGCCTACCTCGCCGTGCGCCACCAGTATTTCAGGTCCCTGCCATCGGATGTGCCCGAGCGCGCATGACCTGCATCGGCTGCGCGCCGCATCCGCAACGGCCACGCCACCCTTCTTCAACGCATAACTCGATAGTTCGCGGCAACTATCCGGTTATGCATCGACGTCCTTAGCCATACACTCCCGCCATGTGCGATTGCGATTGCCTGCGATTGATTATGTGACCGATTCCCAATCCCCCCCCCGTGCGCTTTTGTGACCTCTCCACCTCACGCCGCATCTCCCGGTCAGCGCGGCGCGCACATCACTCGACAATTCGCCCGAACAACCGAGTCATGCGCAGGGGCGACTAGTCGACGTCGTCACACCAACCATCCATATCGGCCGTTTATATCGATTCCGCGCGCAATGGGCATATACTGGACCCAACAATACAATCGCAACAATGGGGTACTGAGGGGGCATCATGACCGACGATTCTTCTGACCACCACAACGACCAACTCGACCAACCCGCCGATTTCTTCGGATCGGCGACCGAAACGGCTGCCGATCCATCGCCGCATCACCGCCGCAACATGATCCTCGCGCTTGTCACGGCAATCGTCGTCGGTGCCGGCGTGCTCGCGGCGATCATCATCCCGGTCATCGGCGCCTCCCACCGCCATCAGCAGCAGGCGCACGCGAGCGCGCTCGCCGACTGCGAGTCCGCACAACGCGCGTTCGCCACCCTCAACACCACCTACACGACGACGATCACATCCGCGGGCAGGCTCGCGCGCGGCGACGAGGCGAAGACGGTGAGCGAGGAGCACGCGATGGCGCTCACGAGCAAGATCGACCACATCGATGACACCCACACCGTCTCCACATTGGCCACGGCGAGCTGCGACGCAAGCGCCGACACCGCCGCGCTCACCGACCTCGCCGCCAGATTCACGATTGCGAACACGAGTATAGTCAACCGCATGCGCGACGTGCAGACTGACGCTGACACGTTAAAGCAGCTCGTCGAAGGCGCGCGCAACGCCGACCGTCGTGGTGAACTGCAGAAGGAGCTCACCTTCGCGAACACGGTCTATGCGCGCGCGCCCGCCAATCTGCGCGCGGGGCTGCAAGTGCAGATCGAGCAGGCGAAGGCAGTGCTCGAGCCGACCTCCACGGCAACGAACGCGCAAATCAACGATGCGCTTGCCGCACTGACGAAGGCAACTGACGACGTCGTCGAGGCAATGCCGCTTGACTGCGAGCTGACCGCATGCGTCGCGCTCACCTTCGACGACGGCCCGAACAAGCAGGTGACGCCGCGGCTGCTCGACGCGCTGCACACAGCGGATGCGCCGGCCACATTCTTCGTGCAGGGCCAGTTCGTTTCGGGCAGCAACAAGCAGTTGCTCGCGACGATGGCCGCGCAGGGCCACGAGATCGGTTCGATGAGCTGGAGACACAAACAGCTGCACACACTGTCCGCCAACGAGCTCAGCAGATGGTTCCACGACACCGATGAAGTCATCGAGGACGCCGGCGTGGCTAAGCCGACGTTGTTCCGGCCGCCGGACGGCGCATGGAGCGAGGACGTTGTCGAAACCGCCCGCGCTGATGGCCAATCAGTGATCTTGTGGAACGTCGACGCTCGCGACTGGGACGCGAAGACGAGCGCCGACGACATCGCGAACAATGTGCTCAACGGTGCGTCCGCCGGGGCGATCATCGCATTGCATGATGGCAACGAACGCACCGTCGAAGCGATTCCGCAGATCGTCAGCGGCCTGCGTGAGCGCGGCTTCCATCTGGTCACCGTCTCCCAGCTGCTCACCGATGAACTCGACCCCGGCACCGTGTTCTATGCGCGCGGCGACACGGCACAGGACAGTCTGCCGCCTAACGGCGGCGAGCCCACGCGCTGATGCGTGCGCACCTGCCTACTGCGCGAGTGAGAACTGCGCGTTGTAGATGTCCGCGTAGAAACCGCCGCGCGCGAGCAGCTCGTCGTGCGTGCCGCGTTCGACGATGTCGCCGTCCTTCATGACGAGGATCATGTCGGCGTCGCGAATCGTGGACAGGCGATGCGCGATGACGAACGAGGTGCGTCCTTCGGTGAGCTTGTCCATTGCTGTCTGGATGAGTTCCTCGGTGCGCGTATCGACCGAGCTCGTCGCTTCGTCGAGGATCAGGATCGGCGAATCCTGCACCATCGCGCGGGCGATCGTCAACAGCTGCTTCTGCCCTTGCGACAATGTCGCCGATTCGTCGAGCACCGTGTCGTAGCCGTCCGGCAGCGACATGATGTAGCGATGCAGGCCGACGGCCTTGCACGCGGCGACGACCTGCGCGTCGTCCACGTTCTCTTTCGCGTAGACGATGTTCTCGCGCACCGTGCCGCGGAACACCCACGTGTCCTGCAGCACCATCGAGAACTGGTCGTGCACGTTCCAGCGCGGCACGCCCTTCGTGTCGATGCCGTCGATTGTGATGCGGCCGCCGTTGATCTCGTAGAAGCGCATCAGCAGGTTGACCATCGTCGTCTTACCGGCTCCGGTCGGCCCGACGATCGCCACCTTGTGTCCGGGTTCGACGTCCGCGGAGAAATCATGAATGATCAGTCGGTCGGGGTCGTAGCCGAACTTGACGTGTTCGAAACGCACGCGGCCTTCGACCGGCGTGATCTCGCCGTCGGAGGTCATGCCGAGCAGCGGCTGCTTGCCGCTTTCATCGGCGAGTTCGGGCTCATTGAGGAACGTGAACACGCGTTCGGCGCCGGCGGCGCAGCGCTGCAGGTTCTGGAAGGCCTGTGCGAACTGCGAAAGCGGCTGTGTGAAGAATCGGATGTACATCATGAAGGCGACGATGACGCCGAACTCGATGCGCCCGCTCATCGCGAGCCATGCGCCGACGACGCAGACGACGACGTAGCCGAGGTTGCCGACGAGGTTCATCATCGGCATCATCAAGCCGGACAGGAACTGGCTTTTCCAGCCGGATTCATACAGATCGTTGTTGTAGCGTTCGAAACGGCGGATTGCGTCGGCCTCGCCGCCGAAGGCCTTGACGACGACGTGTCCGCTGTACATCTCCTCAACATGGCCGTTGACGTCGCCGAGCGCGACCTGCTGCTGCACGAAGTAATGCTGCGAGAACTTCATGACGACGAGCATGAGCGCCATGCCGACGATGCTCGCCGCGATCGCGCACAGCGCAAGCAGCCAGTTGTTCACGAACATCATGATGAGCGCGCCGAAGAACAATGTGACCGACGTGATCAGCGAGCCGAGCGACTGCCCGAGCGTCTGCCCGACGGCGTCGACGTCGTTCGTGATACGGCTCATCACATCGCCGTTGCTGTGCTCATCGAAATACTTGAGCGGCAGCTTGTTCATCTTGACGTCGATCGCCGTGCGCAGCCGCTGCGCCGTGCGCTGCGTGACCGTCGCCATCATCCAGCTCTGCACATACGAGCACAGCGCGTACGCGACGTACAGCGCGACGAGCGTCCACCCGATGCGCGTGACGGCGTGCATATCTATCGAGCCGAGCACTGGCTTGCCGTTGATGAGCGCCGGCAGTCCCTTCGTGATCTCGTCGGTCATGTCACCCAGACGATCCGGGCCGATGATCTGGCAGACGGTGCCACCGACGCCGAGCAGCAGCGCGACGATGATCGCCGGGATGTATCTGCGGCTGAAGCGCATCAGTTCCTTGAGTGCGCCGCCGAGATCATCTGCTTTCTCAGTGGGCGCACCCGGCCTTCCATGCCCCATTGGTCCTGGCATGATTGCTGTCCTTCCATTCAAACGACTGTTTCAGCGTTTCGCTGTTTCACATGAAACATGCAGTGTCGATTGCCGACCTGCGCGTATTCAGGCGCCGAGCTCCTCCTCGCTCAGCTGCGAGTGCGCGATCTGCTGGTAGACCTCGCAGCTCTCGAGCAGTTCGCGGTGCGTGCCCTTGCCGACGAGCTTGCCGTCATCGAGCACAAGGATGCAGTCGGCATCCATGATCGTGCCGACGCGCTGCGCGACGATGATCTTCGTCGCGTCCTTCGCATACGCCTTGAGCGCGTCGCGCACAACGCGATCGGTCTTGAAATCGAGCGCCGAGAACGAATCGTCGAAGATGAGGATCTCCGGATTGCGGTAGACGGCGCGCGCGATCGACAGACGCTGACGTTGACCGCCGGACACGTTCGTGCCGCCCTGCGCGATCGCCGCGTCGAAAGCGCCCTGCATCTTCTCGACGAATTCGGTCGCCTGCGCGACGTCGCACGCCTGCTCGACGCGGTTCTCCTCCTGCGCGCTGAGCGCACGCTCCTCGTCGGCCTTGAGCATCGCACGTTCCGCCTTGCGGCCGCTCGCGCGCGACGCGTCGAGCATCGGCACATCCTCGGATTCGCCGGGACGGTCGCCGTAGCTGACGTTCGACGCGACGGTGCCCTTGAACAGGAACGACTGCTGCGGCACATAGCCGATCTTGTCGCGCAACGTTCGCAGGTCGTAGTCGCGCACGTCGACGCCGTCGACGAGCACTGCACCGTCGGTCGCGTCGTAGAATCGCGGCACAAGATTGATCAACGACGATTTGCCGGAGCCGGTCGCACCGATGATCGCGATGGTGTCGCCCTGATTCGCCGTGAAACTGATGCCTTCGAGCATCGCCTCGCGCGAATCGGGATAGGCGAAGCTCACGTCGCGGAACTCGACCATGCCGGCGACCTCGAGGTCGTCGCGGTAGTCGGCGGCGTCGGAATCATCGATGACGCCGACCTTCCTCGCCTCGGCCACGGTCAGGCCACGGTCGCGCGTGCCGGACGTGACGAGCGGCTCGGTGTCGATGACCTCCATGACGCGGTGCGCGGAGACATCGGCGCGCGGCCACAGCACGAAGACCATGCTCATCAGCAGGAAGCTCATGATGACCTGGATCGCGTAGCTCGAGAAGACGATCATGTTCGAGAACAGCGTGAGCTTCTCGGTGGCGCCGGCATCCTGGATCAGATAGGCGCCGATCCAGTAGATCGCGAGCGACAGGCCGTTCATGATCGTGCTCATCAGCGGCATCATGACGCTCATCGCACGGTTCGTGAACAGCTGCGTGTTCGTCAGCGCCGCGTTCGCATCCTCGAACTTCTCCTCCTGGTAATCCTCGGCGTTGTAGGCGCGCACGACGCGCATGCCGGTAAGGTTCTCGCGCGCGACGAGGTTGATGTCGTCGGTCAGCCGCTGCATCGCCTTGAACTTCGGCATCACGAGCGCCATGAGGACGCCGACGGCGACGATCAGCACGGCGACGGCGATGCCGGTCGCGAGCGTCCATTCGAAACCGTCGCCGGCGATCTTGCAGACGGCCCAGACGGCCATGATCGGCGCTTTGACGAGCATCTGCAGACCCATCGTGATGAACATCTGGATCTGCGTGACGTCGTTCGTCGAACGCGTGATGAGGCTCGCCGTCGAGAAACGGTGCATTTCGGAGGGGCCGAAGGACTCGACCTTGCGGAACTCGAGCGAGCGCAGCCGCTGGCCGAAGGACGCGGCGACGCGCGCGGCGAAGTAGCCGGTGATGACGGCGCAGACGAGCGAGCCGAACGAGACGAGCAGCATCTTGCCGCCGGCGACCCAGATGTCGTGCATCTGGCTGCCCGGCGTTTCGACAAGCCGGGTGATCTGAGCCATGTAGCTCGGCAGCTCAAGGTCGAAGTACACCTGCCCGACGATTGTGACAAGCGATAGCAGCAGCTGGCCTATCTCCGTCTTGGAGAGGTATTTCATGATTCGCAGCATGGGGCTCCTTGTACGGGGGATTTGTGGTGGATGGATTGTGGGGTGGGTTGGGTTATGCGGTGGGTTGCACGGGTTCTGCGGGGTGCACGGGTTCCGTATCGGAACGGGGTTCGAATGAATCGTCCGGCGGTCGCAGGCAGATCGGGTCGCCATGTGCCATCGCGAGCATACGATCGTGCAGTCGTCGTCGGCGCGCGAAGGCTTCCTGCACCTGCTCGTCAGTCGGTACGGGACCATCCGGCGTACAGACGGACATGTAGGTCATGAACTCGGCGAGCAGGTCCACGAACGCTCGGGTGCGCGTCTCGCCCATGCGGGAGAACACCCAGGTCAGATCCCGGACGAGCATTTCACTGTGCCGACGCTCGGCCTGTCGGCCTTCCTGGGACAACGCGATGCGCACGCTGCGGCGGTCGAACGGATCTTCGGAGCGCACAATCCAGCCTTTTTTCGTCAGACTGGACAGGATCGAGGAAATACGGCCGGAAGTGGCGCCCATCGCCTCCGCAAGCTGCTTGGGCGTGCGCGGCCCTTGGAACGACAGCTCGCGCAGCACGAACATCTCGCCTTGGCCGCCGCGCTCGAAAGAGCGCATCGCGCGCGAGCGCGACGACCACATCGCGAACATCAGCTCATGCACCGCTTCCAACGTGTAATCCATCATCACTCGCAATCATCTTCATCCGGCACCAATTTGTCTTACACCGTAAACTACTTACACTGTAAGACATCTGCGGCGACGGCTGCATCCCGCCGATCGCACGTCCCAGCAACGGCAGTCCGTAGTTGACCTCAACCACAGACCGCCATTATCAACCCTTCAGATGGCAGTACGCGGTTGAGGTCAATCACAGACTGCCACCGCAACCGCCACAAACGGCAGTCGGTGGTTGAGATCAACCACCGACTGCCGTCTGAACATAGGTAAGCGAGATCAGTGCTTCAGGGCCGCACGTAGGCCGCGGCTGGAATAGCGGTCGTGCAGCAGACAGTAGCCGCCGAAAACGACGAGCCATACGAGGCCGGCGATCGCCGGCCCGCGCGTGTCCGCGCCGATGAACAGCGTCGCATAGATGAACACGAAGAAGACGATCGTCAGCGGGTTGAGTACGCGGTAGGTCGGCATCAGGAAACCGTCGGCCATGAATTGCGGCGAATTGCGGTAACGGTAGTGCGCGACCATCGTCAGGATGTAGATGAAGATGAACACGGCGGAGGCAGCCGACGAGAACAGCACGAAGGCACCGGACGCCCCCGGCAGCGCCGCGATCGCCGGCGACAGCACAATCAGCGCGCCGGAGACGACGATCGCACGTGCCGGCACCTTCGTCTTCGAAACGACGCCGAGCTTGCTCAACGTCGGCGATTTGGATTCCTCGCCGATCTGGAACAGGTGGCGTCCCGCCGAGTACAGCAGCGAGTTGAGCGACGACGCGGCGGCGGTCAGCACGACGAAGAACACGACTGCGGCGGCCCAGTGTAGGCCGGCGAATTCGAACACCATGATGAACGGGGATGAGAACTGGTTGCTGTTGTCGTTCGTCATGAAGTTACGCCACGGCACGATTGCCATGATCGCGAGCAGTGCGCCGACGTAGAAGACGAGCACGCGCAGGATGATGCCGTTGATTGCCTTCGGCAGCACTTTGCGCGGATTCTTCGTCTCGGACACGGTCACGCCGACGAATTCGATCATCGTGTAGGAGAAGAAGACCATCTGGAAGCTCATCAGCATCTGCGTCCACCCGTTCGGCGCAAGCGAGAAGCCGTCGGAGATGTTCGCGAGCGACGCCTGACCGGCCGGGTACGTCTGCCCGGATCCCGGCAGTTTCGTCGCGCCGTATCGGTAGCCGGCGACGACCATGATGATCGACGTGACGATGAGCGCGAGGATCAGGAAGATCTTGATCATCGAGAACCAGAACTCCGTTTCGCCGAACAGTTTGACGGCGATCAGGTTGACGCTCACGAGCGCGGCGAGGAACAGCAGTTCGATGAGCCACTGCCATGATTTGAGTTCGAAGCCGAGCGTATGGAAGAACGTCACGCAGTATTGGCCGACGGCCGAAAGTTCGGTCATGCCGGTCAGGATCAGCACGAGCCAATATGTCCACAACGCGAATTTGCCGGTGCCGTTGCCCAGATACATGCGGATGAAATTGATGAAGGTGTGCTGGCTCGGGTCACGGTACATCAGTTCGCCGATTGCGCGCATCATCAGGAACATGACGCCGCCGACGAGGATGTAGACGAGCACGATGCTCGGCCCGTCGAGCGCGATTGACTTGCCCGAGCCGAGGAACAGGCCAGTGCCGATCGCACCGCCGATCGCGATGAACTGCACATGGCGGTTCGTCAGCCCGCGTTCCATCTCGTTGTCTTCGTCAACCGTCTCGAGCGAGTTGTTCACGGCCTCCTGACGGCTACCGCCGGAGGGGCCCGCAGATTGTTGCATATTCGACATAATACGTTCGACTGTAGCCGCCATCTGTTGCGCGCCGTTCGCACTGCGCATACTCACGGCGCGCAACCGCACTATTCGACCGACTTGAGCGAACTGACCGGATCGATGCGGTCGAGGACGGGGTCGACGAACAGCTGCACGAGCCACGCGAAGGCGAGCGTCGCGACAACGGTGATGACATAGCTCCACCAGAAGATGTGCACTTCGAAATACAGTCCCGGCATGTTGAGCACGCTCGTGAGCAGTCCGGCGACCCACCGCCCCAGCGGCAGGCCGATGATGATGCCGATGATCGTCAACACCATCATCTCGCGGTTGACGTAGCGGTGCACTTCCTTGTCGTAGAAGCCGAGCACCTTGAGCGTGGCCATCTCGCGCATGCGTTCCGACACATTCGTATGCGCGAGCGTGAACAGCACGACGAGCGCGAGGCTGCCGGCGAGCGCGACGATCAGCCCGACGACGGCGCCCATCAGATCGAACTTGAAATGCTCGGCCTGATAGGCGGTGGAGCTTGCGCTCAACACGATCGCGTCGTTTTCGAGCCGCTGCACGTACTTGATCTGCGCGTCGTCGTCGCCTTTGAGCTTGGCGTAGACGGCGTTCCAGGTGATCGCCGGCTCGTTGCCCGACAACGCTTCCTCCACGCCGCCACCCTGTTGCGCGGGGAACAGATGCCGGTACAGGTCCTGGGAGATGAACACCTCGGCGCCGACGAGACTGCGCGTGACCGCCGTCACCTTGACCGTATGCGGCTGCGTGCCGTCGGCGCGCAGCGTGACCTCGTCGCCGCCCTGCAAGCCGAGCGACTGTCCTGCCGCCTGTGACACGATGATGCCGTCGTTATTCAGTTTGACCGCCTGATCCTTGCCTGCGTCGTGCATCCACCCGAACAACGATTCCGCCTGCGCGGGCTTGAGATTGAACATCTCGTTGAGTTCGGCGAGCTGGTCCTGCGGCACGATGGTGAGCTGGATGCTCGAGCTGCGGTCGCCGGCGTTCGTGATCTCACCGTTCTCGATGCGGGTTTCCATGATCGCCGTCGTTCTGCCGTCGGAGACGAGCCTCTCCTTGAGCGCCTGCTCGTCGCCGTCATTGGCCACGGCGAGCATGTCGTACTGGTCGACGCCCCGGTATTGGTTCGGTCCGATGGCCGCCACCGTATCGTTGATGGCCAGACCGCATAGAATCAGCGCCGTGCAGCCGGCCACTCCGCCGACCGTCATGATGAGACGGCTCTTGAACCGGAAGATGTTGCGCGCGGTGACCTTGTTGAGGAAGCTCATGCGCCTCCACAGCGGCCTGATGCGCTCGAGAAGGATGCGCGAGCCGGCTTTCGGCGCCTTCGGCCGCATGAGCGTGGCCGGCATCTGGCGCATCTCGCGGACCGATGCGAACAGCGCCGCGCCGAGCACGCCCACGACGAAGAGCAGGATGCCCATCGTGCCATACAGCCAGTCGTACTCAAGACGGAGGTCCGGGATTGCATACAATCCCTTGATTACCAACAGCAGGAACGCCGGAATGCCGAGGAATCCGATGAGCAAGCCGAGACCGCCCCCGATGAGGCACGCGAACAGCGCGAACAGCGCATAGCGCAGCGTGATTGCGAGACGGCCGTACCCGAGACCCAGATACGTGCCGACGAGTCCGCGGTCCTCCTCCACGAGACGGCTCATCGTCGTCAAGCTCATCATGACGGCCACGACGAGGAAGACGATCGGAAACGCGCGACCGAGTGATTCTATCGAGCTGATATCGGATTTCAATGAGCTGAATCCGGCAAGTGCCGATCTGGATTGCATGTACCAGCGTGGCGTTGCGATATCGTCGATCTCCTGCTGCGCCTTCGCGAACTCGAGGTCGGCATCCTTGCGCTGGGCGTTGAGCTCCTGCTGTGCCGCCTTGAGTTTCGCCTCGCCAGCCGCCCACTGCCGCTGCGCTTCGGTGAGCTGCGCGGGTGCGGGCATACCGGCGGGAATCTGCACGGCCTGTACATCAAGCAGATGCTTCTGCTGGTCGAGCTGCGTGCGCTGTTCGTCAAGCTTTCTCTGCGCATCATCGAGTTTGGCGTAGGCGTCGTCCTGCTGAGCCTGCAGCTCGTCCTGCGCGGTCTTGACGAGCGCATCGCGGCGCGCCTGCTCGCGCCTGCCCTGAACGTCGTTCTCGACACGCTTGATGACTCCGGAGACGTATTCGTCGTAGCTATCGCTGAACGCATCCTTGTTCTCGGCGTTCTCGAGCCGGATCACGACCGAGCCGTACACATCCGGGTCGGCGCTCGCGATCGGCGCGCCGGAGGAGTCGACGAAGGTCCTGCGGATGCCGTCCTTCGCCATGTAGAACGCGTAGTCGTTGGTCATCGTCGAGCGGAAGGCACCACTCGAGTATCCGTCGGGATTCGAAAGGTCGGAGGGGTCGGTCACGATGCCGGTGATCTTCAGCGCGCGCAGAGCCTTGGCGTCGTCGTCGTCGGCCACCTTGACCGTATCACCGACCTTCGCGCCGGTGTCATGCGCGAACTGCGAGCTGACGGCCACCTCGCCCGGTCCGTCCGGCAGCCGACCCTCGTGCAGATACGGATGGTCGAGGTCTCCGGCCGGTTCCTGAATGGTCGCGCCGAGCCGTTTGCTCGACCCGTCGTCCACATGGACGCGAATCATATGCATGCCCTGCGCAGCCGTCACATCGTCCACATCGCGCAGTGCGGCGACGTCATCATCGGTGAGCCCCATCGTGGAGACCACCTGCACGTCGTGGAGCCCCTGTTCGCGGTAGAATCTGTTCGCCGCGGCGAAGGTATCGCGGCAGCCCGCGTACATGCCGGTGAGCACGGCCACACCGAGCATCGTGATGATCAGAATCGAAAGGAACGGCTTCCATGCATGCAGCCAGGAGCGCAGCGTGTCCAGCAGGAAAGCGGATCCCACGGGCGATGCGCTCTTGCGCGGGTTCGGGTTCACAGTGCGTCGGGTCATCGTCACCTCACCATTCGATCTCGCTGATCGGCGTCGGATGATCGTTGATCTCCTGACTGACGACCTTGCCGGAGCGGAAACGGATGACCTTATGCGCCATCGGCGCGAGCGCCGAGTTGTGCGTGACGATGAGCACGGTCATGCGCTCGTCGTGGCAGATGTCCTGCAGCAGCTGGAGCACCTCCTTGCCGGTCTCGTAGTCGAGCGCGCCGGTTGGCTCGTCGCACAGCAGCAGCTTCGGTTTCTTCGCGAGCGCACGGGCGATCGACACGCGTTGCTGCTCACCGCCGGACAGTTGCGCCGGGAAGTTGTTGAGCCGGTCGCCGAGACCCACCTTGCGCAACGTGTCCGCGGGGTCGAAATGGTCGGCGCAGATCTGCGAGGCAAGTTCCACGTTCTCGAGCGCGGTCAGGTTCGGGATCAGGTTGTAGAACTGGAAGACGAAGCCGATGTCGTTGCGCCGGTAGGTGATCAGGTCGTGGTGATCGAGATCGGTGATGTCACGGCCGCCGACGACGACCCTGCCGGAGGTCGCCGTGTCCATGCCGCCGAGGATGTTGAGCGCCGTCGTCTTGCCGGCGCCGGACTGCCCGAGGATGACGCTCAGCTCGCCTTCGTCGGCTGTGAAATTCGCGTCGTCGAGCGCACGGATCGTGGAATCCCCGGCCGGATACTCCTTGACCACATCATTGAATTCGATGTACGCCATCATCTACTCCTTCCGCTGCACTGCGCCCTTCGGCCTTAGTACCTCCCAATTTAGTATCTCTGAGTTTGGGCGGCGAAACGCCGCCTCCACCCGCAACACGCAATCGCATAACACGGCGTCCGCATAGCCGATCGTCACAATCGTTGGAATCCCGCCATTGGACAGCGTTGTCCTGTGTCCAATCCATGGTCATCTCCCGAGTTCTCGGGCTGCGCCCGGCGATGATGTGCGTGTTGCCTCCGACGCGGTGCAAAGCTGATGCTCGAAAGCACTCCCCGACCAGAGAAAGGACAGCGCGCGATGAACCAGAAGCACATCGGGACGTTCCTCAAGGAGCTCCGACTTGAACACAGCTGGACGCAGCAGCAGCTCGCGGATCAGATCGGCGTGTCCAACCGAAGCGTGTCCCGTTGGGAGACCGGCTCGACGATGCCCGACCTTTCACTGCTCGTGATGCTTTCGGAACTCTATGGAATCAGCGTCGATGAAATCCTCGACGGCGAAAGGAAAGGTGACGACATGATCGACAACACGACGATGGGCAAGGTGGCCGACTACAACGCGCAGATCAACGAGAGGAAGGACCGACGTATGACGGTGCTGTTCTCGATTGCGTTCGTGATGTTCATCGGATACTGCATCATCGAGGCGAACGGCCTGGCGGATACGGCGCCGTGGTCGAACGTGGCCGAGGCATGCCTCGGCTTCGTCGCGGGCATCCTCGCATGCGGTGTGCTGTACGCGTCCGGCCGCATGCAGCAGATCTCGAGGGCGAAGCTGCGCCTCAAGGGCTATCTGCTCGGCAAGAAGCACAACGACGATTCGACGCGCTGACCGCGCGCAGACGCCGACCGTGCTGACGTCGCTGACCACGCGCTGACTTCGCGCTCACGCGCGCGCAGCCGTAACGGCCGAGCCGTCCGCCGCATATCTCGAGATCGAGGAGGATTTATCGAGATATGCGGCGGACGGCTCGGCTGCTGCGTTCTTCAGCATTCCCGCAGACGATTTCATTTCATATGATCGATTTCGATTGATGCTGAGCGAAGTTGCGCGAGCCGTCCGCCGCATGCGCCGACGTTGATCAAGCGAACTGCTCGATGCGCATCGTGGGTTGCATCAGGCACCCCAGAATCATCTCCGTGAGCGCATTCAGCACATCGGCGTCGACTTCACCGACGACCGTCGCGTTTCTGGTCCGCAAATCCAATGATTTCAGCTGTTCAACCTGTGCCCAGCCGTGGATGGCGTTGCCCCGCTCATCCTCGATAACGCCGATGTTGATATGCAGCGGATACTCATGCGCGCTCGTCACCGGGACGACCATGATGAGATTGTTGAATCGATTGTACGAGTCGTTGCTCACGACGATCGCCGGCCTGCGCTTGGTCTGCTCATGCCCGGCAGCTGGATCAAGATCGACCCAGATCACATCACCGTAATGGAACATCACCACTCCTCGTCGCCAACGGGGCCACCGAAGTCATCCTCCTGCGGCTGCGGACCCGAATAACCGGCGAACATACTCGCAAAATCAGGAATGGAAATGATTCGTTTCCGAACCGGAGCGAGCACGATGTTCCCGCCTTCTACGTGAACATCGAGCTCATCCCCTACGTTCAGATGCGCCTCTTCGAGGACCTGCCGCGACAGGCGCACCCCCTGTCCGTTGCCCCATTTGACCAGCGTGGTGACCATCATCCCGCTCCTTGCCGCTCCATGACCTCAATACCGTATATACAAAGTATATACCTTTCGATCATGCATTGGCACAAAGGTTTGCTGTGCAGCAGCAGCCGCAGCCGCACAGCAAACCGTCAGCGCTGCGCTTGCAGATCATAGACAACTACATCCCGCGCTTCATCGATCACCTTCACAGGAGCTTGACGATAATCGACCTCCAACATGCCGTCAGCGATGAGATTGTTCACCATTCCACGGCGAACGATATCAAGAACTTCGTAAAGCACGACATAGAACTCGTCATACCGAACGGACGGATCCTGCTCCACCAGGTTCTCATTGTCGCTTTCGTAAGACGTAACCAACACTGCATGGCACGAAGAACCATCGGCATACACAAGCAGCAGCTTCGCATGCGGATGCTCCTGCTCATACGCAAGCAGCGGTCCAATTATCGCACTTTCTTCTTGGTGATACCACATGATGTCATCTTCTCAAAGGACAACCAGAAACTCCATGATGCG
Source organism: Bifidobacterium sp. AGR2158 (assembly GCF_000424225.1). Taxonomy (NCBI): domain Bacteria; kingdom Bacillati; phylum Actinomycetota; class Actinomycetes; order Bifidobacteriales; family Bifidobacteriaceae; genus Bifidobacterium; species Bifidobacterium sp. AGR2158. The sequence goes on from NZ_AUJM01000012.1 coordinate 214,260, forward strand.
CCACTCGTTTGCCATACAGAAAACGGTCTTTGACTCGGGTAGAAAGCCAAAGACCGTGCATCAGCGCCATGCGGCACTCCACTATCAGCACTCCTTCGCCGCCTCCCGGCGTCGTTCGCCGCCCCTCGATGCGAGCGCATATGCCGCGAACAGCACGGCGAGCCAGATCACACCGGCGATGAGCGCGATGCGGTAGCTCGGCGAGAAGCACATCAGCACCGCCACCATCGCCAGGAACGCGATGATCAGATACGGCATCCACCGCCATCCCGGCAGCTTGAACTGGATCTTGTCGAGCGCCTCCTTGCCGGTGAGCCCGCGCAGTTCACCCGGGCCGTCGCCGGCTGCCACATGACGTCGGAACAGCATTTCGGTGATCATGATCATCGTCCAGTTGATGATCGCGGCGATCGTCGCGATCGACATCAGATAGTTGAACGCGAACTGCGGCCACAGGAACACGACTACAACGGCGACGACGGTGACGGCGGCGCTCGTGAGCACTGCCGCGACCGGCACGCCGCGCTTGTTCACTTTTCCGAGGTACGCCGGCGCGTTGCCCTGCCTGGCCAGAGAGAACAGCATGCGCGAGTTCGAGTAGAGCGCGGAGTTGTAGACGCTCATGACTGCCGTCAGGCACACGAAGTTGAGGATGCCGGCGGCCACCGGCACGCCGACCGAGTCGAAGATCTGCACGAAGGGGCTCATCTGACCGTCGATCCTGTTCCACGGCACGACCGCCATGATGATGCCGAGCGCAGCCACGTAGAAGACAAGGATGCGCCAGATGATGCCGTTCGTCGCCTTCGGGATCGTCTTGCGCGGCTCGGCGACCTCACCCGCCGTCACGCCGATGAGTTCTGTGCCGCCGAAGCTGAACATGACGACGACGAGCGCCATCAGCAGACCCGTCCATCGTCCGTCCGCGGCGCGCGACATGACGCCGTTCGGGAAGAAGCCGCCGTCGATCGTGAACCAGTTCGCGAAGGACGCGCGCACGCCCGAATCGGTCGGCAGATTCATGATGATGACCGCCAGGCCACCGCCGATCATCGCGATGACGGCGACAATCTTGATCAGCGCGAACCAGAATTCGAATTCGCCGAATTCGCTGACCCCGAAGAGATTGAGGATTGTGATGAGCACGAGGAAGAACGCCGCCGATGCCCACTGCGGAATGTTCGGGAACCAGTAGTTGACGAAGGATCCGACGACGGCGAGCTCGACCATCGAGACGAGCACATAGTTGAACCAGTAGTTCCATCCGGAGATGAATCCGGCCCGCTTCGACCAGTAGCGCGACGCGTAGTAGCTGAACGCGCCCGCCTTCGGGTCTTCGACGCTCATTTCGCTCAGCGCGCGCACGATCATGAAAATCGCGGCGCCGCCGATGATGTAGGCGAGCAGAATGGAGGGGCCGGCGAGCGAGATCGATTCGCTCGAGCCGTAGAACAGGCCGGTGCCGATCGCGCCGCCGAGCGCGATGAGCTGGATGTGCCTGTTCTTCAATGATTTGCGCAGCTGTTGCGGCTGCTCACTCACTTCGGATGTGGAGGCCATGATCGTCCTTTGTTTCGCATTGCCGCGAACGGCCGTCCGTGGCATGGCAATGGCATGGAAAAGGCCGCACCACGCGCGCATGCGTGGACGGCTGACGTCCATTCTACGGACACGTTGTTACGGCGAGCCTCACGAACATGGCAAAAAAGGTCGAGCATCAGCGCAGAACATCGACTTACATGGAAGCTGTCGAAGGAGACGAACGACGATGGACGAACGAACGGCCGCGGTCCAGCGGATGCAGGACTACATCGCGCGGCATCTGCATGAACGCGTCACGATGTCCGATCTGGCCGGCGCGGCGCTGTTCTCACCATGGTATGCCTACCGCCTGTTCCGCGAGATGACCGGTCTGACGCCGGCCGCCTACATGCGACGGATGCGGCTGAGCAGTTCGGCGATGGCGCTCAAACACGATGCACGTCCGGTCACCGAGACGGCCTTCGCGTATGGCTTCGGCAGCGTCGACGGCTACGTACGCGCGTTCAGGCGCGAATTCGGGCGCACACCGGGCGACTTCTCCCGTTCGCCGAGCCCGATCACGTTGTTCCATCCTTACGGCGTCCAGTATCAGCAACCACGAAAGGACACGATCGACATGGATACGATGCAGTACCTGTGTGTCACCCCGATCCACAAGCCACGCCGCAAGGCGATCATCAAACGCGGCACGTCCGCGAACGATTACTGGGCCTACTGCGAGGAGGTGGGCTGCGACGTCTGGGGCACGCTGCTGAGCATGGATTCGCTGTGCGGCGAGCCGGTGTGCCTGTGGCTGCCGGCCGCGTACCGCGAGCCCGGCACCTCGACCTATGTGCAGGGCGTCGAGGTGGGCGTCTACTACGACGGCCCGGTCCCCGACGGATTCGACATCATCGAGCTGCCCGAAGCGGACTATCTGATGTTCCAGGGGCAGCCCTTCGCCGAAGCGGACTACGGCGAGGCGATCCAGTTTGTCGAACATGCGGCGGACCGCTACGACCCATCCGTGCTCGGCTACCGCTGGAGCACGCAGTCCCCGCGCATCCAGCTCGAGCCGAAGGGCGAACGCGGCTATATCGAATTCCGTCCGGTCACGGTGCAGTAAGGCACAGCACCGTCCATCCGAAACCCGATAGGCACCAATATATGAGCGGGCGCCGCGACAGCAGCCGCGGCGCCCGTTCACGCTAAGCGACAGTATGCACAGTGCTCACCGTGTTCATACTGTGCTCGCCGTCAGTCGAGGCCTTCCTCAACGCCCTTCTTCGTCGCCGGAGCGATCGAGAGCGAGGGGTCGCGCAGCGGGATCATCATCGCCTGCGTCGCATGGTACAGGTCGGACTTGCCCGGCCAGACCGTGTCGATGACCTCGTTCTTGCGGTTGAGCTGGTGGAACCACGAACCGTTCTTGTGGTCCATCAGATAGGTGTCGATGTACTCGAGGAAGGTCGCGTACCAGTCGGCGTACTCCTGCTTGCCGGTGACGTGGTAGAGCGTCGCCGCCGTGTTAACGCCTTCGGCGAGCGTCCAGTGCATGCGGTCGTGCACGACCGGCTTGCCTTCCCAATCGGTCGTGTAGACGATGCCCTGCGCGCCGTCGGCGTCCCATGCGTCCTCGACCGCGCGGTTGAATAGATGCTCGGCCGCGTCGAGGTACTTCTTGCCGTCGCCATTGAGTACGCCGTCCTTGCCGTACACGGAGAGCGCGTACTGCGTGATCAGGCGCGCCCATTCGATGCCGTGGCCCGGCGTCGCGCCGTAGGGCTTGAACTGGTCGTCCGGCTTGTCGGCGTTGAACTCGAGCTGCGCCATCCAGTCGGAGGTGAAGTGCTCCGGGATGCGCCAGTTGTTCTCCTCCGCCCACGTGAGCACATGGCCGATGATGCGGCCGGCGCGTTCACGCCAGCTTTCGTCACCGGTGACGTCGGCGACGGCGAGGCACGCCTCGACCGAGTGCATGTTCGCGTTGAGGCCGCGGTAGGTGTCGAGTTCGGTGAACTCGGTATTCCACGTGTCGACGCTCAGGCCGATCTCATCATCCCAGAACTTCGTCAGATAGACGTGTTCGGCCTGTTCGAGCAGCTCCTTGGCGCCCGGCCGTCCCGCGAGCAGCGCCGAGGAGGCGGCGAGCAGCACGAAGGCGTGCGCATAGGCCTGCTTCGTCGGCATGTGGCAGATGTCCGGCGTGATTTCGGCGTACCAGCCATCGTTCTCCTCGTCATGCAGCACGCCGCGCAGGCCGCGGATGCCGTCGTCGACGAGTTCGGCAGCGCCGTCGACGCCGAGCAGCGTCGCGAGCGAGTAGACGTGCGTCATGCGGCACGTGATCCAGGTGGCGCGATTGCGGTCCTTCCACGGCGTGCCGTCATCGCCGAGCCAGTACGAGCTGCCGTCGACGGCAGGGAAATGGCGTCCGAACGCGATGAGGTTGTCACGGGAGATGTCGAGGAACTTCTTGTTCTCCGGCGTCCCGATCTGATACTTCGCATTGGTGGTGGTCATCGTCTTCCTTCCGATTGTCGTCCGCTGTCTTCGTTGACGTTGCCTGACCGTGACGGCCATGCGCGCTTTCGTGCGCGTACGATACCGAGCGTATCACTGAAGCGCTTAAGTGGCAAGTTTCACCGCACTTCCTGAATGTCGAGAACGATCGCCTGCAGCGGCCACAACGGCGGGATCTGCAGGCCGATGTGCGCGAGCAGCGCGCCGCTCACGACAAAGCCGTCCTCCGTGCGCGCGTCGCGCATCCATTCGGGCGTGTTCCAGCCCCAGCGCGACTCGCCGATCTCCTGACGCATGCGCACGCGGTAGACGCGGTCGTCGCACACGCCGGCCGGGCGCAGCCGTTCGGTAAGGATATCGCGCAGATTCGTGACGGTCGCGATGACCCAGATCGCGCGCGAAGCGTCGTCGGCGACGACGCCGCGTGCACGCAGTGCCGGATCGTGGAAGTCGGCGTGGTGCACGGATCCGGAGTGCAGGATGCCGCGCAGTTCCTTGACGAGCGTGACGAACTCGGTGATCTGCTTGAGTTCCTCGGGCGTGCATTCGAGGATGTTCCATTCGAAGCCGGAGCAGCCTTCGAGTGACATCGCCGCACGGTAGGACAGGTCGGTCGCGCGCCACGTCGAATGCGCCGGGCTTGGTCCGATATGTGCGCCGATCATCTCCGGAGGCACGACGAGCTCGGTGTAGCGCTGGATATCCACGCGGTCGCGAGGATCGTTCGAATCGGAAGCCCAGATGCGGTCGGCGTGCTGCAGGATGCCGGCGTCGGTGCGGCCGCCGCCCGAGGCGCAGCTTTCGATCTCGAGCCCCGGGAACTCGTGCTTGAGCTCGTCGAAGAGACGGTAGCAGGCCTCGGTCTGCGCGTGCAGCCCGTAATGGCCGGCGTGCACCGGCTCGGTCACGTCGCGGTTGTGGTCCCACTTGATGTAGTCGATGCCCAGTTCGCGGATGAGGTCGGCCATCTGGTCATGCACATGGCGGTAGGCGTCCGGATTGGCCAGATCGAGCACGTACTGCGTGCGGTAGGAGACGTCGGCGCGGCACGGCACCGCCTCGGGCGCCGCGAGGATCCAGTCGGGGTGCTCACGTGCGCAGTCGGAATCGAGGTTGATCATCTCCGGCTCGAACCACAGGCCGAACTGCATGCCGAGGCCGTGCACGTGCTTCGCGAGCGCGTCGAGTCCGTTCGGCCACACTTCGGGATCGACGACCCAGTCGCCGAGGCCCTTTGTGTCGTCGCGACGCAGATGGAACCAGCCATCGTCGAGCACGAAGCGTTCGACTCCCACCTTCGCGGCGAGGTCGGCGAGCTTGATCAGCGTCGCCTCGTCATGGTCGAAGTAGACGGCCTCCCAGGTGTTGAGTGTCACCGGACGGTCGGTGCGCACATGCTGCGGCAGCGCGCGCAGCCAGCGGTGGAAGCGGCTCGCGGCGCCGTCGAGGCCGGCATCGGAGTAGGAGAAACACACCTGCGGCATCGCGTAGGACGAGCCGGGCTCGAGGCGCATCTCGCCGGGGCCAAGCAGTTCGCCAGCACCGAGCAGCGCCTCGTGCTGCGGCAGGTTGTCGAGACGGTAGGTCTGATTGCCGCTCCATGCGAGGTGGCATGCCCACACTTCGCCGGCGGAGAACTTCGGCGCGCCGTCGGAGGCGATGAACAGCCACGGGCTTTCGTGGCTCGTTTTGCCGTGGCGGCAGTCGCGCGTGACGGAGCCAACCGGCAATGCCGTCGTCGCCGGTTGCTTTTCGAGCGGCCAGCGGCCGGTGAACTGCGTCAGATGGTCGGCGCGGCGCGGGATCGGCATCGTCAGGTCGAGCCAGTTGACGACGAGCGGCTCGCCGCCCTCGGCGGCGTTCCCGACGGTGGCCTTCGCGAGCAGCAGGCCTCCTTCGGCGAGTTCGAGGCGCATGTCGAGCGCGACCTCGTTGACGGCGTCCTCGGCGTACACGTCGAGCGCGACGTCGTCATGCGCTTCGGTCGTCACCGACGTCCAGCGCACGAACACCGGCTTCTCGCCGCGGTACGCCTCGAGTCCCGGGCGTCCCGCGAAGGCCTCGGCGCCCTGCGGCAGAATCGACGGGCGTAGCGCCGCGTCCGGATTCTCGTCCGGCGGCGTCACCTTGAGCGTCATCACGTCGAGCATCGCGAGTACGTCCTCGGCGCTCGACACGCCGAAATCGCCGCCCCAGTACTCGACCTGCGGCATCTCATTCTGCGGCGTCTTGAGCACGACGCATACGCCGTCGCGACGCAGCACCACATGGTTTCCGTTGTCGAACATCGTTGTCTCCTTCGCACAACTGCGGCGTGTCCGCCGCGCATTCAGTTCCCCCGTAAGCTCCGCCGTCGGCACTACATAAGGGGTTGACTTTTTCGTTCAACCAGTATAAATTAAGCGGTTAAGTAACGCAAACAGAACATGGCTGAGGTTCACTTCGACACGCCGATGTGCGCACCGCGGCCACCGGCGACGCCGCCGGAAGATATGACGAGAGGAAGGGCGCCATGGCAGCAGACAAGCATTCGCCGAACGATCGGCTCACCGAATCCCAGCGCGCGGCCGTGGACACGCTCACGCAGTCCCCGCAATACGCCGGCAAATCGAAACTGTATGTGTTCGCGAAACTGCCGATGCGGCAGAAGGCCGCCTATTTCCGCGAGCATTTCCTGATTCCGTGCGTCGCCGCCGTCATCATCATCGCGTTGTGCGCCTTCGTCATCGTCCGTTTCGTCTCGCCGCGCGAACGTCCCGCGCTGTACGCGGCTGTCGTCGACAGCACGCTGCCGCTCGGCGAATCTGCGAAGCTACAGGAGCAGTACGCGAAGACGCTCGGGCAGGACGTCATCATCGACGACTATTTCGACACGAAGAAGGACGGCCTTTCCAAACTGCAGACGATGATCTCGAGCGAGCAGATCGACGTCGTCATCGCACCGCCTTCCGTCTTCCGCGAACTCGCCGGCTACGGCTACTTCACGAATCTCAAATCGGCGTTGCCTGCCGGCGAATACGGCGATCTGCACGCCTATGTCGAGGATTTCCACGGATTCGACGATTCCGCGCTCGCCGACGACGTCGACGACTCCGGCAGCGGCAAAGGCAAGGCGGAACCCTACGGCCTCAAGCTCGACGATGCGAAACGCTGGCATGAGTTTGCGACCTCCGACGCCGCGCTCATCGGCGTCGTCGCGAACACGAAGCAGAGCGGCAACGCACAGCGTTTCATCGAATACCTGTACCGTTGAACGTGCCGGCAGCGGCATGCGATCCACTGACTGCACGCCAGAATCATCTGTAGACAAGAATCTGTAGACATCCGAAGCCATCTGGAGAGGAGACACCGCCATGAGTTCCAGCCTGTTCCGTCAGGACAATCCGTTCAACATCGTCATGGGCCGCATCGGCGACCTCGCGATGCTGTCCGTCGCATGGTTCGTCTGTTCGATTCCGATCGTGACGATCGGTCCGGCGACCTCGGCCGCCTGCGAAGTCGCACGTGAGATCGTCGAGGACACCGATGAAGGCGTCCTGCGCACCTTCTGGCGCGCGGTCAAACGTCGTTTCGGCGTCAACATGCTGTTCTCGCTGCTGTTCATCGTCCTCTTCGCGATCGGCGCCGTCGACCTGTGGTACATCTCGCGGCAGTCCGGCGACGCAGCGTCCATCATCTACGGCGTCACGCTCGGCGCGCTCGTCATCGTCGCGATGATGCTGTCCTTCGTGCTGCCGCTGTCCGGCCGCAGCAAGCTGTCCTGGTGGGAGCAGATCCGCCAGTCGATCCGCCTGTCGCTGATGAAGCCGCTGTTGGCGCTCGGCAACGTCGCACTCATCGCGCTGCCGTTCGTGCTGATGTGGTTCGCGCCCGGCGCGATTGTCTGGGTGCCGATTCTGTGGTGCGTCCTCGGCGCCGGCGTTTCGATGTGGGCGGTCATGCGCTGGACCTGCAAGGCCTTCCAGCTCAAGCCGCGCGACACTCCCGCCGACCACGACGCCTGATCTTCCCTGACCCACCCCCGCCGCGCGAACGCGACCGCCGCAACTTGCACCCGAACCGTTCGCAACACCCCGCCGCGCGAACGCGACCGCCGCAACTTGCACCCGCAGCGTTCGCCAACAGGCATCTTCGCGATCGCCACCGGTGCGCATTGCGATCGTCCGGTTCATTTATGGATCCTATGGATACGGCAGCGGCCCCGCCTGCATGACTTATCAGGCGGGGCCGCTGCCGTCTTTCTTCTCCTATGCGGCGAGCATGCGCCGCACATCTCAGCGTTCCGGGGCCGGGCTGGTGGATTCGCGCACGCGCAGCACGTAGGGCGGTTCCTCGACGACGTCCACTTCCTCACCATCGATGAGCTTGAGCATGAGCGACGCGGCGATGCGTCCTGATTCCACGATGTCGCGGTTGAGCGCCGTGATGCCGGGATGCGCGGCCTCGCACATGAACGAATCGTCCCAGCTCATGATCGACAGATCCTCGGGCACGCGCACGCCGCTCACCGCCGCGACGCCTTCCGCGGCGAGCGCCATCACGTCGTTGTCGTAAATGATCGCCGTCGGCGCCGGATTGACGCTGAGCAGTCGCTTCGTCGCGTCGGCGCCGGCCGCGGGCGTGTAGTCGGTGTGCAGGCAGCGGTAGCGCACGCCGAGTTCGGCGGTCACTTCGGAGAACGCGGCGTCGCGGATGTACGAGTGACCGAGTTCCTCAGGGCCGGCGACGCGCGCGATGTTGCGGTGGCCCAGATCGTAGAGGTGACGCACGGCGAGTCCGACGGCGGCCGCGTCGTCGCTCGCGAGCGTCGGCAGCCCGGCGGTGAGCGACGCGTCGGCGACGGCGAGCACCGGCATCTGCGGATTCTGCTTCATCATGTCGATGCGCGGGTCGCCGATTTCGAGATTGAGCAGCAGCATTGCGTCGACGTTGCTCGTCGCGACCCAATCCTCGATGATCGAATCCTCGTCGTCGCTGTCCATCGACATGCGCACGAGCAGCGAGTAGTCCTTCTCCTCGAGCTCCGCGCCGAGGCCGGAGATGAGGCTCATCATGTACGGCTCGACGGCGAGCAGCTGCGGATCGTAGCCGAGGATCAGGCCGATGCGCCGCGTCTTGGACTGCGCGAGCGACTGCGCAGCGCCGTTCGGTTTCCATCCGAGCTCCCTGGCGACCTGCAGCACCTTCGCGCGCGTCGTGTCGGAAACCCCCGGTTTCCCGTTCAATGCGTAGGACACGGCGCTGCTCGACACCCCCGATGCCTTCGCCACGTCGAAGATCGTGACCTTCGTCTTCTGTGTCGCCATGTCGTTGTCTCCCATCCCGTCACGCTGTGCGCACGCCACTGTGCCGCTGCGCTCCGTGGCCGCCGTCCATGCCCGGACGTCATGCGTTGTGCTTGGTGCCTCGCGATTCCGTGTCGCATCCGCGGGGACGCCTGCACTGAATCGCTTCAGAACCATTGTATAGAGAAAGGTCGGTCGACGCATCTCGCCGTCCGACTTTTCCTCATAATCGTCCGACTTTTCTTATAATTCTGCGTATTGTGCGATTGTCTCGTCCGAACAGGTCGAATGGTCCGGACGATAGTTAAGCGGCCATCAGTTGCCGAAGCGCTGATGGCCGCTTAAATCATCACTTCGCTTCGCGCTTGAGGTCATTCGCGCTGCGCAGCACGTTCGGCGCCGTGAAGGCCTGCGGATCATCCGCGTCCGTCGTGATGTGGAACGTGACCGATTCGCCCGGCAGCAGTGAGACGAGGCCTTCCTCGACGCTGGCCTTCGCATCCACCTTGTCGACCATGACGAACAGGTCGCGCACGTAGTCCTTCGCCGTCACCGTAAGCTCGACGCCGCCGTCGACCTTCTTCGCGTCCGCCGTGAACGCCTCGCCGGGCGCGGCGAGCGACTGGTCGACGACTTCGGCCGGATTGTAGACGACGCGCGCGAAGGAGTTGTCGGACGGCGTCGCGACGATGAGCTCCGCGTTCGGATCGTCGTAGCCGACGATGGCGTCGTCGAGCGTGTATCCCTTGTGCGAGTTCGCGTCGAGGTCGACGTCGATCGTCTGCGTCGCGAGCACGTCGCCGCCGAACGTCACGCGTTGCACCGTCCATGTGTCCTTGACGGATTCGCGGGTGTCATTGAGGACGATGAGCTCGAAGTGGTCGGCGCCCACCTTGACGCCTTCCCAGCTGTGCGTCTGACGGTACTCCTCGGACGTGCGCGGCTGGATCGTCGCGAGACGCGGCGCGAAGAAGTCGCGCGACGCATACCACACCGGCTTGCGATGGCCGTTGAAGTCGACGGCCGCCCAGGACACGACCGGCCAGTCGTCGTTGAGCTGCCAGATGAGCGCGCCTGCGTTGACCGGCGCGAGCGAACGCATATGCTCGACGCCGAACTTCATCGCATGCGCCTGCTGCAGCTGGCACGCCCAGTGCCAGTCCTGGATGTCGTCCCAGTCGTCGGTCGGGATGAGCCAGCTGTGCGCTCCGTCACTCGGCTTGCCGTTGACGACGCCGCCGAAGCTCACGTCGTCGAGGTGGCCGGGCGTCAGATGCGAACGCATGCCACGGGCGAGCTTGTGGTTGCCGCCCATCGCCTTCTGGTGCACGAGCATCTGCTTGCCGAAGGGCTCGAGCTTCTCGTCGTGCACGGCGCCGACGAGCGTGCTCCATGCCGGAGGCGCCTGATAGCCGAATTCGTCGGCGAAGCGCGGCGTGTACTCGGCGTAGATGCGGTAATCCTTGCGGTTCCATGCATCCCAGATATGCATCGTGCCGTCGGTGTCCCAGTTCGCGTTCGTGAACTTCGTGAAGCTCATCGGCGAGCTCGGAAGGTAGACGTGCGTCGGGTCGAGCTCGGCGAGCAGCTGCGGGAAGAGCTCCGAGTAGTAGTAGTCGCCCCAGCCCTTCTCGCCGTAGCCGTATTCGTTCGCCGGCAGGTCGTCGTCACGCACGGCCTGCTTGTAGCCGCCCCATTCTGCGTAGGCCACGTAGTTTTCGTTCGAGCCGTTCCAGACGATGAGGCTCGGGTGGCTCGACAGGCGCACGATGGCTTCGCGGGCTTCGGCCTCGACTTCTTCCTTCGTCTCCGGATCCTCCGGGTAGGCGGCGCACGCGAGCATGAAGTCCTGCCAGACCATGATGCCGTATTCGTCGCACAGATCGTAGAATTCGTCGGCTTCGTAGATGCCGCCACCCCAGACGCGAACCATGTTCGAGTTCGATTCGACGAGGTCGCGGATACCGCGCTCGTAGTCCTTCTTCGTCACGCGCGCGATGAACGCGTCGTCGGGGATCCAGTTGTAGCCGTGCGCGTGCACCGGCACATCGTTGACGTAGATCTGGAACGGGCGGCCGAGGTCGTCGGCGCGCGTGTCGACATGGGTGGCGCGGAAGCCGATACGGCCCTTCCATTCGGCCTGCAGATCGGCACCGGCCTTGACGTCGACGGCATAGAGTGGCTGGTCGCCGTAGCCAAGCGGCCACCACAGCTTCGCGTCCGGCACGGCGATCGTGATCGTCGTCTCGTCGCGGCCCTGATCGACCGAGCCATCGGCCTCAAGCATCGTGCCGTAGCCTTCGAGCGTCACGTGGACCGGGACCGGCGTCTGGAACTTGTGGGCGTCCATCGGGTTCATGATGCGGCCATGGCCTTCGCGCTCGACCTTGACGTGCACGTTGAGGATGCCGGTGCCGTCGGAGGCAACGTCGACGAGCGGGCGAACCTCGGCGAGGCGCACGCCGCTCCACGAATCGATGCCGATCTCACGCCAGATGCCGGCGTTCGCGACGTCGATGCCCCAATCCCAGCCGAAGGAGTAGCTCGGCTTGCGGATCTGGTTGAAGGCGTGGTGCTCGGTGTGCGGGTAGTAGCCGCGGCGCTGCTCCTCGGAGTCGGAATAGCGCACCGGGGACATGAAGGTGACGGTGAGCACGTTCTCGCCGTCGCGCAGCAGGTCGCGCACGTCCCAGCGGTAGGAGCGGTGGCAGTTCTCGGTCTGCGCAACCGGGTCGCCGTTGAGTTCGATCGTCGCGACGGTGTCGAGGCCGTAGGCGACGAGATCGTGGCGTGTGTTGCTGTCGTCATGCCATTCGAAGGTGCAGGTGAAACGCCAGTCGACGTCGCCGGTCCACTGCAGCTTGTTCTCGTTGTCGCCATCGAAGGGGTCGGGGATAAGGCCGGCGTTGAGCAGGTCGAGCGTCGCCTCGCCCGGGACGGTCGCCGGGATGCCGGCGGTCAGCTTCTCACGTAGGTCGGCGGGCACGACCTCCGGATTCATTGCGGTGACGGTCCAGCCGCTCGACAGCGGGGCGAAGGTAGAAGAGGTGTTGGTCATGATATGTGCTCCTGGATTGTGGGCGGCCCGAGGCCGCCGACGGAAAATCGGGAAAGAAGAGGAGAAAGGGAGCCGCGCCGCACGCAACTCGCTCGGCACGGCTCCCTGACGGTGAGGAAAGGGGAAGGGTAAGTCTGGAAATTACTCCTTGACTGCGCCGGCTGCAACGCCGTTGTAGATCTGCTTCTGGAAGATCAGGAACAGGATCAGGGCGGGCAGCAGCGTCACGATGACGCCTGCGCAGATCAGGTTGTACTTCGAGCCCTGCGGACCGGTGAAGGCGTACAGCGAGATTGCCACTGTGCCGAGCTTCTGCTTGTCTTGCAGATAGAGGTTCGCGGCGTAGTACTCGTTGTAGATGCCGACGCCCTTGAGGATGAGAGCCGTGACGATTGCCGGCTTGAGCAGCGGCAGCAGGATACGGCCGTAGATCGTGAAGTAGCTCGCGCCGTCGATCATCGCCGCCTCGTCAAGCGAGATCGGCAGGTTTTCAAAGTACTGGATGAAGATGTAGATCGAGATGACATCGGTGCCCATCGACATGATGATGTAGCCCCACAACGAGTTAATCATGCCGAGCGAGCCCATGATCTTGTAGACCGCGACTTGCATCGCGATGCCCGGCAGCAGTGCCGCGATCGTGAAGGCGCCGCGGATGAACGCGTTGCCCGGGAACTGGAAGCGGCTCAGGACGTAGGCGAGCTGGGTGCCGATGATCGTCGTCATGAAGCAGACGCACACCAGAACGATGAAGGAGTTGCGGAAGGCGACGGCCATGTTCGACAGCTTGAACGCATCCGCGTAGTTCTGGAAGTTGAACCAGTTGTGCGGCATCGCCATGACGTTGCCAGTCTTGTATTCGGCGTCGGTCTTCGCGGCCGTCCACACGCAGGAAGCGAGCGGCAGCAGGACGCAGAACGTGATGAAGACGAGGCTGAAGTACTTGAGGAAGGAGAGCACCCAACGGCGCACATGGTACCAGGCGCTCACCTTTTCGACGGAGGCTTCCATGGCCTTTCCTTTCTGCGAGTTCGTTTGCATATCCGGGGTGATCGTTTCGCTAGACATCGTGCTCACGCCTCGGTTTCCTTCTGGGCTCCGTTCTTGAAGAGCGGGGCGTTGCCGGCCTTGACCTTGTTGGCCTGACGCAGCGCCTTCTTGCGCTGCTTCTCGACCTTCTGCGCATGCTTGCGGGCCTTGGCGGTGCCATCGTCCGCGTCACGGAACAGCCAGCCCATGACGATCTTCTGCAGCAGCGCGCAGATCATGATGATGATGAGCAGGACCACGGCCATCGCGGAGGCGAGGCCCACCTTCTGGTCAGAGTGCGCAATCTTGTCCATCTGGACGAAGAAGGTGCCGGTGCCGTTCGCGCCGGAGGTGATGACGTACGGCGCTTCGAAGGCGGAGAGCGAACCGGTGATCGACAGGATGATGTTCAGAACGAGGATCGTCTGGATGCCCGGCAGGATGATGTGCTTGAACTGCTGCCACTTGTTCGCGCCGTCGATCTCAGCCGCCTCGTAGAGGGAACCATCAATCGACATGATCGCGCCGATGAACAGGATCATCGTCTGGCCGAGGTACCTCCAGACCGAGGAGGCGACGAGCGACCAGTTGTTGACCTTCTGGTCGCGCAGCCAGTACGGCAGGTTGTTGAGGTCGAATCCGCACCACTGGAGCACCGAATCGAGCACGTAGCCGCGGGTGTAGAAGAACTTGAAGATGAAGCCGATCGCGATGCCGTTGATCAGGTAGGGGAAGAACAGCGCACCCTTGAAGAACGCACCACCCTTGACCTTGAAGGCGAGGACCGTGGCGAGGTAGAGCGCGAGGGCCACCTGGATGAGCGCGCCGACCATGTAGTACAGCGAGAGCTTGAGCGTCGCGAGCAGGTCGGGACGGGTGAAGATGTCGACGTAGTTCTTCATGCCGATGTACTTCGGCGTGCCGATGTACTTCATCTTGTAGAGGCTGTATCCGCACATCTGGAAGAACGGCAGATACGTGAAGACGACGAGGAGCGCAACCGGCACGAGGCAGAAGAGGACGATGATGCCCGTCTTCTTCCAATCCCTGCGATGCTTGTTGAACGGGATGTCCGCGGCGGACCGCTCCGCGACCGCTACGTTCGGCTGTGTGGTAGTCATGATGGTCTCTGTTCCTTCCTTATCCTTCCGCCGACGCCGGGGCGTCTGCGTTTTCCTCCCGACTCAGCAATGAGTCCTTTGGAATACCCACCTCAGGCTTCTCTGCCTGCCTGTGATAAGTGATGACACTCAATATAACCGTGTGTTTTCAGTTTGTCAAGCGCTTAAGTTCCCCCGCGTCGCACGACGAACGACACCCACTTCCCCCGCAAGTCCCTCCGATGGCGTTCCACTACTCTCAGAAGCCGCCGTTTCCCTGATATTGCGGCGATTTTCAACCCTGCTACGCAACTGACAGCGCCGTCGCGGCCACGACCCTCCGCTCAACGTCCGTCATCGCACATTGCGCCGATCTTCACTCAATAAGCTGTGCATTTCAGCACGCCCATGCGGCGGTACGAGCGATGTTTTACGTCGACTTTTCGTTGATTTTCCAACGATTTCGCCGACATGCACACCCTCATGCCATGCCAGTTCCGCGATACTTAAGCGCATAACTATATCATTCCTCCGCAGGCGAATTTCCGCACACCGAAGATGGGCCAAGAACGGGCGTTTCGGCGTGTCGCGACGTTGGCGGCCGGGTGCCGGGATCCGATCCAGGCGGCGCGGCACGGCCATTGCGGACATCCCCGCCCCCTCTCACTTCCCCATAACAACGATGAGGGCCGGAACGTTGCCGTTCCGGCCCTCATCGAGGAAAGAAAGGGGAAAAAGGGAAAGGAGTTAAGGTTATGCCATGGGAATGGATCGAGAGCGTCAGCACCCGTCATGGGCGCTGACGCCAGTCAGGTCAGCTCTCGGATTCGACAGCCGCGCCCCACTTCTGATCCCACTCGTCCATGATCTGGTCAATCGTCTTCGTCTTGTTCGCGGCGTCGACGACGATGTCCTGAATCTTCTTGCCGTTGCCGTTGTTGATGCCGAGCTCGGAATCCGAGTTGATGTCAGCGAAGAGGTCCTCTTCGCCTTCCTTCGCCGGGTCGTCGACGATCAGTTCGACGTCCTTGAAGTGCTCGTAGGTGTCCGGGTAGGAATCATCGTCCTTGACAATCGGGATGCCGCCCTCGTTCTTCGCGTAGCCCGACTTCTCGGTCATCCACTTGACGAAGATCATCGCGGCCTTCTGACGGTCGGCGTCGGAGTTCTTGTTGATGCCCATCGAGTAGTTGCCCGCGAGCGTCGCGTACTGCTTGCCGTCGATCGTGATCGGGAACGGCATGTACTGTACGTCGTCCGGGTGGTCGCCGGCCTGCTTCATCTGCGGCACGGCCCACGCACCGAGCACCATCGTCGCGATCTCACCGTTGTTGATCTTGCCCTTCGAGGACTCCCAATCGGTCGTCGAGTAGTCTTCCTCGGTGTAGCCGTTGGCGACCGCGTCGTAGAGTGTCTTGTAGACGGCGTAGGGGTGCGTGTCCGGAGCCTCGTCGTCCTTCTTGAACGGGGTCTTGTCGTGCGGCATGACCTGATTCATGAACTTCGGATCGCCGGTCGCGTTGCCGCCGATGTAGGCATCCCATGCGCCCATCGCCCAGTCCTCGGCAAAGTTCGTGTACAGCGGGATGGCCTTCGTCTTCTCCTTGATGAGCTTGAGATCGGCCTGGAACTCCTCCGGGGTCTTCGGCAGTTCCTTGATGCCGGCCTCCTCGAAGACCTTGGCGTTGTAGACGATGCCCGAGGTCTGGCCGTCGGTCGCGATGCCGTAGGTCTGGCCGTCATAGGCCTTCTCGTTCGCGAGCTTGATTTCCTTGTCCATGTCCTCGGTCTTGCCGTAGGAGACGAAGTAGTTCGAGAACTCGGAGCGGTCGACCGCCGGGATCATCATGACGTCCCACGAGTCGTTGTTCGCCTGAAGGCGGGTGAGCGCGGAATCCGCGTAGTTGGAGTCGGTCTGCACCTTCACCTTGATGTTCGGGTACATCGCGTTGAAGTCCTTCATGTAGGACTCCCAGTTCTTGCCCGGGTAGTCCGCGAGGCCCATGTCGGTGCGGCCGTTGAAGAAGGTGATCTCCGCCTTGAGGTCCTTGTCGGTCTCGCCGAGCTTGATCTGCGGATAGGTGATGCCGGCCTTGTTGTTGCTGTCCGCGGAGCCGCCGTTGTTGCCGCCGCACGCAGCGACGCTGACGAGGCACGCCGCCGCGATACCGGCCGCCGCGATCTTCTTGACGTTCATTCTTGTGTCCTTCCTGGTCTCTTGGGCGTCGTCGCCGACGTCCAGCTCAGCAATGAGCTTGGGCCACCTCTCGGCTTCTCTGCCTGCCTGAGGTGAACGATGGCATTCAATATAACCGACTTTTCTCAGCTTGTCAAGCGCTTAAGTAGCTCGACTACCGTCCTCAACTGCCATCACCGCGAGCACGTTATGCCAGCGTTGTCACAGCCTATCGTCTTTTCCAAGTATTCCCAACGGTTTTCCGTTGCACAAATACACCATGCCGCAACACATCTTGATTCGCTCCGACACCATATACGACGATTTCTTGTGTTAAGCGCTTCATAATCTCGGCGTGTCCCCGACCGCAGAATCCAAGCCGAAGAGGACCTCATGGCGCGTTGCCGTCGCCGAATTCGCCGACGACGGATGACATGTCACCTTCGCCCTTCGCGAAACCGGGCCCATGAGCCATGTCCTCCCCTCCATCCGACGGCAATCATCGGCCCTGCTCCATGCTGTCGCAATGCGGCAAGCGTTCAAGACCAACGTCGCCTCCCCGGCACCAGACCCCCGCAACCATCACAGATGACAAAGGCGCCGATCCGCAGCAAACGAATCGGCGCCTCCTGCGCGATCGACTCAGCGCGCGCTGTGCGTGGCGATGAAGTCGCGGTACCACATGAAGCTGTCCTTGCGGATGCGCTCCTGCGTCTCGTAATCCACATAGGTCAGGCCGAAGCGTTTGCTGTAGCCGAAGGCCCATTCGAAGTTGTCCATCAGCGACCATGCGAAATAGCCACGCACATCGGTGCCCTCCTGGATCGCGCGGTACACGGCCTCCAGATGCCGGCGCAGATAGTCGATGCGTTCGGCATCGTGCACCATCTTGACACCGTCGGGTCCGACCTCGACCTTGTCCGGGCACGCCATGCCATTTTCGGTGACGACGAGCGGCGTGCCGGGATAGTTGTCGTTGAGCCGCACGAGCGTGTCGTACAACGCGTCCGGATCGATGTTCCAACCCATCTCGGTATGCGGACCGGCCGTAGGCAGCCAGTCGATGTCACTCGCGCCCGGCGCCGTCGAAGCCGCCGTGCTCTGCGGGAACTGCGGACGATCGCTCATCTTGACGAGGTTCGTCGAGTAGTAGTTGAGGCCGAGCACATCGATCGGCTGATGGATGAGCGCGAGGTCGCCGTCACGGATGAAGTCCCAGTCGCAGATACCCTTCGTGATCGCGAACAGCTCCTGCGGATAGCGGCAGCGCAGCATCGGGTCGAGGAACGCGCGGTTGGCGATGAGGTCGAGGCGATGCACGGCATCGGCATCGCCGCGGCACACCTGCAGGTTGCAGGTGACAGACAGCTCCGGCTTGCCGCCGGCCTCGGCGCGCACAGCCTGACACATCAGGCCGTGCGCGAGGTTGATGTGGTGCACGGCACGGAAGGCGAGCGGGCCTGCGCCGAGCCCCGGCGCCTGTTCGGTGCCGCCGTAGCTCAGATAGGTCGCGCACCACGGCTCGTTGAGCGTCGTGTAGGTGCGCACGCGGTCGCCGAGCCGCTTCGCGACGACGCCGGCGTAATCGGCGATCTTGTAGGCGGTGTCACGCTCGAGCCAGCCGCCCTCGCGTCCGTCCTCAGAGGCCATGTACTGCGGCAGATCCCAATGGTAAAGCGTCACGATTGGCGCGATGCCGTACTCGAGCAGACGGTCGACGATCTTCTCGTAGAAGTCGAGGCCGGCTTCGTTCGGCTTGCCGTCCGGCGTCGGGATGATGCGCGGGATGCCGATCGAGAATCGGTAGGCGTTGACGCCGAGGTCGCGCAGCAGCTTGAGGTCATCCTCCCAACGGTGGTAGAAATCATCGGCGACGTCGCCCGTGTCGCCGTTCAGCGTGTGTCCGGTGTGGGAGAACGTGTCCCAGATCGACGGCGTGCGGCCGCCCTCGGCCGCCGCTCCTTCGATCTGGTACGCCGCCGTCGCCGTACCGAACAGGAATCCCTTCGGGAACCGTTCTTCCATCGCTTCGTCCTTTCGTTGACGTGCCGCCGACGCCGTCGTTCGCGGTTGCGGCGTCCATATTGATTGGTTGCGTTTCGGCATGTGCGGACGCCGCCGTCGGCGCTCCGCGCTGCTGATAAGTGCATCAATATATATCCGAAGCCACAGAGAAACTTGAGCGCTTCAGCATGTCGAGGTCGCCCCCGCGATTATCATCGGAACACAGCGGACAGCAGGACACGGCGGCGCACCCATCCGCGGGCGCCGCCGTACCGAGACGATGCATACGAAGGAGTGTCATGCGGCTCATCACCTATACGGATCAAGCGTTTCAGTACCAAGGGCGCATCGAGAAGACCGACGCCGGCCTGCTATGGGTGTTCCCCTACACGCAGACGCGATTCCGCTTCACCGGCACATCGTTGAGCGTGCGACTGCGCAACCATTGGAACTACGGCGACATCCGCCTCGGCGTCATCATCGACAACACGCAGTACAGCGTGCGCATCCCCTCGCCGGCCGAGCCGACGCTGCCCGTGTACGCCGAAGAGGACGAAGGCGTGCTGACGCTGCGCATCGCCGATCATCTGCCGGATATCGAGCACAAGGCGGTCGTCTTCAAACGTCAGGACGGCGGCATGCACTATATGGAATTCGTCGGCGTCGCGGTGGACGATGACGCCCACATCGAGGCGCCGCTTGAGACACCGAGCACACGCCGCATCGAAATCTACGGCGATTCGGTCAGCTGCGGCGAGCGCAACGAGGCCGTCCTCTACACCGGCAAGTCCGATCCGGATGCCGATCTGTCGTCGTACAGCAACGCCTGGTATTCGTACGGCGCGATCGCCGCGCGTGCGCTCGGCGCCGAGCTGCGCATCATTGCACAGGGCGGCGCACCGCTCATCGACGGCATCGGCTGGTTCAATGCCCCCGATTACGTGGGCATGGAGAGCATCTGGGACCGTGTGCGTTACAACCCGGCGCTCGGCGAGTCGAGCATGTGGAGATTCGACGATTACGAGCCGCAGGTCGTCATCATCGCGCTCGGACAGAACGATTCCCATCCGAACGATTTCATGGCCGACGACTACGACGGCGACGAGGCTGTCCATTGGCGTGCCCGCTATGCGGACTTCGTGTGCGCGCTGCGTGGACGCTACCCGCACGCGCGCATCGTCTGCACGACGACGGTGCTCGAGCACAGCGCGCAGTGGGATCGCGCGATCCGCGAAACGGTCGAGGCCATCGACGATCCGCGCATCAGCTATTTCGGCTACACGCGCGCCGGCAGCGGCACGCCCGGACATCCGCGCATCGCCGAGGACGAGGAGATGGCGCGCGAGCTCGTCGCCTATCTTGATACGCTCGGCGCGGATATCTGGAGCGGCCGCTGACGCGCATGCGATAACGGGAGATGGTGATCGGCGCGCGCCGGCTATCGGCAGACCATCGGCAGCCGGCGAATCATCAGTACGAAAGCTCGGGCAGGGCTCATCGGGAAAGGCAGTGACATGTCCACAGTGACGGGAATCGCACCCGGAGCGTCGAAGGTGGCGCACGGCGGCCGCCATCACGGCGCCGATCGCACGCGCGCGGGGGCGCTGCGCGTCGCCGCCGTCTTCGCCGACCATATGGTGCTGCAGCGCGATATGCCGATCGCTGTCTTCGGTACGGCGCCGCGCGACACGCAGGTCGTCGTGCAGCTGCGGACGGCCGACGATGTCATCGTCGCACAGAGCGCGTCGCAGGACGTGCGCGACGCCGAAGCGTGGACGGTGCTGCTGCCGCCGCTGTCGGCAGGCGGTCCGTACACGCTCGACGTGCGCGCCGGCCACGACACGATCACCTGCACGGACGTCTTCATCGGCGAAGTGTGGCTCGCCGGCGGCCAAAGCAACATCGAACTCGAACTGCATACGAGCGAGCACGGCGCCGACGAGATCGCCGCCGCTGACGACCCGCTGCTGCGTTTCTACAACACGCCGAAGGTCGGCGCCGTCGACGAGGCGGCGGAAGCCGACAGCGCATGGTGCGCCGCCGTCGCCCCCGAGGTCGCGCACATGTCTGCCGTCGGCTACCATTTCGGACGCCGGCTGCGCGAAAAGCTCGGCGAAGGCGTCGCCGTCGGCATCATCGATTGTTATATCGGCGGCACGTCGATCTCCTGTTGGATGAGCACGGCCACGTTGAACGGCTCCACTGCCGGTCGCCCGTACGTCGAACGCTACGAGCAGGCGATCGCCGGCAAGACCGACGAGCAGATGCGCGCCGAGGCGGACGCGTGGCAGCGCACCTTCGACCAGTGGAACAACGACGTCGCCGCGATGAAGGACACGCATCCCGGCATCACGCAGCCACAGATCGACGCCGTGCTCGGGCCATGCCCGTGGCCGCCGCCGGTCACGCCGTTCTCGGAGCGCCGCGTCGGCGCGCCC
The DNA here is from genome assembly GCF_000424225.1 of Bifidobacterium sp. AGR2158. Classification (NCBI taxonomy): domain Bacteria; kingdom Bacillati; phylum Actinomycetota; class Actinomycetes; order Bifidobacteriales; family Bifidobacteriaceae; genus Bifidobacterium; species Bifidobacterium sp. AGR2158. The sequence goes on from NZ_AUJM01000012.1 coordinate 235,394, forward strand.
TTCGAGGGCATGGTCAGGCGCGTCGCACCGTACACGGTCCGCGGATTCCTGTGGTATCAAGGCGAGGAGGATGAACTGCAATGCGGTTCCTACCGCGAGCTGCTCGGGCTGCTTATCGATGAATGGCGAACGTTGTGGAATCTCGACGGCTATGACGAGCCGACGGTCGGCTATCAGCCGGGCGCGCGGACGCTGCCGTTCCTCGTCGTGCAGCTGCCGCAGTGGATCGACGGCCAGGTCGCGGCGCTCGGCGAGGATCCGCGCCGCTGGCCGGCCATCCGCGCCGCGCAGTACGACGCGAGCGAATCGCTCGACGACGTGGAGCTCGTCTGCACGATGGACTGCGGCGAATTCGACAACATCCATCCGCTCGACAAGCGCACGGTCGGCGAACGCATCGCGAATCTCGCATTGCGTACCGTCTATGGACATCAGGATGTGGCCGCCGAGAGTCCGCGCGCCGTGCACACGAGCGTCGCAGGCGCAGCAATCGACGTCATGTTCAATCATGCGCATGGACTGCACTGGCGAGGCACGACGCCGGATACGATGCGTGACGCCGACGACGAGAGCGGCGCGCGTGCAGCCGGAGCTTCGGGATTCGAGATCGCCGGCGACGACGGCGTCTATGTGGACGCCGAAGCGCAGATCCTCGAGTACAGCGGCATCGACGCGGCCGACGGTGAGCATATGAAGGTGCGCGTGTCGGCGCCGCAGGTGCCCGCGCCGACCGCCGTGCGGTACGCGTGGCGCAGCTGGGGTCCGGCCCCGCTGTTCAACGGCGACGGTCTGCCGGCATTCCCGTTCGCCGATGACTGACGGCTGGACGCCGATTCCGAGCGTTGACCGATGGATTGGCCGATAGCGGAATGAGCGCCATGCTGCCGGCGGCGAGCATCAGCGTCGCCGGCAGCACCGGATAAGTCCATGGCAGCGGCGTCGCGCTTGCGGGGACGGCCAGCGCGAAGATAAGAATCGCACTGACGACGAAGACGCCCCATGCCACGCCGGCGACGGTGATGGCCATGCGACGTCTGGCGTCCGGCGTCCACCGCGCGGCACGCGCCATGCGCAGCAGCCAGCGCACACCGGCGCCGATGCCGACGCCGAGCAGCGCAGGGACTGCGCCAAGCGTGCAGCCGTAGGGCACCGCAGTCCCGACGCCCACCAGAAGTGTTCGTCTGGTCGCGCCCATTCCCAATCGCCGGTCGTCAGCGCCACACATCGTTGTCGATAACGCCGATGCGCATCACACGCGGTCGATCACGTCCCTCAGCCATCTGCGCCTCCGCCCGTATCGTCGATGGCATCCCGACGATGCCACCCGTATGTTCGACAGTAATCCAGAAGGACCATGCGCCGCCACCGTCTGTCACGAATCTCCTGACAGACGCGCTCAATGGCGACGGTCGACACGCAGCAGCCAGATGCCGAAAGGCACTGTGAGCACGCCGCCGACGACGAAGATCACACGCACGTCGATCACATCGGCGAGCGGCCCGAACACAAGCATGCCGAGCGGCGTGCCGAAACCGGAGAACGTCGTCAGCAGGCCAAACACGCGGCCGCGCATCTCCGGCGTACTCTCATGCTGCAGCAGCGTGAACGTCGGCGACGAGCCGAGCGATGTGCACAGACCGACGAGGAAATCGACACACAGATAGACGAGCAATGTCGGCGACAACCCAAGTCCCGCCGTGCACACGCCCATGCCGATGAACGCGCATGCGAGCAGCGCCATATTGTCATGGAAGATGCGCGCGCCGAACGCGGCGAGCAGCGCGCCGCCGATCACCATGCCGACACTCCACGCCATCTCGTTCGCCGCGAGCTTGTCGGCGGCCGTCGACAATACGGTGAAGCCAAGGTTGAGCTGCTGGCCGTCGAATCCGCGATTCATCAGAATCAACGTGAGATTCATCGGCGCGATGTTGATGAAACAGACGATGGCATAGGCGACGAGCACACTGCGGATACGCGGGTATTGCCACGCATAGCGCAGACCGGTGCGCATATCGTCGAACACGGACGCGCTCGGCGCTTGCGCAGCGGCGGCACGCGCGCGACGCACACGAATCAGTGCGACGAAAGCGACGCCGATGACCGCCGTCGTCACATCGACGTAGAGAATCGCCCACAACGGCAGCAGATTGACGAGCACGGCGGCGACGGCGGGTGCGGCGATGAGATTCACCGACTGAATCGTGCCGTTGATCGAATTCACACGCAACAGCGCATGCTCCGGCGTGATCTGCGGAATGAACGACTGCACAGCCGGCGTCTGCACGCCGCCGCCGGCCGAACGAATCGCAAGCACGACGAAGAACAGCATCAGGTCGGCGAGGTTGTGCGCAATCGCGATGGACAACACGACGGTGACAGCGGCGATGAGCGCGTCTGGCAGGATGATGAGCGCCTTCTTGTTCCAACGGTCGGCCCATGCGCCGCCGAACAGCGAGACGATCGCCTGCGGTACGCATGCGCACAGCATCGCGACCGTCATCGTGATGCCGGAATCGGTGCGCATGACGAGGTACCAGAAGACCGTGTACTGCACGATGCTCGATCCGATCAGCGAAAGCGCCTGACCGGTGAGCAGCAGCGCGACCTGCGCCTGCCAATGCGGCGGGACGGCGGCCGCGGCCGGTTGGGATTGCGGATGGTTGTTCATGATGTCTCCTTTGCTTGAATGCGCGCGAAGGCATGCATGATCGGCACGTCACTGATGCTTGCTCCGAGTGCTCGGATGCGGAGGCGAGGCAAGCGGAACAAGCGGAACTGGAACGGGTAGGTCCAGGACAGGTGCATTTAGGGCGTGAGAGTTAGACGTGCTTAGGTGGTTGCAGGCATGCCGATATAGCCGCTACGTAGCGGCTGCGCGCGATGGCTATCGGAAATTCGAGGATTTCAAGAGGATATGCACTGACGCGCGGTCAGATATCCCACGCGATCATCGACATCATTGCTATTCCACACATGCTTCGTCAGTCTACCATCCCACCGTCCCGTTTCGTCGCCCCGCGCGACAATCTCACCCGCAACCACGGCCGTTAGTGGGTCGATTCCTCGACGGGAGAGGCGGATCGACCCGATGCGGTCCGACCCGTCGAGCGGGTTGACGAAATGACCCACAACAGCGGCCATTCGCGGGTTGGATCGTCGACACACCCGACAGAACTACCCGCTACGGGCTGATCCGCCGATGGAGGCGACGAAACAACCCGCAACCACACTGGTTTGTGACTCATCCCGTCGGTCCCCTCGCCGAGGCCGTTCGCAATGGTGGCCGTTAGCGGGGCGGTTCGTCGACGGGAGCGACGGAACGGGACGCGAGTTGCAGGACAGCGACCAGCAGAGTCAGGCAACAGACCGGCAGACCGGCGGGGCGGAGAGCAAAAAAGGTAGGGTACAGTTCTTGATGAACTGCACCCTACCTATACGTAGCTATCAGTACCTACTGGCGTGGCTCAGCCGTGCACTACCGTGCAGGCCGATTCAATCACTCGGCGTCCTGAACCTGGGCGCGGGCGATCTTGCCGGTGAAGGAGTTGGCCTCGTCGGCGTCCTTCGCGGCTTCGTTGTTCCAGGAGAACATCGCGCGGAGCTTCGGGCCGACTTCCTCGATGCGGACGTTCGAGTACTCCTCCTGGAGCTGCTTGAACTTCGGCGCGCCGGCGGCCTGATCGTCCATGAACTCCTTCGCGAAGGAGCCGTCCTGGATGCGCTTGAGGTGATACTCCATGCGCTCACGGGCATGCTCGTCGATGACGGTGTTGACGTAGTCGCCGTACTGGGCGGTGTCGGAGCAGGACCAACGATCCTTGTTCAGGCCGCCTTCGTTCATCAGGTCGACGATCATCTTGAGCTCGTGGCAGACCTCGAAGTAGGCGATCTCCGGCTGGTAGCCGGCGTCGGTGAGGACCTCGAAGCCCATCTCGACGAGCTTGTTGACGCCGCCGAGGAGCACGTTCTGCTCACCGAAGAGATCGGTCTCGGTCTCCTCCTTGAAGGTCGTCTTGATGGCGCCGGCGCGCAGCGCGCCGAGTGCCTTGGCGTAGGCGAGGGCGAGATCCCAGCCGTCGCCGCGCGGATCCTGCTCGACGGCGGTCACGACCGGGACGCCGCGGCCGGCCGCGTACTCACGGCGGACGATGTGGCCCGGGCCCTTCGGCGCGACCATGAAGACCGGGTGGTCCTCGGACGGCTTGATGTAGCCGTAGTTGATGTTGAAGCCGTGCGCGAAGGCCAGTGCGGCGCCTTCCTTGATGTTCGGCTCGATGTCGTTGTCCCAGATGGCCTTCTGATACTGGTCGGGAGCCAGGATCATGATGACGTCGGCCTCCGCGGCAGCCTCCGGAACGCTCTTGACCTCAAGGCCCTGATCCTTCGCGAACTGGACGGACTTCGAGTTCGGGCGCAGGCCGACGACGACGTCCACACCGGAATCACGCAGGTTGAGCGCGTGAGCGTGGCCCTGCGAGCCGTAACCGATGATCGCGACCTTCTTGCCGTCGAGAACCGAGAGATCGCCGTCGTCTTCGTACCAGATCTGTGCTGCCATATTGGCACACTCCTTTGTTGTCTTTTGCTGCGCACCGCGGGCATTGTAGTGGTCCGCGACGCCTATGTTGTTCTTGTGCCTGATTCATGAATCGCGCGTTCCATGGTCCGGAACGGCCGATCCACGTAGGCAGGCTTCCCGCCGTGTCGGAGATTTTGTCTCCAAAACTGAGTCCTCATATTACCGAAATCCGCAAGCGTCTCCTTGCCAAGTCCATCTTTTGGATACCGTTGGCGTCTCGTTTTGGAATACGCGCGGTTTCTTCTGGAAAATAGCGCCAATCCACCATCGCTTGCCGGAAATCAGCAATATGTTTCGTCCATATAATGGACGTCTTGTTCTTCTGTGCGGCCTGCGGCGCCGCCAAGCCTCTCCTTACCTGACGCATCGTTCATTGACGGATCACCCGCGGGTCACCGCATGTAATCCACATCCTTGGTCTCATGGCAGGTCAGTATCGCCACAAGGCAACCCAGCGCCATGACGCCCAGATACAGACCAACCGAGCCCACGCCCCAATGTGACGAAAGCCATGTGGCCACCGACGGCACGAATGCCGCGCCGACAATCGCCGCAAGATTGTAGCCGATGCCGGATCCGGTGTAGCGCACATTAACGCTGAACAGCTCAGGCAGCAGCGCGCCGATCGGTCCGAACGCAATGCCCATCAACGCAAATCCAAGGCACAGGAACAGCATCGCAGCAGCCGTGTTGTGCACGCCGACGACGGCTTTGTTCATCAGCAGCGGGAACACCGCCGCGAACACGACCAGCGCAATCGACGACCCGATGATCACACGGCGACGCCCCAGACGATCCGCAAACACGCATGAGAGCACGATGAACACGGCGAACACACATACCGAGGCCATCAGCATCGTCATGTACTCCTGCGTGGAGAAACCAAGGCCGCCACCGCCCTGCGCATCCGTTTTCGTGGCCCATGCAAGCGACCATGTGGCGAGCGTATAGAACAGCGTATAGGTGACGGCGACGAGGAACGTCGCCTGCAGCACCTGCCTCCAGCTCGTACGGAACACCTCGACCGCCGGGGCCTTGACAACGCGCTGGCTCCGCTGTGCGGCGCGGAACGCCGGCGTCTCCTCCATATGGACGCGCACGAGCAGCCCCACGACCACCAACAGCGACGACAGCAGGAACGGCACGCGCCATCCCCACGCGAGCATCGCCGCGTCGTCATTGAACATCTCAAGCACCACGTAGGTGCCGTTGCACAGGAAGAAGCCGATCGGCGCGCCGAGTTCGGGGAACGAACCATAGAGTGCGCGCTTGTCGGCAGGCGCGTTCTCGGTGGCCACGAGCGCGGCGCCGGACCATTCGCCGCCGAGACCGATGCCCTGCACAAAACGGCAGACACACAACGCGAGCACAGCCCACACGCCCCACATGTCGTAACCGGGCAGGCAGCCGATGAGGAAGGTCGCGACGCCCATCGTCATCAGCGAGACGACGAGCGTCGCCTTACGCCCGATCGAGTCGCCGAAATGCCCGAAGATCAACGAACCAACCGGGCGTGCGAGGAACGCGACGGCGAAGGTGACCAGCGAGAGCAGCAGCGCGACGGTCGGGTTCGTCTTGTCAGAGAAGAACACGCGCGGGAAGTAGTTCGCGGCGGCCGTGCCGTACGCGTAGAAATCGTAGAATTCAATCGTCGTGCCCACCATGGATGCGGCGATGATCGTGCCCACCGACGAGCGCGCTGTGCGCGACGCCGGTCGGGCGAGAGTGACTGCGGCGGATTCCGCCTCTGTTTCGGCTGCGGTCATGAAAACCTCCTGATAGTTTGCCTGCGTTCATGGCTTGGGGTACGAACGCAAAAACCCCGCACATATGGCGGGGCCCGAGGTAGTTTCACGATCCGTCCCCGCCACCATCGGCGGGGCTGGATTCCAGATATACGAATCAGCTCGCCGATGGCGAGATAATAATTCGTACAATCTGCAGTCGTGCGACCATGGTCTCACTCATCGCGAGCCTCCTTTCCACGTATCCGTTTGCGTTGCTGTGTGCGGCGTGCGCTTGCCGCGGCGCCGTGTTGGGTTAGAACCTACTCCCCGGCCCGCGACCGAGCGCGCACAGTGTCCATATAGTGAGATTCATGATTTTGGACAGCAAGACAATATGCGACTCTCCCGCTTTCAGTGTACAAATATAACCAGCCGCATCACCCAACGGCATCACCGACGCTCACAGTCGGGGCGACACACGCACCATGGCTCCCTATGTCACCGTATTACTCGCAAGCTAATCCGCCATCACGCTTGGACGAGCTTCATGAACACCCAGACGAGGATCATCGCCGTTCTTGCCCTCATTACTCATATTTCCCTCAGCACTCGGCGTCACGCACGCATGCGCGCGTCCTCTCCTTCCGCCGAATCGCGGGTTCTTCGCCATTCGTGCTTTGCCATACGCATCGCAGGGCACCTCGAAACCACCGGCAGGAAGGACAACTGCATCAACTCGTTTCAATTGGAGCGCAGCAGCTCCGCCGGATTGATGCGCGTCGCCTGCACCGCCGGCACCAATGCGCCCACGGCACCCGCGAATGGCACGAGCGCCACGCTCCACGGCAGCATGAACTGCCAGCCCATGCACATTGCGATCGTGGCGGCAATCAGCGATCCCAGAGTCATACCCGCTAGGCCTCCACATAAACCGAGTAGCATCGCCTCGAGTAGGAACTGCAGGGCGATATGCCATGCCGGCATGCCGAGCCCCAAACTGATGCCTATCTCGCGCCGCCGCTCAGTGATGACGATTTGCATGGTGTTGACCACGGTGAAGATACTGACGACGACCATGACAACGGTGATGATTAGTGTCGTCTGCTCTGCATCGGCCATGAGATTCTCGCGCAGCGATCGCGGATCCGCTGGCAGTTTCAGCGACACCGCCTGTGGTTGCTCCGCAAGCAGCGCCATCGGCAGATACTGCGCCACCTGATTGGCAGTTCCTTGTTCGACACCAATCTGCACGATGCGAGACGAGGGCAGCAAATCCATGCGCCGCGCAGTCGCCGGTGTCATCACGATGCTTGTCGCGAGCGCTGATTGATGCGGCGCGTCTTCGATGATGCCGGCCACACGCATTGGCACACTGTCCACGGCAATCCCATGGCCGCTCTGCCCATCGCCTATGCCGAGTTCGCGCGCCACGCGCTCACCGAGCAACGCTGCATTGATATCGTCGTCGGCCAGCGGCAACCCGGAACGGAGCTGGGCACCGCGTGCGCGCAATCCATTCATCGTGCCGATTGCCACATTCGTGCTCAACTGCATCCCCCCAGCTGCCCGCAGTCACGGATTTCGGAACCTGGTCTCCCATGACAAGTGTGCCTGCGTTCTCGACGTGCGGAATGCCGACGACTTGGCCGATCACTTCCCGCTCCGCCCGTTCCCAGCTTGCCGCAGGCAATGTGGCCACAATCACACCGGTCTCCATGGCGACGAAGCGCTGCGCAGTGCGTTCGCTTGTGCCCAGCGTGATCCCTTGCAGCGTGACGAATGTGGCTGCGCAGAACAGCACGGCGCATAGCGAGAACAGGTTCCTCCTCCACCGCCGCATCAACGCCACCGCCGCCCTACTCGCGGGTCCTCTCATCGCGCACCTCCCTCACCACGCCGTCGATCACGTGCAGCTGTCGTCGGCATACGCATGCCACATCATCGTCGTGTGTCACGATAACGAGCGCAGACCGCTCATCCACGACTCGGCAAAGCAAGTCAACGACGAGCTCGGAATTATGCGAATCGAGGTTGCCTGTCGGCTCATCACACAGCAGCAACGTGGGCGTCCACGCAACTGCACGAGCAATGGCGACACGTTGCCGTTCACCACCGGAAAGGTCTGTCGGGTAATTCGCAGCTTTGTTCCGCAGACCCACTCGCTCGAGCGCCGCGCTTGCAAGTTGCCGCGCACGGGCGCCGACTTGTCTGCGAATTGAGAGGCCGTACAGCACATTCTCCTCGACAGTGGAGTGTTCGATGAGATGAAAAGACTGGAACACGAATCCAATGTGCTCGCGGCGCAATCTGCTGCGACGACTGGTTGAACTATGCGAGACGTCGTGACCACACAATGTGTACGTCCCCGCTGTAGGGGCATCGAGCAGACCCATAATCGACAGCAGTGTCGACTTGCCAGAGCCCGACGGCCCGGTGATTGCTATTGAATCACCCGCGCGCACGTCAAACGTAGCTTCCTGCAATGCCTGCGTGATGCCGAACGTGCGCTCGATTCCTCGTAGACTGGCCAACACATCCGACCGCTCCATGTTGCCGTTTGGCGTCCCGTTCATTGCCGTTTCCGTTCCGCGGTGTCATTGGTTGAGACCTCTGGCAACACGATCACCATGCCGTCGACAAGTCCGTCGCCGTCAATTTCGCAGAGTCCCTGCACACATAATCCCGTGTCGACGTTCACACGGCCGCCGCCCTCCGTCATCACCCAGATTTGCGAGCCATCCTGCCGCAGCGCGCTCGATTCGACTGTCAATGCGTCTGCTTTCCCCTGCATACGCGTCACCGTCACCGGCGTCTCTGCCGAGTTTATCTTTGCAGACTCCGCCTGCAGTTTTTCCGTATCGGCGTTCTCCAACCGCAGATAGCTGCGATTGTCGTCGCCGATTCCCGCACTGTCATTGGCGCCGGTGTTTTCTTGGGAAGTTTGCCCTTCTCCGACCGTGGGCGTATTCGCTTGTTTCGTCGCAACATACTGTTTGCCGACGGTACCTGTGATTGGGCCGTTAGCAGTTGGAATGGTGACGGACGCTCCTTCGAGCGCGTCGAGATCCGCGTCAGAAACGTCAACCGTAGAAAAGGCGATGGCGTACTCCCGTTCGGCGGTCTCGAGAACGCACAGTTCACCGGCGACCTTCTGCCCGGCGATCCCACATCGAGAGGTCGCCATCACCGGAGTCGCAGGAGCGAACACGAGCTGCTGTTGCGGGATCGCTGTCCGCTTCCAATCCTCGCTCTTCAACGGCGCGTTCGCGCGTCCACTGACCCATACCCCAAGACCGCCAGATACTGGTTCACAGCGAGCGCGGTGGAATCCCCGAAGGCGCCCGCATCATCGTAGACGGCATAACCGAGCCGCGCCAATGCGGCCTGCAGCTGGCGCACATCCTCACCGTTGGAACCCGGCGCGAGGGTTCGCCACATCGGAACGGCACCTTGCACGGGCAGGATGGGGCGCTCGTCGACCACACCGATCACGCCACCCTCGTCAAGATTCGCACCGGCGGTGAGGCCTTCGCGCGTCACAGTGCCCTCAGCGGGAACATGGGCCGTCGCCTTCGGGAACGCCACGAGCTTGCCTGTCATTTCGTCGGCAAGCGTGCGGGTACGAATGGTGGTGGTGAGCGTGGCGGGTTCCTCCGGCTGCCCACGCGATGCTTGAATACCCACGGTCGTGGCGACGACGCCCACCACCAGCAGCCCTACGAGCAGCATGGCCAGCAGCGTCATGCCGAACGCGCGAGGCCATGAACGTTGGCGGTGCATGTCAATCACGCGCTTCGTAGGAGCGCTTGCCGGCAATCACCTCATTGGCGATTTCGCGCGCCTGCTGCAGTTTCTCATGACGTTCCAGCAGCATGGCCTCGTTCGCCACCATCCAAATGCCGACGTTCCGTTCCAGCGCATTGTTGATGCGTTGCATCAGATTGGCATCGGCTTGGCACTGGTAATCCCGCACCGCCATCGCCTTCTCTTCGTCATTCGGAGGCTCGTTCCATTTGCGATGGCGCCCGAACTTCTTTCCGGCGAGCTCACCGCCACGCAGGCCGCGTACATCATAGCCAGCTTTCTTCATGCAGGGCATGTATTCGTCTTTGATCGCCTCCTGCACATCCGGAGCCTCTATGGCTGACGAGGATTGCTCACGAATGACGTCATCGAATGTATCGAGCACGGCCCGCGTGTTTTCAGCGGATTCAAACAACGCTATATAAGCCTGAGCAGCGCAGCCACCCGTATCCAAATCCCCCATCTCCTGCTCATACCGATTTCTCTCCGAGTTGCTCAAGGTATTCACATATGCATCCAGCGCAATATTGCGCCCTGTCAAATCCGCCGTTTGCGTATTGTAACCAACAGTCTTAGCCTCCTCCTTGCTGCGGAATACCCCTCCGACGTCCACATAACTCTGCGGCACAGTAACCACCGTGTAATCGATTGGTACATCAAAACTTTTTGTGCGCATACATTGGCGTTTTAGAATTTCCTGCGCTTGCATGATTTCCAAATCCACGGATGCCAATTCCACTGTGGCCGATGTCACCGAATCCGGCACGTCAATGGCGTTGGAATGACCGCATGCGCCTACGCCTAGCAATATCAACAAAACAACACATGAAGCCAATGCTTTCCTATGGTCTCTCGTGTTTTCCATTTTCCCCCACTCATCCTCTCAGCATCCGTACCAAAAGCAGTGCTCGCTACAGTTCTCAACATAAGAAGACCAACTCTCTGATACAAAGCTGCTATACAGATAATCTGGATACGGAGCCATGTGCACAGCGCACTGGTATACGATGAATCCATGAGAAGGACAACCAAGAACGGCAACGTTATCCACATCGGCATCGTGGACAACGACCCATGCTCGCTGAGGATGCTGGCGCTGATGGTCGGACACGCCTCACCCACATTCCAAGTAATCTGGACCGCTGATTGCGCGCAGCATGTACTGGAGCATTGCCTGTATGACCAACCCAATCTTCGCGCAAACGTCATTCTCATGGACATGGCACTCAACGAGGAGTCAGGAGCCAATCTGAGCCGCCGGATACGCAAGCATGACGGCAGAACCGGCATTATCGGAATCACGGCCTACCCCGCCAGCCATTATCGAGACGACTGCATCGATGCCGGCTTGCAGGGACTCCTCGAGAAATGCACGCTCTCGGATACCGGTATGCTGATGCAAGCCATCGAGCGAGCGGCACAAGGCGAGGGCTGCGATCCGTCTTTTATCAACGCCCACGATGCGTATCTTCGCCTCTCCCCAACCAATGATCGCCGTTCGCTGACCTCTCGCGAATTGGAAATCATCAGCCTGTACGCCAAACATAAATCGACTGAAGACATTGCCCGACAACTCGGCATCTCAGCAGGCACCGTGTTTTCGCATATCCACCATGCGTTGCCAAAACTCGGCGTCACCACCCGGAACGAGGCCATACTGGCATGCCAAACCATGCATCTCATCTGACAGCCGCACTTCGTACCCGCCACCCATGGATCCTGCTCATCGCATGCATCAGCTTCACGCTGTATCTCATCCAAGCCTGCCCGATGTTCTTTCCCTGGTACGCGGATGTGCTGATGATAGCCGTGTTGATTTCTTTCCTCATCATGCCCAAATACCCACGGCAGGGCATTGGAGCAGCCCTATGCCTCCTCATGGCTTCCGCGTATCTGCCATTCCCCACACCCTCGGCAAGCAGTGCGCTCATGGTGTTGCTCATCGCAACCCTGGGCGCGATTGGCACCTATGACGTGCTGATTGCCGCACCGTTGGCGTTGATCGCCATCATCTGCAATCCCTATCGCGCAGACTATGTGCGCCCATTAGATGGCTGGCAGCTGGCCGGCGCGGCCATGCTCGTGCTGGGCGCAGCCGCCGTCGGCATGTTGCTCAGGCAAATCCAACTGCGGCGACAAGCCGACAAGCAGCATGTCGAAGACATGGAACGTTTACGCGTCGCGCGGCTGCTGCACGACAGTGTGGCGAATGGCATCACGCGTGCACTACTGCTCATCGACAGTGACGTAACCGACGATGCACAACTGCACGACGAACTGACGCAAGCGTTGACGGACACCCATAGCATCATCAGCACATTGGAGGATGGCGAGGATCGTATATCGGCGCCTGCAAGCGACGATATCGCCACGTCCGTGGAACACATGGAACATCAGCTTGCGCAAGCCGGGTTCGATGGGGAACTTCTCGCCAATACGGCATCCCTCCGTCTAAGTTGCGCCGCCGAAGAGCTCCTACGTAACATCCTCAAGGAAACCACGACGAACATGCTCAAGCACTCGAACCCCGAGTACCCCTACATAATCTCGCTGTACAGCGCTAACGGCAACGCCGTATTCCGCATCACCGATACGCCCAAAAACACGACGCCCGAACCATCACACCAATACGGGCGTTCCTCCGGGCTTGCGCGGCATCAACAGCAGATTGAACGCATTGGCGGCACAGTCACCATCAGCTATGATCGCAATCTATTTTCCGCCACCTACACCCTGCCGACGCGCCCTCCCCGGTGACTTCAGCAGCAGCAAGCGCCAAGTCGACCCACGTTTCGACGCCGCTCTGTTCGCAGGGGCATCAGCACCATGCCGCAAAATGATCGGCGGTGTTCGCCATGCCAGCACAATGAACACAGCGAACACCGTCTTACCCGCCAACGCCTTACCTATCTCAACCTATCTCAGCGCTTCGCGGCCGTCACAATCGAGGCGGCGCCGCACGCGCCGGCAAACGCGAACATGAGCGCCACCCACAGGAAGACGCTCGAGAAGACGCCCGCGTAGGCGAAGACGAATCCGCCGACGACGACGCCGAGCAGACGGCCGAGCGTCGCACTCGTGTTGAATACGGCGAGATATTCGGCGGCGCGGTCGACCTGCGGCACCGAAGCGACGGCGAGCGACTGCAGTGCGTCATCGATCATGTGGATGGCGAAACCACCGATGCCGGCGAACACGTACAGGCCGGCGGTCGTGTAGCTGACGAGCGGCACGACGGCGGCGACGATTGCCAGCGCGATGCCGATCATCAGCACGAGCCGATCGTTGTCAAAGGACGCGCGCAGCAGATCGGTGACGCCTTCGCCGAGCAGTGCCATCGCGCAGGCGAGCAGACCCATAAGCGCAACCATCGTCATCGTCAAGCGCAGATCAAGGCCGGCGTTGACGCCACCGCGATACCGCACGACGAACCAAACGTAGGCGACCGCAAGCATGACGCCGGCGGACGCGAACAGCCGCGTCAGGCAGATCGTGCGCCATGCGGCCGTCGGATGGCCGACGCGTAGCGTGACGAGCAGATCGGAGGTCTTCATCGGCTTCGCGCGCGAATAGACGGTCGAGGATTCGCGCGGGACGACGAGCAGACCCAGCACACCGGCGGCGAGCAGCGCGACGGCGCACAGATCCATGCCGGCGCTCGGCTCGTCGGCCATCAACACGCCGAACCAGATGCCGAACACGAGGCCGATGAGAAGTCCCACCATGCGCCATGTGCCGACTGCATCACGGAACTTGTCCGGCACACGTTCGCCGATCGACGCGTGCAGCGCGCACAGCATCGCCGCCAAGCCGATCTGCATCAGCGCCCAGATGATGCCGACGGCGACCGGCGTATGGCACGCGCCCAGTGCGAACGCGAACAGGCCACAGATGAGCGCGCCGCCGGCGAACCACGGCGTGCGGCGGCCGACGGGCGTGCGCGTGTGGTCGGACAGCGGCAGGAAGAAGATCGTCGCGACGAAGGAGCACAGAATGCCGACGCCGAGCACCCACGACAGCGCGACTGCGCCGCCGACCGGACCGCCCAAGGCGTCGAGTTCCTGCGGCACGAGCGTGATGTTGAGCGCGGCGAGCGCGAACGCGAGGAAGAACGCCGTGCATGCGAAGCCGATCTTCATGCGCAGCACCTGCGTCTTCGTCGGGCGGTAGCCGTTTGCATCCACCATCGGATCGCGCATATCGAGGAATGCGGATTCGAGGTCGGGCACCGGCTCATCGGCGCCGCCGACCGGCGAGCTCGCACCCATCGCGGCGGCCTGCACTTCCGGCTGATCGGCGGCCGCCGGCGGCGTCTTCGGCTTCTGGCGCACGGCGAGACGCGCGACGGCCGCCTTGTCCTCGTCGGTGAGCGCTTTGTCGAGGTCCGGGCGATCGTCGATGCCCGGACGAATGTAGTTGGAGTTCGGGAACGGACGCGGCGCGAGGCGCCCAGCGTCGTTCGCATTCTGCTGTGGAGACTGATCGTTCATACGCACAACGATAACCGCGACCACGCGGTGGACGCCACGTTACCGCCGTGCGCGCAGACGAATCATGAGGATGGCACGAGCTGTCATCTTATCCGCCACGTCCATCATCGATCGCCGTAATGAGTACGGCACTGCACGATTTCAAGACGCAACGACCGACCGCTTCCCGCAACGCGATACACCAGACGATTTTTCGGGTCGATACGGCGTGACCAGTATCCTGACAGATTTCCCCGCAGCGGTTCCGGCATACCCAGTCCATCCGCCATCCCGTTGCGGTCGATGTCCTTGATGAGGGCATTGACCTTCTTCAGCATTCTCTTGTCGACATGCTACCAATACAGATAATCTTCCCAAGCTTCATCAGTCCACACCTTAAGCATGTCACGGCTCCCGAAGTTCATGCTCGGACACGTCGCCTTGCTCCAGCTGGCGAATCGACCGTTCCAGATGACGCATGTTCTCGGGAGCATAGAACGGATCAGCACTCACCGGGAACGGAATGCCATGCTCACGCACCACCGCCTTGGCGAAAATATTGAACGCCGTCGTCATGTTCATGCCTATCTGATCACAGATCGCAGAGAATTCCTCCTTTGTCGAATCCTCCATGCGCACACTCACCGTAGTCATACTCATTACAGCCTCCATATAACCAATAACTAAATGAACGCATCTATTGTATAGCTGCTGTCAGTACGGTACAAGGTTACTATGGGATAACATGCACTCACACAGCAGTGACCGCCCCGTCAGCTCCCCTCTCCTATCTTTTCTTTTCTTTGATCAGCCATGAGCGGGAATGCAGATACCGCTGAGCCACATCACTATAGATAGTAGAATTATCTACAGTAGATAGATTGGTGCATATACCCAAGGAACGACCGAAAGGAACGACGATGGCCACGTCGACCGTCAGCGCAAGCATGGACGCCACGACGAAGGCGATCGCGAATGCGCGGATCTGCGAGGCCGGGACGACGCCGAATCAGGTCATCCGCGACCTGTGGGCGCATATCGCCGACACCGGCGAGATTCCTGCGTACGATGCGTCGGAGTCGCGGCGCTCCCGCAAGCTGATCGTGCTGAAGAAACTGGAGTCGCTGCGCGCGCAGACGCCCTCCGGCACCGCATTGGTGGCGATGTCCGACGACGAGGTGCGCGAAACGTTGGGGAACCGCCATGCCTAATGCGCCGCGCCTGCTGCTCGACACCAACATCCTGCTCGATTATGTGGTGCCGGAGCGCCCCCATTCGGAGGCCGCGGCGACGATCGTGCAGATGGCCGCACACGGGCATGCCACGATCTGCGTGACGCCGGGTTCATTGAAGGATCTGTATTACATTGCCTGTAAATCCATCGGCGAATCACTCACCCGCCAGTACATCGAGGCCTTCCTCGACCTGTTCGTCGTGCTGACGGTGAATCAGGAGCTCTGCGCGCTGGCGGTCCGTTCCGATGAGCCCGATTTCGAGGACGGACTCGTCCGGGCGGCCGCCGAAGTCCATCACATCGACTTCATCATCACCCGCGACCACGCCGCATTCCAACGGTTCACCGTGCGCTCGATGAGCTCCGACGAATACGTGCGCCTTTTCTCGCAATGAGCACGACGCATATGGAAAAAGGCCGGCGACGTGGACGTCGCCGGCCTTGGCAATGTGATGATGAAAGGAACGCGTCACTTGACGTTGCGGATGCGCATGATGAGCGCGGCCGCGATGAGCACGATGACGATCGCGACGACGAACACCCACGCATAGGCGGCCGCCGGCGTTCCCGACGCGTGCATCGCCGATTTCGCGATCGAGACGACGATCGATGTCATCATCGTGCCGATGACCGTCGAAAGCGTGTTCGCGAGGTTGAGGATGCCCAAATCCTTGCCCGCCTCCTTCGGATTCGGCAGCACGGCCACGTTGAGCGCCTGATCGATCGCGTTGTAGACGCCGTAGCCGAGACCGGCGATCGCGGCGAACAGATACATACCCATCGGCGAACGGAACAGGAGCGGCATTGCGGCGCCGACGGCGAACAGGCAGCTCGCGAGCGCGACCGGCAGCTTACGGCGACCGATGCGATCGGTGATCGGTCCGGCTGTGACGGCGGCGATGAGCGAGACGACGAGCGTGATGACGCCCATCGTCGCGATGATCGCGGCCGCCTTGTCGGTGGCGTGCGAGTCGCCGGCGTAGATGTAGTCCTGCGCGATGTACAGCTGGTAGGTCGTGATCATCCAGTAGCCGCCCATCATCAATGTGCGGCCGACGAGCGCATAATAGAAGTCGGGGGCGTTGCGCGGCGGCCGGAAGTTGCGCAGGATCACCTTGGCGCTCATCTTTTCCCCGTCGGCTTCGTATTTGCTCGACTTTTCGCGCGGCCATACGACGACGACGAAGATGCCGATGAGCGAGAAGATGGCGAGGCCCATCATCCACGCTTGGAAGATGCCCGATGCGCCGTGCGTGAGGAACGCGGCGCCGACGACCGAGCCGAGCGTCTGGCCGACGGCGATGCCGGCACCGTAGAAGCCGGAGATCGTGCCGCGCACCTTGTCGGGAACGCGGTCGGACATGACGGCGACGTACGGCGCGAGCATCATGTTGTAGCCCATCTGCGCGAGGCACCACAGCGTCACGATGAGCGCTTCCGAGCGGGTGAACGCGATCGCGCCGATGCTCAGGCCGGTGATCAGGCCGCCGAGCACGATCCACGGCGTGCGCTTGCCGAAGCGTGAGCGCGTCTGGTCGGAGAGCGTGCCGAAGACGATGTTCGCGACGAGGGCGACGAATGCGCCGATCGAGTTGACGAGGCCGAGCATGAACACCTTGCTGCCGGAGTCGATCTGCTCGAACACGCGCGGCAGGATGACAGTGCTCAGTGCGACCCACGGGATCGCACATGCGATCGCGGAGACGGTGAAACCGACGCCGAGCCGTACGATTTCCGTCTTCGTCGGGCGGTGGCCGTCGGCCGAGACCATCGGGTCGCGCATGTCCATGAATGCGGAGTCCTCGTCGGGCACGGCCGTGTCGATCGCGGCGAGCGCGGCCATGCCGGAGCCGGGAACCTGCGAATCGGTGGCAAGTTTGACGCCCTGCGTCTGTTCGTCGTCGATGCTGGGTTCGGCGGCACGTTTCTTCGGCATCGGCGCGGTCAGGCGCGCGATGTTCTCCTTGTCTTCGGCGCTCAGCGCCTTGTCCGAGTCGGGCCGGTCGTCGATGCCCGGTCGGATGTAGCCGCCTGTCGGCTTGCCGCCGGTGCCTTGTTCGTCAACCATGATCTGCCTTTTTTCCGTTTCGTTGTTCGTCCGCGCGCCGCGTTCAGTTTGTATGCGCGACCGGCGGGTTCGCGATGAGGTCATCGCTGACGTGGTCGCCTGTGGCGTCCTTCCATGCGAGCGTCGCCACCGGCTGCGCGTTGTCGACGCCGATGCCCTTCGACGGCGTGAAGGTCAGCGTCGCCGACGTCTCGCCATCGTTCCACGCAAAACTCACCGTCGTGCCATCATCGCCCGTCGCGTAATCGAAGTCGCCGTCGAATGCGGGCAGCTCGTTGCGGAAGCGCGCAAGCGCGTTAAGCGCCTTGACGACCGGACGTTCGAGATTCTCATCGATTTCG
This sequence comes from Bifidobacterium sp. AGR2158, assembly GCF_000424225.1. Taxonomy (NCBI): domain Bacteria; kingdom Bacillati; phylum Actinomycetota; class Actinomycetes; order Bifidobacteriales; family Bifidobacteriaceae; genus Bifidobacterium; species Bifidobacterium sp. AGR2158. The sequence continues at coordinate 253,619 of NZ_AUJM01000012.1, forward strand.
GCGGTCGTGTAATAGTGGCGGTTGATGTCGCGGCCGACGTTCGTGCGCTTGAGCAGCGCCATGTCGTTCTCGCCGGCGAGCGCGCCGACGTAGTACACCTGCGGCACTCCCGGCAGGAAGAACTGCACGGCGCGCGCGGCGATGTAGTGCTGGTCGTTGCAGCCGAGCGCGGAGTAGTACGTGGAGTTCACCTGATAGAGGTCGAGGTTCGATGCGGCGGCGCCGGTCGCCTCCTTCGATTCGCCGTGCGTGTTCGCGGTGATCGTCTCGACCATCGCGTCGACGTCCTCGTCGGGGACGAGTCCCTTGAGCGAACGGTCGAGCTGGTCGGAGCCGATGTCGATGACGCCGATGCCGTCATGCGTGTCGAGGACGGTGACGGCGTTGTTAGGGCGGATCTCGGTCCAGTGCGCGAGCGCGTCGACCTTGCCGGTGAACAGCGAGTGGAGCAGCAGCGGGGGCAGCGCGAAATCGTAGACGCGATCCACCTTCGAGGCGATCTCCACCTGCTTCTTGTAATAGGAGTGCACCTCAATGAGGATCTCGAGGCCGCGCTTGGCGCCCTCCTCACGCAGGCGCGAGATGAGCTCGAAGGTCTTCGGCGTCATGAAGCAGCTCGTGCCGGCTTCCTTCGCGCCGTAGCCGACGGCGTCGAGGCGGATGTACTTGACGTGCGACTTGCCCATCTGGTCGAAGATCGACATCAGGTATTCCCAGCCCTTGTCGGAGTCGGTGTCAATGTCCACCTGCTGCGGCGTGAACGTGACCCAGACGAGGCGCGCCTTGCCGGCGAAGTTGTAGTGGGTGAACGGCAGGCCCGGGCGCGGGCGGTAGATGCCGGCGAGTTCCTCCTCAGTCGCGCCGTCCGGGAACACCGAGCTCATCGTCAGGAACATCGGGTAGTACTCGGATTCCTCACCGCGCTTGAGCACGTCCTGAAACTGGCGCGACTGCCAACTCATGTGGTTGACGATCGCGTCGACCATGATGTCGTGCGTCTTCGCGAGTTCGGCGACGTCATCCCAGTCACCGAGGCGCGGGTCCACCGTCGTGTGGTCGATCGGGTCGAAGCCAGCGTCCGCGCCGTCGAAGGGCGTGAAGAACGGCAGGATGTGCACGCCTTCGTAGACGCCGTCGAAGCGCGTGCGCAGGATGTCAGTCAGCGAGGCGAGGTTGCCATCGCCGAGACGATTCGCATAAGTGATGAGCTGTACTTTGTTCTTCACGGGTTCCTCCTCGTCGAGTCATACGGTCGGTCAATCACACCGTTGGGATCAATCGGTCGGGCCGAAGCCCGGGGCCGGATCGATGGTGTCGTATCGAACCGGTTCGATACCGTTGATTATGGCACCGACGAGGCGGTCGCGCAACACGAGCTCCCATCGGCGTGTCGAACCGGTTCGAGAGTCGCGGCGGCGACGTCGCGACGACGATCGACGCCGCGACGTCGCCGCGCCATCGGCACGTCGTATCTACAATGGATAACGTCAAACCGGTTCGACACCATCGATCGAACGACGACATCGACAATCGAACAGCAACATCGATCAAACAACACAGACATCAACGACGACACGGCACACAAGCACACACAGCACAGACAGGAGGCACGGATGGTCGGCATGCGCGACGTCGCGAAACGCGCGGGGGTTTCGGCGAGCAGCGTCTCACTCGTCATCAACGGCACCGGATACGTGTCGCAGGACATGCGCGCGAAGGTCGAGCAGGCGATGCGCGAACTCAACTACGTCCCCAACGAGCTCGCCCGCCACTTCTACCATGGCCGCACCGGCATCGTTGGCGTCATCGTCCCGACGATCCGCCATCCGTTCTTCGCGACGCTCACGTCGCAGCTGCAGCGCGAGCTGTCCGCACGCGGACTGCGCACGATGCTGTGCTCGACCGTCGACGCGGCGAACGGCGAGGCGCAGTACGTCGACATGCTGCGCCAGCGTAGCCTCGACGCGCTCGTCGTCGCCGCGCACACGACGCACGACGCCGACTATTGGTCGTCGATCGACCGACCGATCGTCGCCTTCGACCGCAATCTCGGCGCGCGCATCGCGCAGGTCGATTCCGACCATCGTCATGGCGGCGCGCTCGTCGCCGACGTGCTGACGGACGGCGGCGCGCACGACGTCGTCATCATCGGCGGCCCGCGCCGGCAGTTCACCGATCTCGGCGACACCGGCACGACGTTCCCGACGGTGCGCTATGTGCAGACGCTCGAGGAGCGGCTTGACGACGCCGACATCGCGCACACGTACATCGAATCGGGCGAAGTGTTCGACATCGACGGCATGCGCAGCGCCGTGCGCGAGGCCTTCGACGCGCACCCGCAGATGGACGCCTTCGTCGGCGCCGACCTCGCCGCCGCCTTCGCGATGCAGGAGGCGACGCTGCGCGGCATCGCCGTGCCCGAGGATCTGCAGATCGTCGCCTATGACGGGACGACGGTCGCCGACTGCGCGGGGCTGCCGCTGACCGCCGTCCGTCAGGATTTCGAGGCGATTGCGCAAGCGATCGCCGACGACGTCGAGCAGCAGATCGATGACGCCGCGCAGCCGCCGCAGACTGAATCGACACAGACTGAATCGACGCAGACTGAATCGACGCAGACGGCGCGCATGACGATCGTTCCGGTGACGCTCGAACGACGTTCGACGACGCGCTGACGCGCGCGTCATGCAGCAGCCGCGCAACGCAATACGCACCAAACAAACAGTGGGCCACCCATGGAGGATGGCCCACTGCCGAGAGTCGCCCGGCCGATCAGCCAATCAGCCGGATTCGCAGATCGCGTCACTCGCTCGGGACGTCGCCGCTCTGCATCGCCTGGAACACGTTGACGTTCTTGTCGTCATATTCGTAGATGCCGATGTTCGCGGAGCTCGGATCGTTATTCTTGTTGAACGCGCCGATGCCGGTCTTGCCCGAGTACTGGATCTTCTTCTTGTCCTTGATGAGCGCCTTGCAGGCCTTGAAGCTGTCGCACTTCTCGCCGCCGTCCGCGCCGGAGACCGAGGCGAGGTTCTTCTGGATCGTCTCCCCGCTTGTACTGCCGCCCTGTTCCGCGGCGAGCGCCGAGAGGATCACCGCGTCGTACGTCTCCGCCGCGTACGTCGTGTCGGAGACCTCGGTGCCGGTGCCCTTGAGCGCCGCGAGGAACGCGTCGTCGACGTGGGCGCCGGGGATTGTGCCCTTCGACCCCTTGAGCAGCCCGGCGTCGTAGGTCTTCGAGTAGTCGACGGTGTTGCCGTCCACGAGATAGAGCTTGTGGGTGTCCACGCCGGCCGAGGCGAGCGATTTGATGAGCGGCGTCGCCTGGTCGTACGAGATGATGAGCGTCGCGTCGGCGCCGGAGTCCTTGATTGCCGATGCGATGGATGAGTAGTTCGTCTCCGCGGGGTCGAACGCGTCCTTTTCGCCGTAGACGACGTCGACGCCGGCGGATTTGAGCTTCTCGAGGATGATGTCGCGCATGCCGGTGCCGTATTCGTCGTTGAAGCATGCGATGGCGAGCTTCTTGACGCCGTCGCCGGCGATGAGGTCGCCCATGACGGCGCCCTGCACCGCGTCGGGCGCGACGGTGCGGAAGAAGTACGGGTCCATGCCGGAGAGCGTCATCGACGTGGACGCCATCGAGATGACCGGGATCTTCTCGGCGACGATGCTTTTGTAGACGTTCTTGACGACGCCCGATGCGGCCGGTCCGATGACGACCGACGGATGCTTCGCGAGCACCGATTGCGCGGCCGACGTGTTCTGGTCGGCGTGCTCGCCGTCCGATGTGTCCGCCTCGACTTCGGTCACGTCCTTGCCGAGGACGCCGCCGGCCGCGTTGATGTCGCTCACGGCGAGCTTGATTGCGGCGACTTCCGGCGGCGCCAGATAGGCGAGCGTGCCGGTGAGCGGCAGCAGCGCGCCGACGACCATGCCGTCCTCGTCGGCCGCCGCGCTCGAGTCGGTCGCGCCCGACGAGCCGCCGCAGCCGCTCAGCGCGAGCGTCGCCGCCGCGACGAACGCCGTCATCACCATCGCAGGCTTTCGCATATTGTGCAGTCGCATATGCATCACTTCTCTTCCTTGTCTCAGACAAACGACCGTATTGGACGAACGGCCGCCGCCTAAGCAAGGCCGTCGGACGTCATCACTGTTGTGCTTGTCTCATCATTGTTCTTATCATCAGTGTTTAATTGTTTTTCTCTTATATTATCTTAAATTATTAGTATTCGTTGACGATTGTGTTACTTGCATATTTCGTGATCTATGAAATATATTGATTGACAGAGTGTCAAGTATTATTCTCTCGGCGGTCACGTCGAACGGCGGTCATTGTCCGGCCTTCTCGACCTCCTCTTCAAGGTTGCCCAGATACAGACTGATGACCTTCGGATCGTTCATCAGGTCGCGCCCGCGCCCAGAATAGGCGTTGCGCCCCTGGTCGAGCACGTAGCCGCGGTCGCAGATCTGCAGGCAGCGTCGCGCGTTCTGCTCGACGATGACGACGGAGACGCCGGCCTTGTTGACCTGACGCACGCGGATGAAGGTCTCGTCCTGCATCATCGGCGACAGGCCGGCGCTCGGCTCATCGAGCAGCAGCACCGACGGCTGCATCATCAGCGCGCGTCCCATCGCAACCATCTGCCGCTCGCCGCCGGAAAGCTGTCCGGCGAGCTGGTTGCGCCGCTCGCCGAGCTTGGGGAAGATCGAGCAGACGTACTCGAAGCGTTCGTCGAACTTCTTCGGCGCCTGATACGCGCCCATATGCATGTTCTCGGCGATCGTCAGGCTCGGGAACACGTTCTCGGTCTGCGGCACGAAGCCGACGCCGCGCGACACGAGTTTGTCGGCGCGCAGATTCGTGATGTCCTGCCCACGCAGCGAGAGCGTGCCCTCGTGGATGCGTACGAGCCCGAACAACGATTTGAGCAGCGTCGATTTGCCGGCGCCGTTGGGGCCGATGATGCCGACGATCTCTCCGTCGTGCAATGTGAGCGAGGCGCCGTTGAGGATGTTGACGCCCGGCAGGTAGCCGGCGACGAGGTTGTCCGCGTCGAGCAGCGGCTCGCCCTCGGGTTCGCCGACGTGGATCTCGGCGCGGCTCATCGGGCGCGGGGCGTCCGCCGTGCCGTCGAGTCCGTAGATGTCGACGCCGTCCGATGTTTCACGTGCAACCTTCCCGCCGCGACGCTTGGCGTTCTTCGACGCGGCCTTCGATGTCGCAATGTTCATGAGCGTTCCTCCAGACCTTCGAGCACCGAGTCGTCGCCGAGATCGACGTCGGCGTGCGCGCCGAGATAGGCGTCGACGACCGCCGGATCGTCCATGACGGTCTTCGGCGGCCCCTCGGCGACGATCCTGCCCTCCGCCATGACGGTCACCCAATCGGCGATGTGGCGCACCATGTTGATGTCGTGCTCGACGAACAGCACCGTCGTGCCGTCCTCGCGCAGACTGATGATGTGGTCGAGCAGCGACTGCTTGAGCGCCGGGTTGACGCCGGCCATCGGCTCGTCGAGCATGACAAGCTTCGGGTCGCACATCAACGCGCGCGCCATCTCGAGGAGCTTGCGCTGGCCTCCGGAAAGCGAGCCGGCGAAATCATCCTTCTTCTTGATGAGCAGGAAGCGTTCGAGCAGCGCCTCGGCCTTCTGCCGGTTCTCGCGCTCCTTGCGTCGCCACATGCCCGGGAACAGCGAGCGCAGCATACCCTCCCCCGGCTGGTCGGGCGCACCGAGCAGCATGTTGTCGAGCACCGACAGACGGTTCATGACCTTCGTCAGCTGGAATGTGCGTACCATGCCGCCGCGGGCCACCTGCTCGGGATTGACGTGCTGCATGTCCCGGCCGTCGAAGCGCCAGCTGCCGGTGTTCGGCGTATCGAAGCCGGTCATCAGGTTGAAGAACGTCGTCTTGCCGGCGCCGTTGGGGCCGATGAGCGCCGTGATGCCGTGCCGTTCGATCTCGAAATGGTCGACGTCCACCGCCGTCATGCCGCCGAAGCGGCGCACGACGTTATCGGCGACGAGGATCGGATCGGGCTTGTGCACGCCCGGCTTGGCCTCGACGAAGGCCAGATCACGCGTGACCTTGTCGCCGTAGGCGGTTGAGATGAGCTCCTCGCCCTCGGGCGGCTTTGTGCCCCACCGGGCGATGTCGTAGAACGGTTCCTTGACGCTCGCGGCCGACGTCGCGTCCGCGTCCTTCCTGTGCACCGCGTCGAGCGGCGGCCTATTGTTGTCAGCCATGGAACGCCAACTCCTTCTTGTTGCCGAGGATGCCTTGCGGCCGGAAGATCACGAGCAGCATGAGCGCGATGCCGACGATGACCCAGCCGAGCGCCTCGATCTGGTTCGACGAGACGACGGTCGGCGGAATCGACACGCGCATCGTCTCCTTGACGGCCGTCAGCAGCACCCACAGCACGCACGAGCCGAGAATCGGGCCCATGACGGTCGCGGCGCCGCCGAGCAGCAGGATCGTCCATGTATAGAACGTGACGGTACGGCCCAGCGAATCGGGGTTGAGCGAACGCGGCAGGATGAAGACGATGCCGGCGAGCGCGCCGAAGAAACCACCGACGATGAGCGCCTGCATCTTGTACGTCGTGACCGACTTGCCCAGCGAGCGGATCGCGTTCTCATCCTCGCGGATGCCTTTGAGCACACGTCCCCACGGCGAGCGGAACCACCGCCAGCACAGGAACGCGCACAGCGCGACGAGCACCCAGGCGACGATGCGCAGCCACCACGAGTTCGCGATGTTGTTGTTGTACGTCCAGATGAGGAAGGTCGACGTGCCGTCCGGCAGTGGCGAGAGATCCTCGAACTGCGTCGTGAAGTCCTGCGGGGCGATGCCGGCGGAGCCGCCGGTGACGTTCGTCATCGACGTGGACCTGCCGACGATGCGCACGATCTCGGCGGCCGCGAGCGTGACCATCGCCAGATAATCAGGGCCGAGCTTGAGCGTCGGGATGCCGAGCAGCAGCGCATAGATCGCCGCGAGCAGCAGCGCGAACAGCACCGACGTGAACAGGTTCGCGCCGTGCATCTGCGTGATCGCGAAGCCGTAGGCGCCGAGCAGCATGAAGCCCGCCTGGCCCATGTTCATCAGGCCCGTCATGCCGAAATGGATGTTCAGGCCGATCGCGGCAAGCGCATAGGCCGCCGTCGTGGGAGCGAACAATTCACCGAGGATGTTCGCGATAATGGTCATCGTGTCCATGAATAATCACCCAATCCTATTGCGCTTGCCGAAGATGCCCTGCGGTCGCACGAGCAGGACGAGGATGAGGATCGCGAGTGCGCTCGCGTAGCGCATGTCACTCGGGATGACGAGCGTGCTCAGGTCGGCGACGACGCCGATGACGAGCGCGCCGACGAGCGCGCCGTTCGCCGTGCCGAGACCGCCAAGCGTGACCGCGGCGAACATCAGCATCAGCAACGTGACGCCGGTGTTCCACGCGATGCCGTTGAGGTAGATGCCGAGCAGCACGCCGGAGAGTGCAGCGAGCGCGCAGGAGAGCGTCCAGACGATGCGCACGACCGAGTCGACGTTGATGCCGGACGCGGCCGCGAGCGCCGCGTTGTCGGAGACGGCGCGCGTCGCGCGGCCGAGCCGTGTGCAGTAGAGGAAGACGGTCACGCCGACGATCGTCGCCAATGCGATGCCCGCGCAGATGAGCGCCGGCGCGTTCGTCGTGATCGGACCGAGCTGGATGCCTTCCGGCACCGATTTGACGATGCCCTTGATGTCGCCGCCGAAGAAGAACTGGTACAGGTACTGCAGCGCCATCGACAGGCCGATCGTGACGATCATCTGCTGCATCGTGCCGACGCGCTTGTGCCGCAGCGGCCCCCAGATGAACTGGTCCTGCAGCAGGCCGGTGAGGCCGCCGATGACGATGGCGAATATCGCGGAGAGCACGACCGGCATATGCAACATCTGCGTGCCGACGTACGCCATCAATCCGCCGAGCGTCACCTGCTCGCCGTGCGAGAAGGAGCTCAGGCCGGTTGTGCCGTAGACGAGGTTCATGCCGACGGCCATGAGGCCGAGCAGCAGGCCGAAGATGATGCCCGAGTACAACTGCTGGCAGAAACGCGCCCATGTGACCGACGACGCCGCGGATTCGTCCGTCTTGGCGTGCGTCTGCGTCGTCGGCTGTTTCGCGTCCGCCGCCGCGCCGCTCGACTTGGACGGCTGTTTCGCCGCCGCAGCCTTGTCGAAGCGGACGACGCCACGCTGTTTCGAGAATGATGATTTGACGATTTCGACGGTCGCGCTGTCGGCCGCGAATCCATACTGCTTGGCGACGTCCTGCGGAATCGTGACCGTGTACTTGCCGTCGTCGGCGACCTTGAACGCCCACGTGCCGTCGTCCGCCGTCGTCGTCTCGCCGGTCGCGGCACCGCCGAGCGTCACCGTGACGCCGGCGATCGGCTTCTGGTCGGAGCCCTGCAGGATGCCGTTGACGCAGCCGTATTCGGCGGTCGGCACGCAGCGGTCGGTCGCTTCGACCTCGGCCGCCACGGCCTGCGGCGCGTTCAGGCCGCACCACAGGAAGACAGCAGCGATGACCGCCACGACGCACAGCAGATGCCGCCATCGTGCCCCTCGACGCCTGCATCGGGCAACGGATCGATATGTGGATGCCATGAGCACCCCCTCTCTCGTGATGCCCATGAACTTAGCGCCGAAGCCGGTGCAGGCACATTACCGAGGTATTTCCCAGCGGTAACCATGAGAGGGGGTGATTCACATGAAGAAAACAAAACGTGGTATCACGCGCGCGACGCGGGCGCGCGATACGTGGGTCAAGACTGTACAAATCGTACGCGAGTGTCTATGCAAACGTTGGTGTCAGCGCATGCAATGCAACAACAATGCAGCGAGCCGTCGCGGCAGTGTCTCATCGCGGCAGTGTCCCATCGCGTCAATGTCCCATCGCGCCGACCCACCAGCCGAGGACGACCATCAGGAACGGGATGAGGACGGTGACGGCGAAGTAGCCGAGCGCCATGCCGATGCGCTTGCCTTTCGCAAGCGAGACCATTTCGTTGATCGCCGTCGAGAACGTCGAGAATCCGCCGAGGAAGCCGGCGACGAACAGCAGATAAGTGAAATAGTTGACGGTCTGGTAGTAGTAGGCCGCCGCGGCGATGCCGGCGAAGAAGGCCGCCATGATGTTGATGACGAAGGTGGACAGCGGGAAGACGCGGTCCCACCAACGCTGGATCGACGTGTTGAGAACGAAGCGGGAGACGGCACCGAGGCCGCCGCAGATGCACACGAGCAGGAACTCCCCCATCACTTCACCTCCCCGGTCAGCGGATCGGCATGGACGATCGGGATCTCGTCGGTCTTCGGATTGGGGTCGCCGACCGGCATCGCGTCGAGCGGCGCGTCCTCGACCGGCACACGCACGCCGATCGCCGGCTTCGGCTGTTCGCGATGCCGCAGCGCGTCGGCCACGGCGAGACTCGCCGCACGCACCGACGTGAGCTTGAGGCCGAGCCACGAGCCGAACCAGGCGACGACGATGCCGACGAGGAACGTGATGACCGTGTAGACGATGAAGCTCAGATAGCCGCTGTTGTGCAAGGCCGTGATGTCCTCGACCATCATCGCGGACAGCGTCGAGAAACCGCCGCACATGCCCATGCCAATACCGCGGCTCGCCAACTGGCGCACACGTTTGCGGATCCAGATCGCCTGCGACATGTAGGAGGTGAGCAGCGCGAAGACGAAGCAGGCGATCATGTTCGCGATGAAGGTGGCCGGATGGAAGGCCATCCACAGCGGGGAATCGGAACCCGGATACGGCAGCACGAGCCACAGGCCGTACCGCAACGCGGTGCCGACGCAGCCGCCGAGGAATACGACGAGATAGATCATGCCATCGGCAAGCGGATTGAAGCGCGCCTGCATGCGTTTCATCGGCGCCAATGGGACGCTCGGCGGCTTGCGCGCGGCGGCCGCTCCGGTCGGATGGGGCTGCATGAGCTCCTTGCGAAGGTCGCCGGTGTCGTCGGCCTCCGTTCCGGCGGTTTCCGTCGCCGGTTGCTGTGTTGGCTGCTGCCCTGTCTGGTTGTATTGGTTCTGGTCGTATTGGTTGTGTCGCGTGCTCTGTTGCGTGTTCATATGAAAATCACCGCCTCAATACAGCTCTGGGTTTCGGCGTGTGCTGACATGATAACCCGTGGAACATGGAAGGGCGCCGGGCGGTCCTCGTTATGGACGGCCCGGCGCCCGACGGTCGGTGGCGGCGGCGCCCGATGGCCCCGCGTCACCGGCCGCTTCAGTCGATGAGCGAATGGATCTGGATGATGTGGTCGCGCTGCGGACCGGTGCCGATGACCGAGATGCGGCAGTTGGACAGTTCCTCGAGCCGCTTCACATAGGCCTGGCAGTTCGCCGGCAGGTCCTCGAAGCGATGCACCTGCGAGATGTCCTCAGTCCAGCCCGGCATCGTCTCGTAGATCGGCTTCGCGGCGGCGAACGCGACCTGATCGGTCGGCATGTCGTCGTAGCGCACACCGTCCACGTCGTAGGCGACACAGATCGGGATCTCCTCAAGGCCGGTGAGCACGTCGAGCTTCGTCAGCACGATGTCGGTCAGGCCGTTCACCTGCGTCGCATAGCGGTTGACGACGGCGTCGAACCAACCGCAGCGGCGCGGACGGCCGGTTGTCACGCCGTATTCGTGGCCCTGCGCGCGCAGCCAATCGCCCCATTCGTCGAACAGCTCGGTCGGGAACGGACCTTCACCGACGCGCGTCACATACGCCTTCGAGACGCCGATGACGCGGTCAATCTTCGTCGGGCCGACGCCGGTGCCGGTGCACGCACCGCCCGCCGTCGGATTCGACGACGTGACGAAGGGGTAGGTGCCGTGGTCGATGTCGAGCATCGTCGCCTGACCACCCTCAAACAGCACGGTCTTGCCGTCGTCGAGCGCCTGGTTGAGTACGAGCGACGTGTTCGCCACATACGGCTTGAGTCGTTCGCCGAGCCTGAGCAACTCCTCGACGGTCGCGTCGACGTCCACCGGACGGCGGTTGTACAGTTTGACAAGCATCTGGTTCTTCTGACGCAGCGCGTTCTCGACCTTGTCGCGCAGATGCTCCTCGTTGAACAGATCGGCCACGCGGATGCCGATGCGGTTGATCTTGTCCGCATACGCCGGGCCGATGCCGCGGCCGGTCGTGCCAATCTTCTTCTTGCCGGCGAAGCGTTCGGTGACCTTGTCGATCATGCGATGATACGGGGCGATGACGTTCGCCGATTCGCTGACGAGCAGCCGCGAGCAGTCGATGCCGCGGCTTTCCAATCCGTCAATCTCCTCGAACAGCACTTCCGGATCGACGACGACGCCGTTGCCGATGACCGGCGTGGCCGTCGGGCTGATGATGCCGGACGGCAGCAGGTGCAGCGCGTACGATTCGTCGCCGACGACGACAGTGTGGCCCGCGTTGTTGCCGCCGTTGAAACGCGCGACATAATCGACCCTCGTTCCGATCAGATCAGTCGCCTTGCCTTTTCCTTCGTCGCCCCACTGGGCGCCGATCAAGACGATTCCTGGCATGCTCCACCTCCGCTGGTTCTCCGGATCCGCCGAGGACAGATTACCGTAGGCCCTCTACGCGAGCCCTTCAGCTCGCGTAGAGGGCCTACGGAGACAGTGCGCCACCTGTGCGCGTTATTTGAGCGCGCGGCCGGCCGAGCCAAGTTCCTGACACGCCTCGACGACGCGCACAGCCATCGAATCCTCGGCTTCCTTGCCCCACGAACGCGGATCGTACATCTTCTTGTTGCCGACCTCGCCGTCCACTTTGAGCACCTCGTCGTAGTGGCGGAACATGTGGTCGGCGACCGCGCGCGTGAACGCGTACTGCGTATCGGTGTCGATGTTCATCTTGACGATGCCGTACGAGACGGCTTCGGCGATCTCCTGCGGCGTCGAGCCGGAGCCGCCGTGGAACACGAGCGCGAAGGGCTTGCCTTCGGGCATGTTCGCGTCGAGCGTCACGTCGAGCTCACCGCTCTTCGCACGATCCCACACGCCGTGCTGGATCTGCTCGAGCAGCTGCGGACGCAGCTTGACGATGCCCGGCTTGTACGCGCCGTGCACGTTGCCGAAGGTGAAGGCGGCCATGTAGCGGCCGCGCTCACCGAGCCCGAGCGCCCGCGCGACGGCGACGCCGTCCTCGACGCTCGAATACAGCTTCTCGTTGATTTCGGCGCTGTGGCCGTCCTCTTCGCCGCCGACGGCGCCGATCTCGATCTCGAGCACCGTGTGCGCGCGCACCGACTTGTCGAGCAGTTCGCGCGCGATCTGCAGATTCTCGGCGAGCGGCACCGTCGAGCCGTCCCACATGTGCGACTGGAACATCGGCTCGCGGCCGTGCGCGACCTCGTCGATCTCGATGTCGAGCAGCGGGCGCACCCATTCGTCGAGATATTGCTTGGCGCAGTGGTCGGTGTGCAGAGCGACGGTGATGTTCGGATACCTCTTCGCGACCTCGTGCGCGAAGGCGGCGAAGGCGAGCGAACCGGTGACGCGGTCGAGCACACGCTGACCGGAGAAGTAGGCGGCGCCGCCCACCGACACCTGGATGATGCCGTCCGATTCCGCCTCGGCGAGCCCCTGCAGCGCCGCGTTGAGCGTCTGCGAGCTGGTGACATTGATCGCAGGGTACGCGTAGCCACCCTGCCGCGCGGCGTCAAGCATCTGCGCGTAACGTTCGGGAGTTGCGATAGTCATGTCTCCTATCTTATGGCGTGCGGGCGCGCGCGACGCCCACAGCCGACCGCGAAACGCCCGATGCTAAGCTGAATGGCAGCACATAAGGCGGCCGATGGCGGGAGGGCGATCACGGTGTCGCAGAACAAACGCAACAGGGACAAGTACATCGACGAGAACGACGTCGCCGAGAACGAGGTCGTCGAGGATCTGCAATCGTTGGACATCGACGGCGGCGACGAAGAGGAGGACGTCGCCGCCGTCGAGGAGATCGATTTCCAGGGCAGCGCGAAGCCGCCGAAACGGCCGCACAGAACGATGGGTCCGGTGGCGGCCGCCGTCGTCACCGTGCTCGTCGCGCTCATCGTCGTCGCGCTCGGTGCGGGCGCATGGTGGATGTGGCGATTCCATTGGCGCTCCGTCGACGTGAACGTCGACGGCGAGACGGTGTCGGCGCGCGCGGACACGACAATCGCGCGGTTCCTCGACGACCATGACGACTTCGGACGCACGCGCGGACGGCTGCTGTCACTTAAGGGGAAGGTGCTCGACAAGGACGGCGGCGATCCGGTCGCTGTCAGCGTCAACGGTACAACGGTGCCGGCGGCCGACTACGGCACGACGACGATCGCCGACGCCGAGACGATGACGGTCACGCCCGGCAAGGACGTCACCGAGGCGCATACGAGCGAGCAGCGCACGACGAAATACGGCACCGACATCAATCTCAACAACGGCCCGATCCAGGTCGTCACGCAGCAGGGCGAGGACGGCGAGCAGGAGGTCTGGATCGGCAAACGGTCGAAGGAGGAGGTCGTCCACAAGGAGATCAAGCCGGCGAAGAAACTCACCGTGCAGTCCTTCGCGCCGCAGCCGGCCGAGAAGAAGGTCATTGCGCTCACCTTCGACGACGGGCCGAGCCAGTACACCGGGCCGATCCTCGACATCCTCAGGCAGAAGAAAGTGAAGGCCACGTTCTTCGACCTCGGCGAGGAGGCGCTCGCCTACCCGAAGCTCGAACAGCGTATGGTCAAGGAGGGTCATCAGGTCGCGTCGCACAGCGTCAGCCATCCGTACATGCCGGACATGTCGCGCGACGACCTGCGCAAGGAGATCCTCACAGGCTTCGCCGACCTCAAGGAGGCGAGCGACACGAAGACGCGCGTGCTGCGCGCGCCCTACGGCGCCTTCGGCGTGCAGCAGTGGAAGGACACGGCCGACATCGTCGACATGAACGTGCTGTGGAGCATCGACACGCTCGACTGGAAACGCCCCGGCAAGAAGGCGATCCACGACGAGGTGCTCAAGAACGCGTATAACGGCGCGATCGCGCTGATGCACGACGGCGGCGGCGACCGCACGCAGGACATCGAGGCGCTGCCCGGCATCATCGACGATCTGAAAAAGCAGGGGTACTCCTTCGTCACGATCGACGAACTGTGCGAGATGGGCGGCGTGCCGAAACCGGCGCAGGGGAAGGACTAAAGAAGGACTAAATCGGCGGCTCAATCAGGCGGGGGCCTCCGTCACAGCACGATCGCATGCAGCTGTGCTTCAGAAAAAGAAATTGACACGACAAACAAACTGGTCGTATACATCACCGGAACCGGCAACACGGCGCCGCGCGAGATGCGCACATGGCTCGAATCGCATGATTTCGCCGGCAAGACGATGACGACCTTCGCGACGTCGTCGTCGAGCACGCGCGGAGCCCTCGGCGAACAGCTGCATGATTCCGCGCCGGACGCGCAGTGGATCGACGGACGCCGTTTCGACGTCGACGCGAACGAGGCCGAGCTGCGCGACTGGGCCGAGTCGCTCGGCATGTGAGCGGCGTGCGGAATCACGCATCGTAGCCGCCCGCACGTTCCGCGCCACGTAGGATGGGACACGCATGACGAACGATCACGGCACGGAAACGGAGACGAGCGATGACGACAACGAATCGGCATGATGACGGCGACGGACGCTCGATGAACATACGGCCACGCGCGGCACTCGCCGCCGTCGCCGCGCTCATCGTCATCGGATATGCACTCATCACCCCGGTGCTGCTGTCCTCCTTCGACGGCGCGCCGAATGACGCGATCGGCGCATGGCTCGACCGGTCGACGACGAACGTGTGGCTGCTTGTCGCGGCCACGATCGCCGGACTCGGCTGCTGGATCAGCGCCGCCGTCGTCGAAAAACGCTCGCGCCCGCAGGGTCGAATGGTCGGATGGCGATCGCTCATCCGACCGGCCGTGACGATTGTGACCGGGCTGTGCGGCTTCTGCGTCTGCTTCTCGCTGCCGATGCTGTGTCTGCTGCATCTGGGCTGACGGCCGTCCACACTTTCGCGTTCCGTTTGTGCGCGGATGGCGTGGACGTCTACACTCGAATCGGACCCGTGCAATGCCGCATGGGCAGCATGAGGAGAGGACCCATCATGACCGACAACAACATGCAACCACAGATTCCGATGCCGGCGCTGCCACCGCGCCCGGGCGAAGCCAGCGCGACTCCGATGCCGCAGTCGGCGCCGACTTATCCGGATACATCGAACATGACACCACAACCGGCATATCCGGACGCAGCGGGAACCGCATCCCCGACACAACCCCAACAGCAATATCCGGGCTATCCTGAGCAACCATCGCAGCCTTATGCGGAGCCATCGAATACGGCATACGCGCCGGCGGCACAGCCCTACGCCGGCGGGGCGAACATCCCGCCGTCGATTCCGGCGGGCGGCGCAGGCCCATCGAACGAATACCAGCCGCAGCAGCCGATCCCGGTGACCGTCGTGCAGCAGGCCCCCGCGTACAAACTCAAGACGAACCGCAGCCTGCTCAAATACATCCTGCTCGGCCTCATCACACTTGGCATCTACGACATCGTCGTCATGTATGACGTGACCGAATCGACGAACATGGTCGCCACGTCGCACGACGGACGCAAATCGACGAACTATCTGCTCATGTACTTCCTGTTCGGCTGGCTGTCGCTCGGCATCGCATGGCTCGTGTGGTACAGCAACCTTTCGGATCGCATCGGCAACGAACTGCAGCGCCGCGGCATGCCGCGCGAAGTGAGCATGTCCGATTTCTGGCTGTGGTGCATCCTCGGCTCGCTAATCATCGTCGGCCCGTTCATCTATCTGTACAAGCTGCTCAAGGCGACGAACATGATGTGCGCGGACTACAACGCGCGCGGCTGATCCGCCGCGGCCGGCTGCGCGGACTACGCTCCGCGCAGCTGCCGCAGGAACCGCTCGGCGATCGGGCTGAGCGGACGGTTGCGCCTCCAGACGAGGTGCAGCTTTGTGACGAGCGCCGGACGCAGCGGACGGAACACGAGCCCCGAATCGGCACTCGTATCGACGATGCGGTCGAAGGCGAGCAGCACACCGAGCCCTTCGCGGGCAAAGACGGCCGCGTTGTAGGCGAGGCCGAAGGTCGCCTCGAGACGCAGATCAGGCATGCGCGATCCCGCCCAGCGCGCGATCTCATGTTTCCACGCCTGCTGTGAGCAGAACAACGGTTCGCCGACGAGATCATCGATTGAGACGGACGTGCGCGACGCGAGTCGATGATCGGCGGGGACGATGACGCCCCAACGGTCGACATTCGGAAATTCGAGCGCCTCGTATTTCGTCAGGTCGGGATCGTGCGCGAGAACGGCGAAATCAAGCGTGCCCTGGTCGAGATGCTCGAGCACCTGCGAGGAAACGCCGCTTTCGACGTGATAGCGCAGGTCGGCGCACTGTTCGCGCAGCTGTTTGATCTGCCGCGCGAGATATTGGATCTGATACGACTCCGCGAGACCGAAATACAACGTGCCGCCGGTGACGTTGCCGAGCGACGCGAACTCGTCCTCGATGCGGTCGGCCATGCCGACGAGATCACGCGCGCGTTCGCGCAGCACGCGCCCCTCCTTCGTCAACGTCAGCCCGAAGCTGCGCCGCACGAACAGTTGCGTGCCAAGCTCATGTTCGAGCGATTTGATGAGCTTCGACAACGACGGCTGCGACATGTGCAGATTGGCCGCGGCGCGCGTCATGTTCTCTTCACGCGAAACTTCGAGGAACGCGCGCAATGCCCGGAT
Source organism: Bifidobacterium sp. AGR2158 (assembly GCF_000424225.1). Lineage (NCBI taxonomy): Bacteria > Bacillati > Actinomycetota > Actinomycetes > Bifidobacteriales > Bifidobacteriaceae > Bifidobacterium > Bifidobacterium sp. AGR2158. Next base: position 270,453 of record NZ_AUJM01000012.1, read on the forward strand.
CTCCATCGGCGTCCTTTCGCAAAAGTTATTCGTTCAACGAATAATGATTATAGCAAATCACTATTTGCGTTATGACATCGCGCGACCGACACTAGACAGCACAAGCCGATGAGACGGCACAGGACGCGCCACACGGCACCCACGTAATCGAAACATCGAAAAGAATCAGTGAAGGAGATCGCCGATGACAGCACTTGAGCTGACGCCGGCGTGGGACAAGGTGTTCCCGCACAGCGACAAGGTCGAACACAGCAAGATCACGTTCCACAATCGCTACGGCATCGAACTGGCCGCCGATCTGTACATGCCGAAGCATGCACCGAAGAACGGACGCTTCAAGGCGCTCGCCGTCGCCGGACCTTTCGGCGCCGTCAAGGAACAGGCAAGCGGCCTGTACGCGCAAACGCTTGCCGAACGCGGCTTCCTGACGATCGCGTTCGACCCGTCGTTCATCGGCGAATCGGGCGGCTCGCCGCGCGCCGTCGCCTCCCCCGATATCAACACCGAGGATTTCTCGGCGGCCGTCGATTATCTGTCGACGCGCCACGACGTCGACCCCGACGGCATCGGCATCGTCGGCATCTGCGGCTGGGGCGGCCTCGCACTCAACGCCGCCGCGAACGATCCACGCATCAAGGCCACCGTCGCATCGACGATGTACAACATGAGCCGCGTCACCGCGAACGGCTACTTCGACGCCGAGGATTCGCCGACCCAACGCAACGCCAAGCGCGCGCAGCTCGCCAAGCAGCGCACCGAGGACTATGCGAAGGACGACTACGCGCGCGCCGGCGGCGTGCCAGCACCCGAGGCACTGCCCGAGGACGCACCGCAGTTTCTCAAGGACTACGCCGCCTACTACAAGACGCCACGCGGCTACCATGCGCGCTCGGTCAACTCGAACGACGGTTGGAACGCGACGTCGGCGCTGCCCTTCATGAACATGCCGCTGCTGAGCTACATCGACGAAATCGAAAACCCGGTGCTACTCATCCACGGCGAGAAGGCGCATTCGCTGTACTTCTCGAAGGCCGCGTACGACAAGCTCGAGCACGGCGTGAACCCGGCGAACAAGGAATTGATGATCATTCCGGGCGCCAGCCACACCGACCTGTACGACAACTTCAAGCACATCCCCTTCGACGCGATCGAGGCGTTCTTCGACCGCAATCTGTGAGGACTGCGGCACGCATATCGCACACGGCATCATGCATGGCCGAACGTATGCACAACGAACATGCATGATATGCAGTTTCACTATCTGCTGCATATAAAAATCGGTTCCATACTATGAACTGGCGGCGCGCGGGCACGGCACAGCGAAAACCGCCGACCGCGCACAACGACGACCGATCATGGAGGCATCATCATGAACAACTATCCGATTCCGGTCGGCGTGCCGACCGCATATGCGCAGTCACTGATGTTCCTGGTGGGCGCGCCGAACGACGCCTACGCGCAGTACTTCACCGGCAAGAGCTGGCTTGCGCCGATCTCCGGCGAACAGGTCAGCATGGCCAATGTCACCTTCGAACCCGGCTGCATCAACCATTGGCACATCCACCACGCCACGCAGGGCGGCGGTCAGATGCTCATCTGCGTCGGCGGTCGCGGCTACGCGCAGATCGAGGGACAGGAGCCGATCGCAATGACTCCGGGCACCGTCGTGCACATCCCGGCGAACATGAAGCACTGGCACGGCGCGGCACCGGGCAGCTGGTTCTCGCACATCGCCATCGCCGTGCCCGGCGAAGGCAAGAGCAACGAATGGCTCGAGCCGGTCGACGAAGCCGAATACAACAAGCTCGCCTGATCGCCGGCCTTCCACAGACATACCCCTGCCCCCATCAGGCGGCTCGCGACCTCCAACGTGAGCCGCCTTTCCCTACTTAATTCCACATTCCCCTTTGATTTCCAAGAAATCAGGTCATCATGACGCATACCACCATCAATTCCGATACTAATCCGAACGACGAGCTCATCCGCACCGATCCGCATTTCGTCGACCGTCTGCTGCACTTCGCCGATGAGGAGGTGGCGCAGGATCCGGATACGAAGCTCGATGCCGAAACCCGCTATCTCGCGATTCTCGCGACGCTGCTCGGCTGTCAGGGGACCGATGAGTTCCACATCCAGCTGACGCGCGCGCTCGACGCCGGCCTTTCCCCGGTTGAGGTGAAGGAGGTCGTCTATCAGGCCGTCGATTATCTCGGTCTCGGACGCGTGCGACCGTTCCTCGGCATCACGAACGATGTGCTCGAGGCGCGCGGCGTGCAGCTGCCGCTGCCAGACCAGACCACGACGACGATGGACGATCGTCTCGAAACTGGCAACGCGAAGCAGGTGGAGCTCTTCGGCGCCGGCATGGACAAAAGCTACGAACGCAGCAAGATCAACTATTGGCTCGCCGACAACTGCTTCGGCGACTATTACACGCGCACCGGCCTGACGAACGCCCAGCGCGAGATGATCACGTTCTGCTACCTGTCCGCGCAGGGCGGCGTCGAGCCGCAGCTCACCGCGCACGCGAAGGCGAACATCGGTCTGGGCAACGATGCCGGTTTCCTGCGCAAGGTCACGCTCCAGTGCCTGCCGTATATCGGCTATCCGCGTACCCTTAACACGCTGCGCATCGTCGACGAAGCCGACAAGGCGCTCCATTCCGCGTGAACCGGCGGTCGTTGATTACGCAGAATCGGTGAGCATTCACGTCGTGCCGACGCACACCAGCCGGCCGCCTTCTATAATCATGGCAGCATACGCATCAAGGAGGAGGACGCCATGCAGGGATTCGCGACGTATATGGGCACCTATGGCCCCGTGAGGATCGATTGGCAGGACGACGCGGTCACCGGACTGCACATCATCACCCGGGACGACCACGAACTCGACGGCGACGGTGCGCGCACCGAACTCACCGACAGGGCCTTCGACGAACTCGAACGATACTTCGCCGGCGCACTGCGCGAGTTCACCGTGCCGGTCGCATTCACTTTCGGCACACCGTTCCAGCACGCCGTGTGGCACGCGCTGCAGCAGATCCCGTACGGACAGACGCGCACCTACGCGCAGATCGCACAAGCCGTGGGACGCCCGAAGGCGGTACGCGCGGTGGGATCAGCGAACAACCGCAACCCGATTCCGTTCATCGTGCCGTGCCACCGCGTCATCGGCGCCAACGGCAACCTCGTCGGCTACGCCTACGGTGTGGAGATGAAACGTTCGCTGCTGCTGATGGAGATGCGCGCAATCGAGGCCGAGTGACGACCGCCGCCGCGAGACGGCATCAGGTCATGCCATCTCGCGGCGGCACAGCGCGCGGGCCTTACGCCTCATCCTCTCCGAGCTGCTCTTCCTCTTCGATGAGGATGTACGGCACATAGAGGCCGCAGATGGTTCCATCCTCGGCATAGGCGAAATAGGTCGCATAGTAGCCATCGCCCCAACCGCTCGTCGTCACGATGACGTTGTCGTCGGTGTCAGGAACCGTCCAGTTCACCCAGTCGCCGTATTCGGTCTGGTACTTCGGGTGCGTCTTCGCGTTCTCGGCGAGCGCCTCCTCGAACGGCGTCTCCCACTCCTCCAGATCGCCGGCGTCCACGAGTTGCCGGGTGTACGCAACCGCCTCGTCGCGAGTACGGGCATCGGTCACGCAACCGACGCCGGCGTCGACGCCGAATCCATAGAAATCGCCGGATTCGATCGGCTCATCGATCTTCTCGGTGCCTGTCATGCCGCATTCGTAACGAAGCGGCTTGGCATCACTGATGCGCACATGCACGCAGGCGTAGCGATCACCATGCTCCTCACTGGGGATGATGCACGTCTGCACCGGATAGACGCCGGGCGGCACGGTCTGGATATACGGCTTCGCATCCTCCAATTCCGTCATCGGATCGCAGGCGACGATCTGCCCCGTGGGCAGATGCAGATCCCCCAGCGGCAGCACATCCACCGTCACCTCACCGATGGCGGGTTCGGTGAAATACCGCGCGAAATCGACGGTAGCATCCAGTTGACGACGAATGGTCTCATATCGGTCCAACCAAGATTGATCCGGCATCGCACATCACTTCCTTGTGTTCGTCATGTCGATTGCATGGGCCATCAAGGCGCATGCGCCCGGACCCGTACCGGCATCGTAACAGATGAAACGCGGCCGCCGCCGCACATCGTCCATACGAGGAACGTCCTATCCGATCGCAGCCAACGCCGCTGCACTCCGACACCACAGTCTGCGCATCATCGACCACCTGTCTCGATGTTCCTCATCCGTGCGGCATATGGTAGTCCGCCCATAGGGAGTCGCTACCGGTAGCGCATACCTATGGGCATGGCGCCCAACGAACGCGAGATGTGCACGCTCGCCGGTAAACTGTAACCAACACCCGCTATCGCATAGACAACGTATTAACGATAGTTATACAATAGCAGTGCTTGCTACCACATAACGAATCAACAACGCAAGGGGATTGACGATGAGCGATACGACAACCGTGAGTTTCCGCACCGACCGGAAGGTCAAGGAGGAAGCCAAAGCACTGTACGAATCAATGGGCATGGATCTTTCCACGGCGATTAATGTGTTCCTCCGCCAGTCCATCCGCGACAACGGCATGCCATTCAAAATCACCCGAGAACCCGCGGAGAGCATCGCAGCGCGCCGACAGGCGGACGCGCACGAAGGAAGGTCTTTCACCAGTTCCGAAGATCTGATGAAAGATTTGATGCATGCTTAGCACTGTATTCCGCACTACACAGTTCAAAAGGGATTTCAAATCTCTTTTGAAGAAGCACTATGACCCAAAGAAACTGCAGGGCGCCGTTGAGGCGCTCATGGCCCAGGACAAGCCGTTGCTAGCACCAAGTACCGTGATCACCCGCTGTCCGGCAACTGGCGGGGATACCGCGAACTACACATCGAAGGTGATTGGCTGCTCATCTATCGCATCGAGCGCCATGAACTCCAGTTGGTGCTGACCCGCACGGGATCACACGACGACCTGTTCTGAGGCGTCAGGCGTCAGACCGGCGCCACGGTCTCAGCGATCAACGAGGCGCCGTTGGGAGTCATGACGGTCTTGCCGCAGCTGTTCGGCTTGTCACGGACAATCGCGGCCGTGGTGTCCGAGTCGGAGGCGTTCACCTATCCAACGCGAGACCGTCCCCGAGCCTGCCCGACACATGCGGCTGTAGCATACGAGCAGCACGACGGCGAGCGCGGCGAAGGGGACGCCGCTCAACGCCGGATAGTGGTAGTTCATATGCGACGCGTCGAGCACGGCACCTCCGACCATCGAGCCGACGGCATTGCCGAAGTTGAATGCGATCTGCACGGCGGCACCGCCAATCAGGCCGCCGCATTCGGCCATGATGAGCTGCTGCGGCGCCGAAACGAAGAACAGGCCGAAGGAAATCACAAAGGTGAGCACGGCCGTGCTCACATGCGAGCCAGGAATCAGGAAGACGGCAAGCAGACCCATACAGGCGACGAACTGACCAAGCGCCGACGTGGCACCCGGATTCCAATGGTCGCAGATGCGACCGCCGATCAAGCCGCCGACGACCATGCCGAAACCGGCGAGCATCATCAACGCGGAGACCATCGCGTTCGGCCAGCCGCCCACACGCTGCAGCCACGGGCTCACGTAGCTCCACCAGCAGAAGATGCCCACATTGCCGACGAAGACGGCGACGAGCACCATCCAAGGTCCGGGCTTGCGCAGGAATGCGAACTGCCCGGCCAGACCCGCATCGGCTGCAGGCGCGATGAACGGCACCCATACGCGCACGAGGACGCCGGTGACGACGGCGCAGACGGCGAGCGCCGCGAACGCGAGATGCCAGGACAGATGTTCGGCGAGCAATGTTCCCGCCGGCACGCCGAGCATATTCGCCACCGTCTGTCCGGTGACCATCGAGGCCACAGCCTGCGCCTCCTTCCCGCGCCGCGCAAGCAGCTTCGCGATAAGCGTCGCGGTGCCGAAGAAGGCGCCATGCGGGAAGCCGGCGATGAAGCGCGCGACGATCATCATCGGCGCGTTGACGGCGACCGCGCTCAACGCGTTGCCGGCGAATGCGATGACCATGAACAGGATGATGAGCGAGCGCGGCGGGATCCTGCGTCCGAAGATCAGCAGCAACGTGCCGACGCACACGCCGATTGCGTACGCCGAGATGAAGTTGCCGGCGAGGGGGATGCTCACCCGCAGCGCCTGCGCGACCTGCGGCAGGATGCCCATCATGACGAACTCGGCCGCGCCGAACACGAACGCGCCGGCGGCGAGTGCGAACAGACCGAGACCGTGGCCCTGTCCTTCGCCGTCCGTCGCCGGTCCGTTCGATGAATTGACTATTGTGTTCGCCATCTGCCCACCTCGCCTGTGCACCATGTCTGCGCCGTTATCGACCGTGAATGTTTCACATGAAACGCCTAACAGCATAACGGACTCCCTGACCGCACGGCGCTCACCCGGCGAGTGCCGGCGCCGGAGCGTCCGCTACCCCACTTTATGCGCGGCGAGCGGCACAGCGGAACGGTCGGCGAGACGCATGTACCGTGGCCCGAGCCACGTCGTCAGCTCGGTCGGATGCAAAATGAGCGGCATCCGCGGATGCACCGGCGCCATCACCGCGTTCGCGCGCGTCGTGATCATCGAATATTCGTCGCCACGTCGTATGCCGCCGATGAACATGATCGGCATATCGGGAATCGCAAACACATACTGCTGTTTGATGACGCGTCCGGTGCGCTCGCTGACGCGCGTCTCCGTGCCGCTTGATTCGTAGAAACGACGGCAGGCGATGATGCAGCGGTCGTGTTCCATCGATGCCCGCCAGATCGGCTTGTCCGCGCTTTCGATGCGCGTGTTGAAGATCGGCTGCGGATTCCACTGCGTGCTGTATCCCCATGCCAGATCCGCGCGTTCGAGCGTGCCGGGAGTCAGTTCGTCGACGCCGACCGCCGTGTCGAAGGTCGGCACAATCACCGGCGACACCGTCTTCGGATACACGTCGATCCATCGGCGTCCCCGCTCCTCGCGCGGGCTCCCCGACGACTGCCGCTCCGACTGCGGATAGTCGAGCTCGCGCTGTTCGTACTGCGGCGCCGTGGCTTCCGCGGGACTCGACTCGGGTCTCTCCGGTCGCTCCCCGCTCAACTGCCCGACCAGCCGATCGACTTCCTCATCCGACAATCCCAGATAATGCGCGCACATGCCTTCACCGTACATCCTAACGACCCTGCCGGAGCCGTCGTCCCCTGACAGCGTCACCGCACAAGTCATATTGCCACCGCGAACGTTTCCGCCGCATAGCTCACCCCTGACGATCGCCTGCGCCGCCCTTTGCGAACGCCATGCGCGCCATCCGCACCCGTAACAATCGCAACGGGTACCGTCTGCGAACGTAACGGGCGGGGTTTGCATCCGAAGCGTTCGCAACAGACATCGTCTGCAAACGCAATCGGTGCACAGCTCCCCTTCGACGTTCACAAACGAGGCGGTCGGCGCCGGCTCATTGTTGGCTCACATCCGCCCGCCAGTAGAGCGCAGAATAGAGTGGATTTGTATCCCGTCGACCTCAGAAACGGCTATTTTCCAACGATTTCAGAGAGCGGATGACGGGAGTCGAACCCGCCTTTAAAGCTTGGGAAGCTTTCGTTCTACCGATGAACTACATCCGCATGCAGCCGTCGTACACAGCCGCATCAGCTACCTTACCACAGTCGCCAGCCACTCACGCCCGACCGTTGCGCGCGACCTGCGCGAGGCGGTCGCCGTCGACGATGCCCGGAGCGCCCATGTCGACCGCCATCTGCTGCAGGCGGGCGATGCGATCCTCGGTCGGCGGATGCGTCGAGAACAGCCGCGAGAAACCCTTCGCCGAGAACGGCGACTCGATCATCATCGCTGCCGTCGACTGGTCGGTCGCCGTCGCCGGCATCGGGTTCTGCGCGATGCCGTATTGGATTTTGTACAGCGCGCTCGCGAGCGCATTCGGATCTCCGGTCAGCACGCTGCCGTCCTCGTCGGCGTCGTATTCGCGTGTGCGTGAGATCGCCATCTGGATCAGCGACGCCGCGATCGGCGCGAGGATCATGCTGAGCAGTGCGCCGAACGCGCCGAGCGCGCCGGCGCCGTTGTCGGAGTCGCGGTCGTTGCGCGTGGAATTGCCGAAGTACATCAGCGAGTAGCCGAGGTAGGTGATGACGGTGGCCATTGCGCCGGCGATTGCCGACGTGCGGATGTCGCGATTGTAGACGTGCATGAGCTCGTGGCCGAGCACGCCGCGCATCTCCCGATAGTCGAGGATGCGCATGATGCCTTGCGTGCAGCAGACGGCCGCGTGCCGTTCGTTGCGTCCGGTCGCGAACGCGTTCGGCGTCTCCGTTGGCGCGATGTAGATGCGAGGCATCGGCTTGCCCGCGCGCTGCGACAGTTCGCGTACGATCGCGTACAGCTGCGGCGCCTCCTGTTCACTGACCGGCTGCGCGTGCATCGACGCGATCGCGAGCTTGTCGGAGAACCAGTAGGAGACGAAGGACATGCCCAGGCCGATCGCGACGTAGTAGACGAGCGTGTCCACATATGCGCCCGTCGCCCACCAGATGATCATGATGATCGCCCACATGATGGCGAACAGTATCGCCGTCTTCAAACCGTTGTAATGGTTGTGCATCCGCAGTTTCCCGTTCATAGGCAACAGTGTAGCGACGAGGGCGCGCGCTTCCCCCACACGTCCCATATGCGCCTCTTCCCCCGTTCATGCTTATCGGCTACGCTAGTATGCCGTGACTAATGATTCTGAACTTCGTATTGCCGTCATCGGCGCCGGCCCGGCCGGTGTGTATTCCTCCGATATCTTCCTGCGTCAGCTTGCCAAGCTCGGCGATGAGCTGGGCCTCGGCACGAACGCGCGCATCGACCTGTTCGAGAAGCTGCCGGTGCCGTTCGGCCTCGTGCGCTATGGCGTCGCCCCCGACCATCCGTCGATTAAGTTCATCGCGTCCGCGCTTGAGAAGACGCTCGACAATCCGAACATCCATCTGTACTGCGATGTGGAGTTCGGCAAGGATGTGACGATCGACGATCTGCTTGAGCGTTACGACGCCGTGCTCTTCGCGACCGGCGCGATCAAGGACAAGCCGCTGAATCTGCCGGGCGCCGACTATGACGGCGTCTATGGCGCGGCGAAGTTCGTCGAATGGTATGACGGCTATCCGACCGGCGTGCGCGAATGGCCGCTGCAGGCCGAGGAGGTCGCCGTCATCGGCGGCGGCAACGTGGCGATGGACGTCGCGCGCGAGCTGATGCGCAACGCCGACGATCTGCGCGCGCGCACCGACATTCCCGACAACGTGTACGAGGGCATTCTGCGCAATCAGGCGAAGACGCTGCACCTGTTCATCCGCCGTGGCGTCGCGCAGGCGAAGTTCTCCGTTCAGGAGCTGCGTGAGATGGAGAAGCTGCCTGGCGTCCAGCTGATCATCGACGAGGACGATTTCGAACTCGACGATGACACGATCGAGGAGGCCGGCAAGGACAAGCTGACCCGTCAGATGGTCGAGGAGCTGTTCGCGATCCGTGAGATGGCCGAGGACATGGAGGACGACGGCGACGTCGATTTTGAAGGCAATCCGGCCGACCGTAAGTACTACATCCACTTCAACTCCGCGCCGACCGAGATTCTCGGCGAGGACGGCAAGGTGTGCGGCATCCGCGTCGAGCGCACCGAGACGTCGGCGGATGGCACGATGACGCGCACCGGCGAGTTCACCGATTATCCGGTGCAGGCCGTCTACCATGCGATCGGCTACAAGCCGGAGTCGGTGCCAGGCATCGCCTATGACGAGAAAGGCGCGCATCTGGCGAACGCGAACGGAGACGGCCGCATCACCGTCGACGCCGTCGATGGCGAAGTGCGCGAGCGCCTGTACGCGACCGGATGGGCGAAGCGCGGTCCGGTCGGCCTGATCGGTTCGACGAAGTCGGATGCACTGATGATCGTCACGGCGATGCTCGAAGATCTCGCGAAGAACAAGGAGAACGCGCGTCTGGCGCCGGACCGCGATCCCGAATCGATCGACCGTCTGCTCGCCGAACGCGGCGTCAACCCGATCGATTTCGCCGGCTGGAAGCGCGTCGACGCGTTCGAACGTGCCGAGGGCGCGAGGGAAGGCCGCGAACACAAGAAGGTCATCGATCCCGACGAGTTCCGTCGTCTCGCCCACGGCGAGTGACAACGGATGTAACGCGAATACAACGCGCGCACAGATGAAGGCGGACGGCGACGAACCGTCCGCCTTCGTCGTCTCGACGTCGTGCCGCCGATGCCGAAGGGTCACCCTATAGTTTTCCTTGGAACAAGCGTGGGCATACGTGAGAAACGGGTGCGCTGGGATGCAGAAGAAGACGAAACGCGGCACGATTCCCAAATGGCGTGACGTGCCGCTGACCGACGCCCAGCTTGACGTCACCATCGCCGCTCATCGCAAATCGATCGCCAAATGGAAGGGCATCGCAATCGCGTCGACGATCGTCGCTGTATCCGGCATGCTCGGCGCCGGCGCCGTCGGCATCTTCGGCGACGGGCTCGCGAACGCCGCCCATCCCACGGCCTCGGCCACGCAGACGATGCCGACGCCGTCTGCCGCCTCCGAGGAGACGCCCGCCGTCGGCATCGAAAAAACGATCGTCACGCCGAATCTCAGCAGCGTCGTCGCCACCGCGTTCGCGAATCTGCGCGCGACCGACGGTGCGGCCGCCGTATCAGCTGCCGGCGTCACGCTCAGCGACGCCGAATCCGCGCAGCTGCAGCACGCCGTCAGCGCCTATCATGAACAGGGTTTCGAAGTCTCCTTCGCCGTCGTCGACATGCGCACAGGCGCCGTCATCACGTCCTTCGCGAACGTGCCGCGCTATTCGGCGTCGGCGATCAAAGCCCCGTACATCCTGTCGCTCGCGCAGACGGGCGTGCTCGACCTCGACGCCGTCTCGACGAGTGTCGACCCGGACGCCGCCTATCTCAACCATCTGATCACGGCGACGCTCACCGTCTCCGACAACGACGCCTACGAATCGTTGTATCAACGCTACGGCGCGCAGCCGTTCACGACGTGGACGACCGGTTACACCTTCGACGCGCCGCTCAACGGCTATTACGATTCCCTGACGGCGAGCGATCTGGCAAGGGTGTGGGTGCTCGCCTACCAGTATCTGTTCTCGGATACGCCGCCGACGAAGGCAGACGGCACGCCGGCGGCGTCGAAGAACGCGCGCGCATGGCTCGCGCAGCAGATGTGCGGCTCGCTCAATTCGTCGATTCAGATGGCGCATGCCGAGCGGGAGGAAGTGTATACGAAGGCCGGCTGGATCTACGGCGAAGGCAATCTGTACGCGCTCAACGACGCCGGCATCGTGCTACCGGCCGGCGCGCACGATCTGCAGACGCATCCGCAGGGTTATGTGCTCACGATTCTGTCGAACGCGTGCGGCCGCAACGATCTGCTGAGTGAATTGGCGACCGCCGTCGACGACGTCATCGCCGATCTGCACGGCGAATCGTAAACAGATATACAAAGTCGATGCAGATACATCGTCGATATATACAAAAGGAGCCGTCTCGGTGAACGATGACGTCCACCGAGACGGCTCCGCGCATGTGCGGCGTCGCCTCTGCTACTTGCGGTCGAACAGCGCCGTCAGCGCCCACACGATCGAGACGACGTCGATCGCCTCCTGCAGGAACGCGCCGGCGACGACGGGGATCAGGTTGAACGCGGCGCACACCATGCCGACGATCGCGAGCGCGATGCCGACGAGCACCGCCTGCAGCATGCGCTGCTTCGTCTGCCGCGCGATGCGCACGCCCTTCGGCACGGCGCCGATATCGTCGTTCATGATGACGACTTCAGCCGATTCGGAGGCGGCCGTTGACGTGCCGTCGGTCATCGCCATGCCGATGTCGGCGACGGCGAGCACCGGCGAATCGTTGACGCCGTCGCCGACCATCATCGTCACGTCGCGGTGGATCGGCTCGCCGAGCAGTTTCGCGGTCGCGCGCTCCCACCACGTTTCGGTGCCGCTCTTCTCCTGTTCCGAGGCTTCGCGCACCGCATTGACCTTGTCCTGCGGCAGCAATTCGTAGCGCACGTCGGTGATGCCGACTTCATTCGCGATGATCATCGCCGACGACTTCTTGTCGCCGGTGAGCATCGTCTCCTCCTTGACGCCGAGTTTGCGCAGTTCCTGAATCGACTGCTTCGCGTTGTAGCGGGGGATGTCGCGCAGCACGATGCGGGCCGCGAGATAGCCGTCGATGGCGATGTAGGTGGCCATTTCGTCCGGCTCGAGCGTGTCGGGCCACAGCTTGGCAGCTTCACGGTCGGCCGCTTCCATCGCCTTCTCGTTGCGTTCCTCTTCGGCGGCGTTGTGCACTTCCTGGCTGACGATGTCCTGTTCGGTCACGAAGGCGTAACGGCCGACTTCGACCTTGCGGCCGTCGACGGTGCCGCGCACCCCTTTGCCGGGGATTTCGGAGACGTTGCCGACGACCGGATAGTTGTCGCTCGGGTTCGGCAATGCGCGGTGCGAGGCGTCAACGTTGCTATCAGCGGCCGTCTTGCCGCTCGAGCTCGGCAGTCGTCCGAGTCGTTCCATCGCGGCGCGGCCCGCTTCGACGATGCCTTTGGCGAGTACGTGCACGGAGAAGCCTTCGACGACGCCCGCCATCATCAGGATCTCGTCTTCGGACACGTCGGCCGGCACGCCCTTCGCCTTTTCGACACGCACGACCTGCGGCTGCTTGACGGTGAGCGTTCCGGTCTTGTCGAAGAAAACGTGCGTGACGCGACCGAGGTTTTCGAGCACGTCCTGCGATTTGACGAGGATCTTCTGCTTGGCCAGGCGTGCGGTGCCGGCGACGTAGGCGACCGGCGCGGCGATGAGCAGCGGGCATGGCGTCGCGAGCACGAGCACCTGCGCAAAACGCAATCCGGTGCCGGAGACGATCCATGCGACGATCGCGATCGCGAAGGAGATGATGGTGAACGGCACGGCGAGCATATCCGCCGTGCGCACGACGGCGGCGCGCGACTCCTCGGCGGCGGAGACGAGCTTGAGGATCTGCTGATACTGGGAGTCGGCGGCGAGCGACGTCGTGCGAATCATCATCGTCGTCGAACCGTTGATGGAGCCGGAGAGCACCTTCGCGCCGGCGAAGATCGTGCGCGGCACCGGCTCGCCGTTGATGTTGCTCAGATCGACGGAGGCGGTGCCGCTGAGCAGCAAGCCATCGACCGGCACGATCTCGCCGGGCAGCACGAGCAGCACCGAGTTGAGCTTGACATCATTGACGGGCACCGTCTCGAAGTGGCCGTTACCGGCGTTGAGCGGCTTGCCTTCGCGCTGCGCGGCCTCGACGGCCTGCTGCACCTTGCGGAAGCCTTCGTCGGTCATGTCCGCCTCGGCGCCATCGGTTCCCGGCAGCGTGACGACGTGCGCCTGCTGCGGCGCAGCCTTGATCAGGGCTGTGAGATTGCCCTTCGCCTTGTTCTCGGCATACGATTCGATCGCCTCGCCCGAGGCGACCATGAGCACGACGGCCCACGACGCCCAGTACTGCTGCACGCAGACGGTGGAGATGAGCGCGACGATTGCAAGCAGGTCGACGCCCACATGGCCGTGCCTGATGCTGTCGATCATCTCGCGGATACTCGTGTAGATCGTCCAGACGACGAACAGGATGATGATCCATTCACCGACGCCGGGGTCGAACGCGGAATGGATGTGGCCCCAGGGACGCCACTGCGGGATGAGCGCAAGCGGAATCGCCGCGAGGATCGTGAGTGGAAGCAGCGGGACTTCCTTACAAAGATCGATGATTTTCCTCATCGCATCTCCTTACGGTCGGTATCGTCTTCCCTTCCCCACGCATGGCGGAATGCGGCGCGCGCATCGACGCCACCGGCGGGTTCGGGAATGTCAGCTTCACGCCTTGTTAGCCCATCGAACACGGCGCCCGGCTTGGCGCGCTTACGACACACGGCGTAAAAAGATTGCTAGATTCATCTTCAATTATTGGCTCGCGGACACAAATGCGCCGCGATGCGAACTCGTTCACTGTAACAAAAAACGTCGGACAGCGCGAATCACGCTGTCCGACGTGTGCAAGGCATGCCGGCCGCTCACCGTTGACTGAACCGCTTCAGTCGGCTCAGCGCGCGGCCGAAAGGATTTACCACAGCCCGAAGGGGTCGAAAACGCCTCCGTTGCCGCGGTCGTTGCGCTGCTCCTGCTGCTCCTGCTGCTGGCGGCGCTGCTGTTCCTCCTGCTGCTGGTTGCTCTCGCTCTTCGACGAACCGTTGACGTCCGCCTCGGCCTTGTCGAGCGTGACGTTGACGTCCATGACCTTGCCGTCGCGCACGACGGTCAGCTTGGCCGTTGACCCCATCGCCGCCGCACGCACGAAGCCGAGCAGCGAGTAGTTGTTCGTCACGGCGAGGCCGTCGTAGGCGACGATGACGTCACCCTTGACGATGCCGGCCTTCTCGGCGGGGCCGCCGGCGACGAGCGACTGCACTTCGGTGCCGGCGCGCGTCACGCCGTCCGCCGTCACCGTCGTGTTCTTGATCGTCACGCCGAGCGCGACGTGCTCGACCTTGCCGTTCTTGATGATTTCGTTCGCGACGCGTTTGACGAGGTTCGACGGGATCGCGAAGCCGATGCCGATCGAGCCTACGTTCTCCTCGCTGCTCGCCGTCGACGCAATCGACGAGTTGATGCCGATGACCTGGCCGGCCGCGTTGAAGGTCGGGCCGCCCGAGTTGCCCGGGTTGACGGCCGCATCGATTTGGATCGCGTTCGTCACGATCGTCTGGTTGTCCTCATCCATCACCGAAACCGGTCGGTTGAGCGCGGAGACGATGCCGGTCGTCGCCGTGTCGTCGTAGCCGAGCGGGTTGCCGATCGCCATGATCGGCTCGCCGACGGCGACCTTCGAGGAATCGGCGAACTCGACCGTCGTCAGGTCAGACGGCGGGTTCTTGAGCTGGATGACGGCCAGATCGGTCGTCGAATCGGTGCCGACGATGTCGGCCTCGTACAGGTCGCCGTTGCTCAGCGTCACGACGATGTTTTTCGCGCCGGAGACGACGTGGTTGTTCGTGACGATGTGGCCCTGCTTGTCGATGATCGCGCCAGAGCCCTTCGCCGTACCGTCTTCTACGGTCGTCGAGATCGAGACGACGGCGTTCGAGACCTTCGACGAAACGGCCGTCCAGTTCGGCGACTCGCCGCCTTCGACGACGGCGCTGCCTTCGGAGCTGCCCTGGTTCGACGAGGAGACCGACGACATCGACGACGACGTCGGCACCTTCACCCAGCCGTAGGTGAGCGCCGTCCAGCCGACGCCAAGGCACAGGATCGCGGTGACGACGGCCGCGACAACGCCGATGAGCACGCCGTGCGACTTCGTCTCCTCACGGTCGATGTCAGCGTAGGGATTGTGCGGATCGTTGCCGCCGAAAGGCGAGCTCGGCGGCGTCGGGGTGCCTGGATTGCCCGGATTGCCGTTGTTCGCGGCGTTGTTGCTGCCGTTGTTCGCAGCGCCGAAGGGGACGTACGGCGAACGGCCCATCTGCTGCTGCTGCTGCGCACCGGGCGCATTCTGGTCCTGATACGGCAGCGCGAACGGTGACGTCGGCTGCCTCTGCGGATGATTGGGCTGCTGCGGCTGGTTCGGCGTCGCCGGCGCATACGCGCCGTACATCGGCGCCGGACGGTATCCCTGCGCCACCGGTTGCTGCGACTGCGTCGGCGTCTGGTCGGCAGCCGGCTGCTGCGCGTTCGCGGTGTTCGCATTGGCGGTCTCGTTCGCGTCCGATTCGTCGGACGGCGTCTGCTGTGCGGACATGGTCTGCGGTTCCTGCGGCTGGGGCTGCGCCGGATGGGAGTCGTCGGTCTCCCACGGGTAACGGTTCTCGTCACTCATCTGTTCTCTCCGTTCGTCACTCGATGCACTGTCTGTCTGTGTTCGTCACCGGTCATCGTAGTGCGTCGGCGCGGCGCGCGCGGCACTGTTCGTCACCGGTAGAGGAATCTCTATCCACATAGTTAAAACACGACTACTTAACGTTTCCTGAATGTTTGTTGAGAGTCGAAACCATGTTTGATGGCAAGTTCCTTGGGAGGGAAAACGGCGGCGGGACACCCCTTCCACGGCGCGCATTGATAGGATGCTGCCATGGAGCGCAACGACGACCTCAACTGCCCGTATTACCTACGACACGACCGCATGCCGAACATCGGTTCCGGCCGTGTCCGCCCGCATATGCCAATCCTGCGATATGACGACCTCTATTACAGCTTCACCGATCTCGTGATCGGCCCCGTGCTGCCGACCGTACAACTCACGCTCCCCTCGTTCGCGAAAGACCGCTCCGGCACACCCTACGTCTGCGAGCGCAGGCTCACCGGTTTCTATCCGCAGAACGACGGGCCTGACGACGTCGTCTCCATCGAACCCGTACCGATCTGCTACCGGACCGTGATGGACACGACACTCATGCCGTACGAACAGTGGGTGCGGGAGTACCGCGACCTTCCCGGCACGCCGTTCTACTCCTCCACCTATGACGACGGCGACTACTGCAAACGAGCGTCCCGTTACGACCCTGACGGCGTCGAGGCATGGGGACACGCGATGTTCTATCTCGAGGAAGCGATGCGCGTGCACGCGGATAGGTTCGGCACGACCGAATCGCTCAGCGACTGGGAACGCAAACAGCATCATGACTGCCTGAAGCTCGCCGAAATCCTGTTCCGTCACGCGGCCGGCCGCGGCAACGCGCGCGCATGGCTTGCGGTCGGCCGCATCTACCATGACGATCCCAATCACGGCGACTATTTCGACAGCTGCTACACGGCGCACATCAAAGGGCGGCCGCCAATCGTCGAGCAGCCGCCGATTCCCGAGCGTGCACGCATCTGCTTTGAACGCGCGGCCGCGCTCGGCGACGCGGAGGCGCTCGCGTTCCTCGGCGATCTGCGATTGGAAGGGCAGACGTGCAAACGCGACGTGCGGCGCGCGTTCGCGTTGTATGAGGAGGCGTATGCGCGCGGCGGCGAGGACGGGCAGGTCCGCTATGCGAAGGCGGCTGCTGCGCTGCGGCTCGCGCGCTGCTACAAGCACGGCATCGGCTGCGCAATCGACAGAGCGAAGGCGCGCGCGTTGTTCCGTTGTGCGAAGGACGGCCTCGCCGATATCGCGACAAAACATCCGTGGTGGTATCGGGACGCCCATCGCGAAGCTGAGAAGGAGGCGTCTACGCTGACGAATCCGACAAAGCGGCCGGCAGAACGCACCGTGGACGACGCCGGCGCAATCGACAATGTCTCGTATGCCGCGATCACGCAGTATCTGCCGACGCTTGAGCGGACGGATGATTTCGGCACGTTCGTCGACATGTTCTGGTTCTCCTACAACGATGACGTCGACCGTTTCATGGATGCCGTGGCGCAATTCGCCGACGAGCATCCCGAGCTGGGCGCGGCCGACTATCTGGGTTTTCTGGAAGCGAGCTTCCTCAGTGCACCGCTTGATTGTGTGGATCCGGCGGATTGCGACGCGCGCACCGTGTTCCTGATGATCTTCTATGGGGTGCGGCAGGAGCGTTTCTGCGCAGGCCTCCTCGATAGTCTGCTGCGAGCGGGAACCGTCCAGCGTTGTCTGCGCCGCCTCACCCAGCTCGACGATGAGCGGATGAGTGCGTAAGGAGTGCGGATAGCGGCATCGCCC
The DNA here is from genome assembly GCF_000424225.1 of Bifidobacterium sp. AGR2158. NCBI lineage: Bacteria > Bacillati > Actinomycetota > Actinomycetes > Bifidobacteriales > Bifidobacteriaceae > Bifidobacterium > Bifidobacterium sp. AGR2158. The sequence continues at coordinate 288,249 of NZ_AUJM01000012.1, forward strand.
AGAACGAAACAGCGGCAAGCGTACATCGGCCCGGACGGACAACCGCAGGCCTTAGAATTGCGCACATGACCAGCACGAGCATTCCAGCAGACAGTACGATTACGAGCGCGCCGGCACCGCAGCTTGTCGAACATCCGCGCGGCGCCGAACCGGGCGAACCCGGCGATCGCAGCGCCTTCCATTTCGAACAGATCACACGGCTGCCCGACGCCGCGGACGGCAAAGGCAAAGGGGGCGCACGCTACGGGCGCACCGGCATCCTGCACACGCCGCACGGCGACATCAGGACGCCCGCCTTCGTGCCGGTCGCCACACAGGGCGCGATGAAGGCCGTGCTGCCCGAATCGATGGTCGAACTCGGCGCGCAGTGCCTGCTGTCGAACGCGTTCCATCTGTACGAACGCCCCGGCGAGGACGTGCTCGACGAAGCGGGCGGCTTGGCGAAGTTCATGAACTGGAACGGCCCCACCTTCACCGATTCGGGCGGTTTCCAGGTGCTTTCGCTCGGCGCGGGCTTCAAGAAGACGCTCGCGATGGACGTGAAAGGCATGAAATCGGACGACGTGATTGCAGCCGGCAAGGAACGCATGGCCTTCGTCGACGAGGACGGCGTCACCTTCAAATCGCCGCTCAATGGTTCGTTGCATCGTTTCTCGGCGGAGATATCGATGAACATCCAGCACAAGATCGGCGCGGACATCATGTTCGCGTTCGACGAGCTGACAACGCTGATGAACACGCGCCGCTATCAGGAGAACTCGGTCGAACGCACCTACCGCTGGGCGCAGCGATGCGTCGCCGAGCACGAACGGCTGACGGCGCAGCGCGTCGGCAAGCCGTATCAGGCGCTCTACGGCGTCGTGCAGGGCGCGAACTACGAGGATCTGCGCAGGCATGCGGCGCAGCAGATCGCCTCGCTCGACTTCGACGGCGTCGGCATCGGCGGCGCGATGGAGAAGCGCATCATCGGCGACATCTGCGCGTGGATCTGCGATGAGATGCCGCAAAGCCGCCCGCGTCACGTGCTCGGCATCGCCGCGGTGGACGACATCTTCGCCTGCGTCGAAAACGGCGGCGACACCTTCGATTGCGTCGCGCCGGCGCGCTGCGGCAGAAACGGCGCGATCTTCACACGCGACGGCCGCTACAACATCAAACGCGCGCAGTACAAGCATGATTTCGGTCCACTCGAGGAAGGCTGCGGCTGCTACACGTGCACGCATTATTCGCGCGCCTACGTCGACCATCTGCTGCGTTCGCACGAAATGAATGGGTTCACGCTCGCGACGATCCACAACGAGTACTTCTTCGTGCATCTGCTCGACGATATCCGTGCGTCGATCGACGGCGGCTACTTCGACGAGTTCCGCGACAAGGCACTCGCTCGCTTCTACGCGAACGGTTCGCGCGGATAGCAGCGCGCGGCGGCGCATATGGACGCATGGAGGAGAACCAGGCAGCGCCGCCCACTTGTTCGTTACTTGCTCACGAGGGAGATGCGCTCGCGGATGTGCGGGTGGTCGGTGACGATTTCGTCGACGATGCCGATCGCGTAATCGGCATAGCTGATCTCGCTCTTGCCGTCGGCGTTCAGCATGAGGTCATCGGCAAGCTCAAGGACGCCGGCCTCGTCACCGTGGACGCCGGCGTCGGCGGCGCGCACATCGCACGGCCGTTGACGTCAATCACGTTACTGGACGTCTACCAGGCGATCGAGGGCCCCGACCGCCAGCTGTTCGGATTCCACGACAATCCCAATCCGCAGTGCCCGGTCGGCCGCAACATCCACACGCTGCTCGACGGCGAGCTCGATGCCGCACAGCACGCGCTCGAAACGCAACTGGGGCAGACGACGCTCGCCCGGCTCAACGGCCGTTTTGACACGTTGACCGAGGGCTAATCAACGCAACACGCCGAGTTGCACGCATGTTCCACATGGTGTAGATTAGCTATTTGTCTGCGAGCGTGGCGGAATGGTAGACGCGCTGTCTTCAGGTGGCAGTGAGCTCATGCTCGTGCGGGTTCAAGTCCCGCCGCTCGCACCAGCAAGAAATGGCTGATTCCCAACGGAATCAGCCATTTCGTTTTGCCCGGAAGCGGCCTTGTGACAACAATCCGAGAGCAGTTTGAGAATCCGACGGCGAAGGCACATCTGTCGACGGCAAGCGACCGACTGTGCATGGGCCGCATCCAGATGGCGCGCCTCGTCGAACGCGCCAACCTGCAATGCCCCGAGGTGTCCCCGCCCGCACAACTCGGTTTTTCGCACCAAATCACGAGTGATGCGGCGCCTTGATCGGACGGGAGCCGCAGGACGCTCCACAATTCGCACAATTACGCACAACGACACCACCCATCCGCGCATAGGCCACCAAAAACGACCAGAATCCCCCACATGCAGGGGCGCTACATCCATGCATCCCAGTGATCGGCCGCATATATCGACAGTTGGCCCGAACAATCCAGTTATGCACCCACCACCCGGATATGCGCGACGGCGCCGCCGGCGAGTGCAAACACCACCGCCATATGCATCACATCTACCACGGATGCCGCCAATATGCGTCCCTGCCACTGCATGCACGCCCTTCCCGCTAGGATGGCGGCATGAATCCTGCGAAAATCGCGCGCTTCCGTGACAGCGAACGCTACTTCATTTGCCCGATCTGCCATGAGACGCTGCACTTGGATGGCGCGAGCCTGCGCTGCCCGAACCGTCACACCTTCGATATCGCGAAACAGGGCTACGTCAATCTCGCGCCCGCCGCGAAACAGTCGCCGTTCTACAACAAGGCGTCGTTCGAGAACCGTGCGCGCATCCTCGAGGCCGGCTATTACGACGACATCCGCGACGCCGTGCTCGACGCCGTCGGCAGATATCTGAATCCGCGCGCCGCGATCCTGGATGTCGGTTGCGGCGAAGGCTTCTACGCGCGCGCCGTGCAGCGCGCGAATCCGGCCGCCGATGTGCTCGCCTTCGACATCTCAAAGGACTCGATTCAGCAGGCGGCGCGCGAGGACGCGACGATGGCCGTCCGATGGTTCGTCGGCAACCTCGCCGACCTTCCGGTGCGCGACGACGCAATCGACTGCATCCTCGACGTCTTCTCCCCGGTAAACGCCGCGGAATTCCACCGCGTCATGAAGGATGACGCCATCGTCATCAAAGTGATCCCCGGCGTGCATCACGATGAACAATTGCGCGAACTCGCACGCGAGCAGCTGCGCAACGCCGATTATTCAAACGAACACGTAATCGAACAGTTCCGTGAACACTTCAACGTCCTCGATATGCGCACCGTCTCGCGTACCTTTGCGATGGCAGCCGACGACGTGCACACCTTCGCGCATATGACGCCGCTGCTGTTCAACGTCGATATCGACGCGCTCGATCTCGCCCAAATCAGCGAACTGACGATAGAAGCGCGCATAATAGTCGCACGAAAGTAATTTTTCCAATTCGTGCGTGTGTTATTTTTCTCCTGTCTATGATGGATTATGCTGCCCGAGAAGAACAGCAACAGTCACTACAGACCACTGAAGGGGGTCATTATGACACAGGGAAAGCATGCGCAGGCGCGGCGCGAACAGCAGAACAAATCATTCCCGACGATGAAGACGGTGAACGGAGCGGTCGCCACGATGGCCGCGATCGCGACGCTCGGCGCGCCGATGGTCGCCATCGCCGACGAGCCGGCGGAGCCGCAGCAGCCGGACACGCAGACGCAGCAGTAGACGGCGACGAACGCCGTGCAGCAGGCGCAGGCGGCCGTCGACGACGCCAAGGACGGCGTGGCGCAGGCGCAGGAAGCGCAGAAGAACGCCGAAGGCACGGTCACTGACGCGAACGGCGAAGTCGATCAGGCGAACGCGGCCGTGCAGGACGCGCAGCAGGCCGTCGACGACGCCATCGCCAACGATCCGAACACGGCGGCGGCGCAGGAGGCGCTCAACAAGGCCAACACGAAGCTTGACGAAGCCTCCGAACATCTGCAGAACGCCGTCGACACGCAGACGCAGAAGGCGCAGGCGCTCAAGCAGGCACAGGATGCGCAGACTGCGGCCAAGGCCGAGGAATCGAAGGCGCAGGACGCCGTGGACGAGCAGCAGATGAAGGTGGACGGCCTGCAGCAGCAAGTGGACGCCACCAACATGGACGCGCTCGAGCAGGCCGCCGACAGCACCGCGAAGGCGGCGTCGGAAGCCAACGACGCGAGCGCGGACGCCGCCAAGCAGGCGGCCGCGGCACAACAGCAGACGGACGCCGCGAAGCAGCAGCTCGACGACGCGGAACGGATTGCCGGCGATGCCAAAGATCCGGCGAAGGTGGAACAGGCACGTCAGCACGCCGACGACACCGCCACGCAATACGATGAAGCGTTCAAGCAGGCGCAGCAGGCGAGCTTGCAGGCCGATCAGGCCAACGCGGCGCTCAACGACGCGACCCACACCTATCAGAACGCCAGCGACGGCCTGCTGAACGCACGCAATGACGCGGACGCCGCCAAGCAGGCGCTCGACAAGGCGAACGCGGCGCTCGCCGCCGCCGAACGCGACAAGACGACGACGGCGGAGGCGCTCGCGGCCGCGGCAACCGCGAAGAGCGACGCCGAGCAGAAGGTCGCCGACGCCGAACAACGGGTGAAGGACACGCAGGCGGCGGCCGACAAGGCCGCACAAGACAAGGTGGCGGCCCAGCAGAAGCTCGAGGCGGCGCAGAAGGCCGTCGACGAGGCGACAAAGGCCGCAACGAGCGCGACCGAGCTCGAGCAGAAGGGCGCGCTGGGCTAGTTCGAGCATCGCAATGCGGAACTCGCGCAGCAGGTTCTGACGGATTCGGCGTTGAGCACCAAGAATCCGAGCGAACCAGACGAGATCGCACCGCCCGATGGAGGATCGTGGCTGCAGTACACGCACATCGGGGATGCCAAGGACGCCACGAGTCTCGACAACATGCTCCGCGCAGTGGCGCTCATCCAGGAACTCAACCAGCTGCGCGCCAGCGAGGGCCTTGCACCGCTGAAGATCTCAGACGCCGCCATGGCTGCCGCGATGGTGCAGGCGAACGCGGCGACTGCGCAGTTCGAGCACAATCAGGTGCTGACGACCAACCTCTGGCTGGCCGAGAATCTGGCAATGGGACTCCCCGATCCCTTCACCGGTGGTGGACGCAGGAAAAGGCCGTCTATAAGGAGGCCGTTGCCAGCGGTAAGTATCCGGGTCTCGAATCGATGACCCCGTACCAGGTCAGCATAAAGTACCCTGATCTCTACCCCACTATCGGTCACTACCTCAACTGCTCCGACCCTCAGGCGACTTCCACCGGCCTAGGCATGAGCCAGTACAGGCGCAACACCTCCGCCATGGAGAACAGCAGCTACGACATCAGCTATGACGGCGTCGACGACACGACACCCACCGACGCGGATGTCTACCAGCAGGAGTTGCAGGAATACGTCGATTCGATCCGCAACGCGCAGCAGAAGCTCAAGGACGCGCAGGATGCGCTCGCGAGCGCACAGGAAGCCGTGGAGGCCGCGAACAAGGCGAGCGATGCGGCGGACAAGGCCAGCGCGCAGGCAGCCGCCAATCTCAAGGCGGCGCAGAGTGCGCAGTCGGACGCCGAACAGGCCTACGACGACGCGACCGCCAAGCATGCGAATGCGCAGCAGGCCAAGGAGGACGCGCAACGGACGGCGAACGAGCAGGCGGCCAAGTACACGCAGGCCTCCGAGACGCTGAACACGGCGCAAGCCACCTATGATGCCGCCGAGGCCGCCTACACCGCCGCACAGCAGAAGGCCGACGCCGCCAAGCAGACGCTCGATCAGGCGAACCGCAACGCCGACGCCGCCAAGCAGGCCAAGGACGACGCGGCTGCCAAGTACGCCGCGATGCAGAACGCCAAGGCGAATCTGGACAAGGCTCAAACAGCCTACGATGTGGCAAAGCAGGCAAGCGATGCAGCGCAGGCCGACGCCACCGCCAAGGCCGCCGAGGCGGCGTCGGCGCAGCAGGCGGCTGACGCGGCGGCCGCGCAACTCACACACGCCAAGCAGACGGTCGCCGATCTGCAGGCGGCCAAGGACGAACTCGCCAAGCGTAATCAGGCGCTCAACGCAGCCAAGGACACGGTCGCCAAGGCCGGCGAAGCGGTCGCCGACGCCCAGAAGAACACCGACGTGGCGCAGGCCGCGGTGGACGACGCCAAGAAGGCCAAGGACGCTGCCGACGCGGACGTCAAAGCCGCCGAGGCCGCGCTCGACGCCGCAAAGAAGAACGTCGGCAATACGCCGGCCGTTCAGGAGGCGCAGGCCAAGCTCGACGCCGCCAAGCAGGCGGCCGCCGACGCCCAGGCCAAGCTCGACGCCGCGAAAGCCGCGCTCGCCGACGCCCAGCAGGCGCTCAAGGATCGTCAGGAGGACCTGCGCCTCGCCGAGATCGCGCTCGAAACGGCGATCAAGGCCGAGCAGCAGCCGACGACCCCCACTAATCCGACGAAGCCGACCAACCCGACGACACCGACCAACCCGACGACCCCGTCGAAGCCCAGCACGACGAAGCCGACGACACCGGCCGCGTCGACGAAGCCGACCACTGCCGCCAAGCCGACCGCCGTCTCCAAGGCGCCGCAGTCGGTGCAGGTCGCGGACGCCGCAAGCGACAAGCTCGCCACGACCGGCGGCAGCATCGGTGCCGTGCTCGTCACCGCGTTCACGCTCGCGTTCGTCGGCGGCGTCGCCACGCTGAGCGCGCGCCGTCGCGAAGAGTGAGCGCAGAAGTGATCGCGTAGCCGACAGCGCAGCATAGTCGACCATCGCAATTAACAAACCAAGAGGCGGCCGGAACCCCGATGGATTCCGGCCGCCTCTCGTATATCGTCGTCTGCGGCTATCGCGTGTTACCGCGCGTTATCGCCGGCCGCCGTCACACGACTGATTAGTCATTTAGTCATGCGGACGCGTGTTGAGGCGATGGTAGTAGAAGATCGCCGCACAGCAGCACACGAGCGACGCGACATTCGTCACGAGCTCGATCCACCACAGCACCTGCGTCCACCCGTTGCTGAGCGTCCAGAAGACGCCGGGCAGCGTCACGAGCCAGCTGATGATGATGAACACGAACACCCACAGGCCCCACTGCTGGCCGCGCTGCTGATCGTAGAGATGCTCGGGGGTCAGCTCGAAGTTCGGCTTGTTGTTGTACACGGCGAACACGCCGAACACGAGCAATGCGATCAGTACGACCACATTGAGCACGCCCATGACCACATTCTGCGCCGTAGAAAGCATGATCGATCCTTTCTCGTTCCTGCCGCTGTACGTCATCCGTACATCGTCCGTACGTTTCTTGAACGATTCCGATTGTAGGGCGGCGCACACGGCGCCGAACGCCGATTATGCAGCGGGCACAGCTGCCGCACACCAACAGTTCGCCGCGCGCTACCTCACGAGGAACGACATCACGATGATGAGCGCGAAGCCGACCAGATCGGTTCCGGTGAACACGGCGCCGGTCCACATGACGGCCGTGATCGTCGCCATGACCGGCTCGATCGTGCTGAGCATCGTCGCGCGCATCGAGCCGATGCGCACGACGCCCGCCATGTACAGCCAGAACGCAACGAAGGTGCCAACGACGATTGTGAACGCGAGCAGTCCCCACCCGCGCGCGTCGAGCTGCGGCGTGTCCTTCCACGGCTGTACGAAGGGCGTGAGCAGCAGTCCGGACAGCAGGAACGTGATGCCGTTGACGACGAAGTTGCCGTACTTCGCAATGAGCATGACCGGGATGATCGCGAGGCACGCGCACGAGAACGCGTCCGCGAGCCCCCACAGCAGTCCCGGCAGCGGCAGCGCGAGCGAACTGACCTTGCCGCCGGTCGCGAGCAGCCACACGCCAGCGAAGGCGAGCGTCACGCCGACGATCTCCTTGACCGTCGGCTTGCGTTTGCCGCGCACGCACACGTAGACGAGCACCATCAGCAGATTCACCGTCTGCAGCACCGTCGCCGTGCCCGCGTTCGTCCAATGGATCGAGAACAGATACGCGACCTGCACGAGCGTGACGCAGGTGAGCGCCGTGAGCAGATACATCGGGTATTCGCGCACGCTTTTCACGGCGGCGACGAGCGCGTGCCGCGAGCCGACCGCCGCGCATGCGAGGAAGATGAGTCCGGCGACGATCTCCCTGACGCAGGCGAGCCACAGCGGCGCGATGTGGTATCCCTCCATCAGGATCTTCGACACCGACCCGTTGATGCCCCACAGCGCGCCGCCGAGCAATGTGCACAGCACGCCGATCATCATCCGCCGTGGCGTCTGTTCGAGCGATTGTGTGGCGACAGTCTCGTCGGCGAGCGTCTGCGCCGCATCCGCGCGTTCTTCATGCGCCGACCGGCTCAGCAGCTCCTGCACGTGCTCCTGCGCGTCGTGTCCATCGTGGGATGTGCGCCCGTGGGATGCGCGACCCGTGGCCACGCCGTCGTCTCGATCGTCTTGTGCGTTCCGCGTCACTGTACGCCCCGCTTTTGTGTCCATGCGCGGGCCGTGCCGCCGGCGCGCGCGTCGCTTTTTCCGAGGCGATTCTAACGCATCCGACGGCCGTCGCTACGGCAGCACCGTCACCGTCTCCTCCGACTGCAGCCAACGGAAGATCCGCTGCAGATACGGCGCGACGACGGCGTTCGGCATCGAGAAGATCTCATGGACCGAATCGTCGATGCGCACTTTGCTGATACGGCCGCCGTCGCGGCCCACGCGCTGCACGAAGACGTCCTGTGCCGGATTGCTGACCCAGTGATCGCGTCCCGATTGGAACAGCAGCACCGGTATGTCGATGCGTTCGCACATGCGCGGATCGAGGATGGCGCACGAGATGCGCACGGCTTGGCGCACCCATTCGTTCGCGGCCGCACTCGTCTGGTAATGCGTGTTCGCGATGCGCAGTTTCTTGTACCATTCGAGCCGTTCGGCGCATGCGCCCTGCTCGTCGCGCCAATCGATCACCGGCGTGAACCCGTGCTGTCCGGGCGCCATCGACTTCGCGCGCCCGAGGTCGCAGGCCGCGCCGGTGACGGCGGCCGCCAGCCAGTTCGGCACGCCGGTTTTCGCCTTGATCATCGGCGAGGAGAGCACGGCCCGATCCACGATGTTCGGGTAGCGTTCGAGCATCGCCGCGGCGATGCCGGCGCCCATTGAATGCGAGAACAACGTGAGCCGTCCGCCGTGCGTGTAGGCGCGGCCGATCTCCTTCGTGAAGCGTGCGAGATCGGCGATGTAGCGCCGCCAATCGTCGATGTAGACGATCTGGTCGTCGGCCACGTCACGCGCCGAATAGCCGTGTCCGCGATGTTCGAGCACACACACCGAGAATCCGGCGAGCAGGAAATACCAGACGAGCTCGCCGTATTTGGCCGCGAATTCAGAGAAGCCGTGCGAGAACACGACGGCACCGTGGTTCTCGCGTGACGCGCCGGGGATGTCGAGCTGCTGGAATTCGCGCACGTCGTAGCACACATAGTGCAGTCGGCCGAGTTGGCGCAACTTCGGCAGCGGACGGCCCACCCAATCCTCATGCGCCGGTTCCATATATCCTTCATGCGCGCATGTGCTCGTGGCGGGAAGCACCGTCTTCGCCATCGACTGCTGCACATGCCGTTCGTCGACCATCGCAATTTCCATATCGACCATCCTAAGCGCCGAGTGCGCGCACCGCGTCGCGCTCACGCCGTCGACGTAGCCGGGGGCAGCCGCGCTGCGCCGCGTCCATCGATTGTGCGTTCCCTACAAAGCGCGGCCGGCGTGTGTTGTCGATTCATACGAGGCACGCGTTCCCTACGGTACCGTAGGATAGCCGAGGCGGCCATGCGACAAGCCGCCCGATGAAGGCTGATACGAAGGATTTTCCCATGCTCACCGAGTACACGACGCCGGGCCATGCGCTCACCGTCCGCGACAACGAAACGATCTACACGTTGCTGACCGATCGACTCGAGCGTTCCGGCGCCGATTCCCCGCTCACCGAGAACAAGGAGCCCAACGGTTCGTGGAGTACGCTCACCGCCGGCCAGTTCAACGACGAGGTCCGCGCGATCGCGAAGGGCCTCATCCAGTTCGGCATCGCAAAGGGCAACGCCGTCACGATCTTCTCTGCGACGCGCGTCGAATGGGGTCTGCTCGACTTCGCGCTCGCTGCCGTCGGCGCCGTGACCGTGCCGATCTACGACACTGATTCGGCGATCCAGGCCGAGCGCATCCTCAACGATTCCGATGTGAAGCTCGCGATCGCCGACAATCAGGAGCGTTTCGACCGTCTCGACTCCGTCTTCGACCATTGCCCGCAGCTCGAACGCATCCTGATGCTCGACGCAGACGCGATCGCCGCGCTCAAAGGCCTCGGCGTCATGATCTCCGACGAGGAACTCGACGAGCGCATCGCGAGCGTCGGCGCCGACGATCTGGCGACGATCGTCTACACCTCGGGTTCCACCGGCGCGCCGAAGGGCGCCGAACTGACGCACCGCAACTTCGTGAGCATCACGCGCGCAGCTGCCGAATGCGTCCCGGAGATGCTCGAAGGCAATGCGCGACTGCTACTGTTCCTGCCGCTCGCCCACTGCTTCGCCCGATTCATCCAGTACTTCGTGTTCACCTCCGACGCCGGCGTCATCGGCTATCTGCCGAGCACGAAGACATTGCCTCACGACATGCAGGTGTTCGAACCGACCTTCGTGCTGTCGGTGCCGCGCGTGTTCGAGAAGGTCTACAACGCGGCTTCGCGCAAGGCCGGCACCGGCTTCAAGGGCCGCGTCTTCGCAAAGGCCGCCGAGTTCGCGCGCGAATGGAGCGAGATGGAGCAGCAGGGCGTCAGCCCGGACGCGAAGCAGCGCGCCGAGCATGCGCTCTATGAGAAGCTTGTCTACAGCTCGATTCGCGGCGCCTTCGGCCCGCGCATCAAGTACCTCGCATGCGGCGGCGCGCCGCTCGACCGCCGTCTGGCGACGTTCTTCAACGGCATCGGCCTGACGATGATCCAAGGCTACGGCCTGACCGAGACGGCGGCGCCCTTCGCGTTCACGCGCGTCCACGACAACGTCATCGGCACCGTCGGCCAGCCGGTGCCCGGCTCGTCGGTGCGCATCTCGGCGACCGGCGAGCTCGAGGTCAAGGGCCAGAACGTCTTCCGTGGATACCACAACCTTCCTGAGAAGACGGCCGAGACCTTCGCTGCCGACGGCTGGCTGAAGACCGGCGATCTGGCGACACTCGACGACGAAGGCCACATCACGCTGACCGGCCGCGCAAAGGACATCATCATCACGGCCGGCGGCAAAAACGTCGCGCCGATCCCGATGGAGCAGGAGATCGCCACGTGCCCGATCGTCGAGCACGCCGTCGTCGTCGGCGACAACCGCCCGTTCGTCGGCGCCGTCGTCACGCTCGACCAGGAGGGTCTCGCGCATTGGCTGCCAACACAGAAGCTGCCGGCGGATCTGACGATCGAGCAGGCCGCCGGACTGCCGGAGGTCGCCACCGAGATCCAGCGCTACGTCGACCGCGCGAACGCCGAGGTCTCGCGCGCTGAATCGGTGCGCAAGTTCATCGTGCTGCCGGTCACGTTCACGCAGGAGAACAAGTGCCTGACGCCGTCGATGAAGGTTGTGCGTCCGAAGGTCAACGCGGTCTTCGCCGACACGATCGCCACCGGCATCTACGGCGCCAAGCGTTGAAGAAGGCCGACCGATTTCCTCAGCGCGCGAGCGCGCGGCTGAGGAAATCGCGCTGGAGCAGCAGCAGGTTACGCGCGACGGTCGGGTCGTTCGTCATATGCGTGATGCCGGTGAGCGGCAGGAACGTGTGGTCGCGTCCGGCCGCCATCAGCGCGTGGCTCAGCCGCAGCGAATGCGCGATCGTCACGTTGTCGTCGGCGAAGCCGTGGATGAGCATGAGCGGCCTGCGCAGCCCCGGCGCGTCGTCGACGATGCTGTTGCGCACATAGTCGGCTTCGTCGATGCCGAGGTAGCGTTCGGTGTAGCACGTGTCGTACAACGTCCAGTCGGTCGGCGGCGCGCCAGCGCAGGCGGCCGCGAAGGTGTCGGGCGCGTCGAGCACGGCGAGCGCGGACAGGAAACCGCCGTACGACCATCCGATCATCGCGACGCGGTCGAGTTCGGGACGCGGCAGCCCATGTGCGCGGGCGCCCGACGCGTGCCTGCCGTAGGCGGACGCGTCATTGATGCGGCGCACGGCGTCGTCGAGCGCGTGCACGGCGTCAATCTGGTCCTCCAACGTGACCTCTTTCATCGCCTTGTACACCGCGCGATCCCATGCCGGTCCGCGCCCGGTCGTGCCGCGGCCGTCGGCGATGACGACTAGGTAGCCCTGCTCGGCCCACCATTGGGCGTCCCAATACGCGGTCTGACTCATCGTGACCTCCTGGAAGCCGGGGCCGCCGTAGGGGTGCATGAGCACGGGCAGCGATTGCGCGTCCGCGTATTTCGCACCGGTCGGCGCGACGATCGCCGCATGGAGACGACGTTCGCCGAGCCGTACAAAACGCACGTTGATTTCGAGTCCCGGCGTCGCCGCGTTGTTGGCGACGGCGACGGATTCGCCACGGTAGTAGTGCGTCATCTGCGCGCGCGGATCGGCCATGTCGCGGCCAGTGACGACGAGACCTTCGCCGGCGCGCGTAGCGCTCCACACGCCCGGCTCGTCGGTGACCGGATACACGTTGCCGTCGTAGTCGAAGGCGACCACGTCGAAGCTGCGCGCGTCGTGGTCGGCTGCCGTCGACACCCACTGCTTCGGCACGTCGGGCGCCTGCTCGGGTGAACGCTGCACGACGCACATGACGGTCTCGTCGTCGGCGTCGAGGACGGCGCGCACCTGCCAGCCGACCGGCGTGAACGGGCGTCCGTCGACGGTCAGTCGATTCGTGTCGTTCTCCATGTCGTTGATCGAGCAGATGAGCGCGCCGGACGGCGTGTAGACGGGCGTGCCGCCGATGAGATCGATCCACTGCTCGTTGGTGTGCGTCTCGAGGACGGTGACCGGCATCAGCGGCACGACGCCGTCCTCGACGGGCGCATAGTGCTTCCAATCCTGTTCCTTCGGCACGTCGACGCGCAGGATGCGCTCGTGCTGCTGCAGGCGGTCGAGGACGCGCAACAGCGGCATATGACCGGTGTCCCAACGCACGACGGCCAGATATTCGTAGGCGTCGTTGTCCCAGTCGACGAGCGCCGTGCGTTCCGCGTTGAGGCGATCGTCGCCCAGATGCACGGCGTAGAGTTCGACGATCGCGTTGTGCGTGAGCGCGCGCGGATAACGGTGGTCGAATCCGCGGCGATCGGGATGTGCGGGATCGCTGATCGTCCACAGCGGCTCCGGTGACGCGTCGAAGCGTTCAACAAGCAGTGTGCGCGAATCGGGTCCCCACCAGAATCCGTCGTAGCGGTCCATCTCCTCGGCGGCGGCGAATTCGGCGATGCCAGCGTGCACGTCGGCGCGTTCGTCCTGCGGCACCGCGTAGGCGACGCCGGCCATGCCGGTGGCGACGTCGACGACGATGACGGCCGCGCCGGTCGAATAGGCGACGCGCGTGCCGTCGGGGCTCACGCGCGGATTGAGGATCGGGCGCAGCGGCTCGGCGTCGGCGTCATCATCAACGTCATTGCTGGCATGCACGTCAATCGCATATGTGTCAGCGACGGCGGCTTCGGCGTCGAGCTTCGAGACGAACAGCTGATCGTTGATCGTGAAGACGACGACGCGGCCGTCCGCGTCAACGCAATAGGAGACAATGCCGCTGCCGCCTTCTCGCGCGCGTTCGCGGCGGGCGCGCTCGGCCTCGGGCACGTCCTCGGCATCGGCGTCGGCAAGCAGCGCGCGCGGATCGGCGAGCAGCGTCTCGGTGCCGTCGGCCTCGCCCATCCACAGCGACGTCACGGTGTCCTCGGCGCCGTCGGAGCGCAGGAACAGCATCCGCGATCCGTCGCCGAGTAGCCGCGGGCTGCGCGGGGCGCCGCAGCTGAAGCGCAGTGTGCGCGCTTTCGCGGCGGCGTAGTCGGGGATCGAGGAATCGGCGGGGAGGTGATCATTCATCTGCACAGTGGTTTGCGTCATACCGCATTACGCTAGCACTGCAAGCCTGCGCATTGGCTGAGCGCGCGCCGGAAGCGCGGGCGCGCGGATATCGGCAGTGTGCATCGACAGCGCGCATCGTCATCGCATATCCGTATAAATGATGGGAACAGACGTATTCATATATCATGAGTCATATGTGCATGACGTGCGCGGCGCGTCCTGCAGCGCTGTCCACGGCGACGTCCGACGCGGACGGGCATTCGTCCGGCAGTCACAAAGGCCGGCGCGGTTCGCGACCAAGCGTAGGATGGGACAGGAATAAGAAAGGGACTACTATGAGCGTTCTTGACCGTTTTGAGAAAAGCGTTGAAGGCGCGGTCAACGGAGTGTTCGCGAAATTCGGCTCCAAGGACCTGCAGCCCGTCGATCTGACGAGCGCGCTCGAACGCGAGATCGACGAATCGGCCATGCCGGTGGGTCGCGAACGCACGGTCGCGCCGAACGAGTATCGCTTCAAGCTGAGCACCCCCGATTTCGACCGCATCGAGCAGTGGGGATCGGAAGCGCTCGCCAACGAGCTCGCCGACAACCTCACGAAGTACGCGAAGAGCCAGCATTACGCGTTCGTAGGCCCCGTCGTCGTCGTGTTCGAGGAGGATCTCGAACTGTCGAAGGGCAACTTCAAGCTCACGAGCGAATCCGTGCAGGGCAACGCGGTCCCGGTGACGACGGACGCGCAGGCCGAGGACTGCCCGATGCTCGAAGTGAACAACAGCCAGTATCTGCTGACGAAGAGCAAGACGATCATCGGACGCGGCTCCGGCTGCGACATCGTCATCGACGATCCCGGCATCTCCCGCAAGCATCTGGAGATCGACATCACCGACAACGGCGTCATCGCCCGTGATCTCGGCTCGACGAACGGCACCTACGTCGAAGGCCATCAGGTGCCGGCGGCCACGCTGCTCGACGGCAACACGATCACGATCGGCCGCACGCGCATCCTCTACTGGGCGTCGTCGCAGGATCAGGAGTAAACCGGGACACCGATTGCCGTTATGATTACCGAACTTACCTTCGCGGTACTGAAATACGCGTTCCTCATCCTGCTGTGGGTCTTCGTCTGGAGCATCGCCCGTTCGCTGTACCGCGACGTGGCCTCCTACAGCCCACGCAAGTCGCGCGCACGCCGCAAAAAGGAACGTGAGGTCCGCAGGAAGGCCGATACGCCGGTCGCCGCCACCCCCACCAATTCAACGCCGAACCATCCGGTGAGCGGCGCGATGCCGGTGACGGCCGCGGACAAGCAGCCGACGCTGCTCGTCATCATCGACGGCCCGCTCGCCGGCACCTCGGTGCCGCTGAACTCATCCGTCATCACGTTGGGCCGCGCGGCCTCGAACACCGTCGTGCTCGACGACGAATTCGTCTCGTCGCACCATGCGCGCGTCTACCCGGACGAGCGCTCGCACCAGTGGGCCATCGAGGACCTGCACAGCACGAACGGAACCGTGGTCAACCAGCAGCGCATCACCGCGCCCACGATCCTCGCGCCGCGCATCCCCGTGCGCATCGGCGCGACCACCTTCGAACTGAGGTGAGCCGATGACCTCCGCAGAGCACAGCACGTTGTACATGTATTCGACGACGGTCTCCGATGTCGGCACCGTCCGTTCCAACAACCAGGACTCGTCGTTCGCGGGCGCGCATCTCGTCGCGATCTGCGACGGCATGGGCGGCCACGCCGGCGGCGACACCGCATCGACAATCGCGATCCGCTCGCTCGCGCACATCGAAAAGGACAGCGCGGGCGGCGACGTCGCGCGCGCGACCGCGATCATGGAGACGTCGACGCTCGCCGCGCACGACGCGATCGTCGGCAAGGCGAAACGCGAGCGCAAACTCGCCGGCATGGGCACGACGATCACGGCGATCACGCTCGTCTCCGGCTACTGGGTGCTCGCGCACATCGGCGACTCGCGCGCGTATCTGCTGCGCGACGGCGCGCTCATGCGCCTGACGAGCGACCACAGCTACGTCCAGCATCTCATCGACACGAAGCGCATCAGTGAATCCGAGGCGCGCAACCATCCGCAGCGCAACGTCGTCATGCGCGTGCTCGGCGACTTCGACATCGACGCGCGCCCCGACATCTCGATCCGCGTCGCCCACCCCGGCGACCGTCTGCTGCTGTGCTCCGACGGCCTGTGCGGCGTGCTCGAGGATTCGACGATTGAAGAGACGATGCTCTCAGCGACCGATCCCGAGGAATGCGCGCAGCGGCTCGTTTCGATGGCGTTGCGTGCCGGCAGCACCGACAACGTGACGGCGGTCATCGCCGACGCGACACTCGCGCTCAACGCCGACTCCTTCGACGTCCCCCATCAGACGCCGCTCATCGGCGGCGCAGCGAGCGCATCGCTCGACGCGATCGCCGACATCGTCAACGAGCCAGTCGCCGCAGCGCCCGCGCTCATCGCGAAATCGTCGCCGGCGGAACGCGCCGCCGCACTCATCCAGTCACGTCCCGAGGATGACGACAAGGCGGCCGACGACAAGCCGGCGAAGCCGAGCGTCGGCCACACGAGCGAAGTGCGCGAGGAGACCGGCGAACTGCAGGATCCGGATACAGGCGAAATCCCGGTCGTGCGCAAAAGCAACGGCCGCTACAGCGCCGATCCGAACGATCCGGAAGTCGCAGCCGCGATCCACCACGAGCAGCTCGAGAAGAAGAAGGCGGCGCGCTCGCGTCACTTCCGCGGCCGCGTCGCCGCGACGCTCACCATCATCATCGCCGTACTCGCGCTATGCGGCATCGCCGGCGGCGCGTACATGTGGAGCCAAAGGCAGTACTTTCTCGCGAAGGACGGCGACACGATCGCGATCTACCAGGGCGTGCCCACCGACATCTTCGGCATCAAGCTGTCACATCCGGTCAAACAGACGGATCTGAAGTTCAGCGAGCTGCCGGAGGGATGGCAGAACCAACTCGAAAACGGCATCAACGTCGACGACTACGACGCCGCCGTCGCGAAGGCGGATCAAATCGAGCAGGAGCTCAAGAAGACGCAGCAACAGCAGAAGGATGAGCAGGAACAGCGCAAGGCGGCCGCGAAGGCGCAGAAGGAGGCGCTCGAGAAGTCGAAGAAAGACAAGGCTTCGCCGTCGCCGTCATCTTCGGCATCGTCTTCGGCGTCGCCGTCCGCCACGGCTGAGGAGAAGGATTCGAAGTGACGAAGACCCGGATACGCTATCTGCTGCAGATCCTCTTCGCGTTCGTCATCACGGCCATCGGCGTCTTCCAGATGTTCGCGCGCACCGAAGGTCGTCCGCCGACGACGGCGCTCGTGCTCATGGGCGTCATCGCCGCGCTGTTCATCGTCACGTGGGCGATCATCTGCAAGTTCCAGCCTTACGCGAACCAATCGATTGTAGCCTGCGTGCTCATGCTCACGTCGATTGGTGTGCTCGTGATTGCACGCTGCGACGCGGCGATGGATGCGCACGTCGCGACACGACAGATGATCTGGCTGTGTCTTGCGCTCGTGTGCTGCGATCTGCTGTTTGTGTTCATGCGCGACTACCGCGTGCTGCGGCGCTTCTCCTATGTGAGCATGGTCATCGGCCTCGTACTGCTGCTCTCGCCGATGATTCCCGGCCTCGGCCGTGAGATCGGCGGCGCGCGCATCTGGATCGGCATCGGACCGTATTCGCTGCAGCCGGGCGAGTTTGCGAAGCTGTTCCTCGCATTCTTCTTCGCGTCCTATCTGTTCAACCATCGCGACCAGCTCGCCGTCGGCGGCAAAAAGCTTGGGCCATTGCAGCTGCCGCGGTTCAAGGATCTCGGGCCGATCGTCATCGTCTGGGTCGCATCGATGGGCGTGCTCATCATGCAGCACGACCTCGGCACGTCGCTGATGTTCTTCGCGATGTTCGTCGCGATGCTCTACGTCGCCACCGGCCGCGTGAGCTGGGTCATCATCGGCTTCCTCGCCTTCGCCGCCGGCTGCGTCGTCGCCGCGCACATCTTCGCGCACGTCGGCTACCGCGTCGACGCATGGCTGCATCCCTTCGATCCGGCGATCTACAGCCGCTATCCGGGCGGCTCGAGCCAGATCGTGCAGGGCCTGTTCGGCCTCGCCTCGGGTGGCCTGATGGGCACCGGCCTCGGTCAGGGCTATCCGACTGTCACACCGCTGGCGAACTCCGATTTCATCTACGCGTCAACCGGCGAGGAGCTGGGCCTTGTCGGCCTGTTCGCCGTGCTCATGCTCTACCTGCTCATCATCGCGGCCGGCATGATCATCGCGATGAAGATCAAGGACGGCTTCGGCAAACTGCTGTCCTCCGGCCTCGTGTTCACGATGGCGTTCCAGGTGTTCACCGTCGTCGGCGGCATCACGCTCGTCATCCCGCTGACCGGTCTGACGATGCCGTACATGGCGGCCGGCGGCTCGTCGCTCGTCGCGAACTACATCCTCGCCGCACTGCTCATCGTCATCTCGAACGCGGCGAACAAGCCGCAATCCGACGAACTGAGCGACACCTTCCGCATGGAGGCGCTTTCGGTGCTGCGCAGCCGTCAGCAGGCCGAGGCGCGCTCCGCTGCGTCTGCGTCACCATCCGCTGCCGCCGTATCCGGCGACGACGGCTCGGTCACGCAGATCGTCGCGCCGATCAGCACCCATTCCTACGTCAATCTGCCGCAACGCGCACTCGACGACACCCGTCCGGGAGGTGAGGCCTGATGAACAAAACACTGCGTCAGCTGTTCACCGCCGTCCTCGTGCTGTTCGTCATCCTCGGCATCTCATCGTCGATCATCATGACGGTCCGTTCGAACGCGCTCGCCAGCGATTCGCGCAACGTGCGCACACTCTACTATACGAATAGCGCGGCACGCGGCGCGATCCTCGCGTCCGACGGCACGATCCTCGCCAAATCGGATGCGTCGCAGGACGAATACAAGTATCAGCGCGCCTACGCCGACGGTCCGCTCTACGCGCCGATCACCGGCTATTTCTCAGTCACGCAGAAGGCCGACCGCGGCATCGAGGCGTCCGAGGACACGCTGCTGACCGGCGAGTCCGACGCGATGTTCTGGCAGCGGCTCAAAGGCCTGTTCACCGGCGAGGAGAACCGCGGCGCCTCGATCGAGACATCAATCGACACGAAGCTGCAGAAGGCCGCCTACGACGCGCTCGGCGACGATGACGGCGCCGTCGTCGCGATCGAGCCGAGCACCGGCCGCATCCTCGCGATGGTGAGCAAGCCGAGCTACGACCCGAATCTGCTCGCGACGCACGACGGCGGCACGGCGAACAAGAACTACGCCGAGCTGAGCCAAGGCAACGCCAGCCCGATGATCAACCGCGCGACGAGCCAGCTATATCCGCCGGGATCGACGTTCAAGACCGTCGTCGCGGCCGCCGCGATCAACTCGGGCAAATACAACATCAACTCGCAGATCCCGGCCGGCGCAAGCTACACGCTGCCGGGAACGGAGACGGCGCTGACGAACTCGTCGTCGGCAGGCGATGGCGTCGACGGCAAGATCTCGCTCAAGGACGCGATGGCGTACTCGTCGAACACGGCGTTCGCGCAGCTCGGCGTCGCGCTTGGCGACGACACGGTCAGCGACATGGCGAAGAAATTCGGCTTCGATTCGACGATCACGATCGACGGATCGGCCGCGGACGGCACGCCGATGCGCGCCGTCGCGTCGCGGTTCCCGCAGCAGGTCACGCCAGATCGGCTCGCGTTGGCGTCGATCGGTCAGGGCGACACGCTCATCACGCCGCTGCAGAACGCGATGGTCGCCGCGACGGTCGCGAACAAGGGCAAGGTCATGAAACCGACGCTCGTCGACCGCGTACGCTTCAGCGACCTGTCAGTATTGCCGGACACGAAGCCGCAGGTCATGAGCACGGCGTTCAGCGAGGACACGGCGAAACAGCTCACCGAAGGCATGGAGGCCGTCGTCACCGACGAGAACACGAATCTCGAGATCCCCGGCATCCGCGTCGCCGCAAAGACCGGCACCGCGCAGATCGGCGCAGACAACGATTCGATTGACGGCTGGGTCATCGGATTCGCGCCGGCCGATGATCCGAAGATCGCCGTCGCCGTCGTCGTCCACAATGTCGACCTCTACGGCTCGTTCGCCGCCGGACCGGTCATGACCGCAGTAATGAAGGAGGCGCTTACCCAATGAGACTCATCGAAGGACAGCTCATTCACCGGCGTTACCGCCTCGATTCGCGCCTCGCGCAGGGAGGCATGGGCGAGGTCTGGAAAGGCTACGACATCCAGCTGGGACGCCCGGTCGCGATCAAGGCGCTGCGCACCGACACGACAAACCAGGAGTCGAAGCTGCGCAGGCTGCGCGCCGAGGCGCGCAACTCGGCGAATCTCGCACACCCGAACATCGCCGCGCTGTTCGAATACTACGAGCATGACGGCATCGGATTCCTGATCATGGAATACGTGCCAAGCAAGTCGCTCGCCGATCTGTTCCACGAGATCGACGGTCCGATGGAGCCTACGCAGCTGCTGCCGATCCTCATCCAGACGGCGCGCGGCCTGTTCGTCGCGCACTCGCACGGCGTCATCCACCGCGACGTCAAGCCAGCGAACATCATGGTGTCGAGCAACGGCGAAGTCAAGATCACCGATTTCGGCGTCTCCTATTCGACGAATCAGGAGCAGATCACGCAGGACGGCATGGTCGTCGGCACCGCGCAGTACATCTCCCCCGAGCAGGCGCAAGGCCAGCACGCCACGCCGCAGTCGGACATCTATTCGCTCGGCGTCGTCGCCTACGAAGGCCTGTGCGGACACCGTCCGTTCACCGGCGCGACGCCGGTCGACATCGCCGCCGCGCATGTCAACAATCCGGTGCCGCCGCTGCCGGCGAGCGTCAACTTCCAGCTGTCCCAATTCGTCATGTCGATGCTTTCGAAGGACCCGCTCGACCGTCCGCAGGACGCGCTGACGGTCGCCCGCGTCCTCTCGCGCATCGAACGCAGGCTGCTCGACCAGCAGACGAGCGCCGTCGACGTGACGATGGTCACGTCCGGAAAGCGGGTGCCGCGCCGCGTCGCGAGCGCGCCGCACCACGATCCGGCCACGAACACGATTCCCCCGTTCGCGCAGGCGGCGCGCACGGATTCCCCACGACACAACCACTTTGCGGTTCAAGGCGGAAGGAGCAGCAATGAGTAGCATGCCCACGACATTGGATAGTGGCCGCTACCAGCTCGGCCAGCTCATCGGACGTGGCGGCATGGCGGAGGTCCATGTGGCCGTGGACACGAGGCTCGGCCGTACCGTCGCCATCAAGATCATGCGTCCCGACCTCGCTCACGACGAGATCTTCCTGACGCGCTTCCAGCGTGAGGCGCATTCGGTCGCGCAGATGAACAACCCGAACATCGTCAACATCTATGATTCGGGCGAGGAGGTCATCACCTTCGAGAACGGCCAGACCGAGCATCTGCCGTATTTGGTCATGGAATACGTCAAGGGCCAGACGCTGCGCGACATCATCAAGGCGAACGGGCCGCTGTCGCAGCGCGACGCCGAGCATGTGATGATCGGCGTGCTCAGTGCGCTCGAGTATTCGCATCGGATGGGCATCATCCACCGTGACATCAAGCCCGGCAATATCATGATCTCCGAGCAGGGCATCGTCAAGGTCATGGATTTCGGCATCGCCCGCGCGCTCGACGATTCAGCGACGACGATGACGAAATCGCAGGGCGTCGTCGGCACCGCGCAGTACCTCTCCCCCGAGCAGGCGCGCGGCGAGACCGTCGACATGCGTTCCGACCTGTATTCGGCCGGCTGCGTGCTCTACGAGATGCTCACCGGACGGCCTCCGTTCACCGGTGATTCGGCGGTCGCGATCGCCTATCAGCACGTTTCCGAAGTGGCCGTGCGGCCGAGCACAATTGTGCCGGGGCTGCCGACGGCGTGGGATTCGATCTGCGCGAAGGCGATGGCGAAGGACCGCCAGAACCGCTATGCGACGGCCGCCGAATTCAAGAACGACATCATCGCGTTCATGAACGGCGGCGTGCCGAGCGCGACGGCCTTCAATCCACTGACCGACCTGTCGGCGACGAAGGCGCAGCCGCAGCGGACGGAACCGATGCCGGCGCAGCAGGGACCGGCGACGCAGCGATTCAACCCGGTCACCGGACAGTTCGAACGCATCAACCCGGATGGTTCGACCGGACCGCTCAAGACACGTGCGGATCGCCGTGCCGAAATCGCGAAGAAGAAGCACAAGCGCAACGTCGTCATCGCGTCGATCGCCGCGGCGATCGTCATCCTCGGCATCGCGATCGGCGGATGGCTATGGTGGGACCACGCGCAGAACGCGACGAAGTTCGTGACGGTGCCGACCTTCAACGAAACGACGACCGAGGCACGCGCACGCAAGCAGCTGAGCGACCTCGGCCTCAACATCAACGTCAAGCAGGACGCCGATTCAACGAAGCCGGAAGGCATGTTCACGAAGCAGACGCCGGCCGGCGGCAAGCGCGTCGCCGAGGGCAGCACCGTCGAAGTGTGGTTCTCGACGGGTCCGCGGCCGATCAAGATCCCGGACGTGACCGGCTATACGCAGGAGCAGGCGAGGTCGACGCTCGAGGACGCCGGATTCGTCGTCGAGGCGAGCGTGCAGACCGAGGACAGCGCGACGATTGCGAAGGATCATGTCACACGCACCGACCCGGCCTACGGCACGTCGCAACTCAAGGGATCCACGATCAGCCTGTGGGTGTCGTCGGGCATGACGAAGGTGCCGGACGGCATCATCGGCAAGCCGCAGGATCAGGCGTTGTCCGCGCTCTCGCAGATGGGTCTGACGGTCACCGTCATGCAGGAATCGTCGGACACCGTCGACAAGGGATCGGTCATCCGCGTCTCGCCGGACGTCGGCACGTCGGTCGCGCAGAACAGCACGGTGACGGTGTGGGTGTCGACCGGCCATGAGCAGGTGACGGTGCCGAATGTCGACGCCGGAGACACGCTCGCGAGCGCGCGCGCCATCCTCGAGGCGGCCGGACTGAGCGTCAAAGTGGACGGCAATTCGTCAGATGACGCGATCGTCGAATCAATCAACCCCTCCGCCGGCGCGAGCGTCGATAAGGGTTCCGAGGTCACCGTCAAGACGAAGGCGCCGTCGAATCCGTCGCCATCGCCGTCGGGCTCCTCCTCGGCGTCGCCATCGCCGTCGGACGGCGCGCAGAACGGCGGCGACCACGGTCAGCACTGATCTCGGGCAGCAATAGGTAACATGCGAGTGGGGGCCGAATCCGCGATGGGTTCGGCCCCCACTCGTTGTCGTTGTAATCAACGCGAAATCAACGCATACTCAGCGCGCAAGCTTCGGCTGCAGCCCCAGGCTTTTGTCGACGGCGGACGGCTGGCCGCAGACGGCGAGCCAATTCGCGAACAGACGGTAGCCGTCCTGCGTGAGCACCGATTCCGGATGGAACTGCACGGCGTGCAACGGCAGCTCACGATGCTTGATGCCCTGCACGATATGGTCGTCGACGGTCCACGCGGTCACCTCAAGCACATCGGCCGGCACCGAATCGGGCTCGACGGCGAGCGAATGGTAGCGCGTGGCCGTCATCGGATTCGCGACGCCGGCGAAGATCTCGTCGTCAATGTGCTCGACGAGGCTCGTCTTGCCGTGCATGATCGACGGCGCATGGCTCACCGTGCAGCCGAAGACCTCGGCGAGCGCCTGCATGCCGAGGCAGACGCCGAACATCGGCGTGCATGTCGACGCACACAGGCGAATCATGTCCTCGCTGACGCCCGCGTCGGCCGGCGCTCCCGGCCCCGGCGAAATCAGGACGCCGTCGTAGCCGTCGAGGACGGCGGCGTCGGACGGGTCAAGCGCATCGTTGCGCACGACCGTCACGGTCGCGCCGAGCGTCTTGAGATAGCCGACGATCGTGTACACGAAGGAATCGTAGTTGTCCACGACGAGGATATGCGCGGAATCGGTCATGAAAGGTCCTCTCGCTCGCGTGCAGGCTTATGCTAGCCCACAAGTGTAGTGCAGCCGGTGTAGCGGCCGCATGGCGCGCTACACGGCCACGTAGTTGGACATCTGCTGCAGGAACGGGACGTTCGCGGCCGCCCACGGGAAGCCCCACTGGAACAGCGCGGCCGCGGCGGCGAAGACGAGCAGCAGCAGCATCAGCCAACGGATTGGCGCGGCACCCGGCTGATGGCGCAGCAGCCAGCCGTAGATGTCGGCGTCCGGCAGCGGCTTGTCGCTCTCGCGGATCGCGCGCAGCGCCGGCCAACGCCATGCGACGGCCGCCGCGAGGAACACGACGAGATAGACGGCGAGCGCTCCCCACACCCACGGCGCGAGCGACGTGATCGACGATGCGAAGGACTGCCGTTCGTTGTTGATGAATTCGACGGCGCTGTTCGAGCCGGTCTTCGCAAGCTCCTTCGGGATGCCGTCGGAGACCTTCGCCCAGTAGGCGAACTCGCCGAAGCTCGCCCAACGATGCGTCGGCGCCGTGTACTTCGGCTCGCAGGTGGTCATCGTGATGAGTCGTTTCGTCGGCGTCTCGCCCGGATGTTCGGGATTCGCGCCGATGACCCAGCCTTCGTCCGGCGTCACGATCGTATAGTTCGTGTAGTGGTAGACGTACCAGTAGTCCTTCGAACGAATGACGATCGCGTCGCCCTTTTCGAGTTTGTCGACGTCGCCGAGCGGCTGCCCGTAGCCGTTCCTGTGCCCGGCGATCGCGAAGTTGCCGACCTGACCGGCCATCTGCGAGTCCACATAGTGGCCAAGGCCGTGCTGATTGAGTTCGGCGAGGTCGGTGCCCTGCACGAGGTTGCGTTCCCATTGGTCGCCGAAGCGCGGAATGTAGACGCGGGCGATGAGTTCGCCGACAAGTGCCTCCCGTGGCTGCACCGGCGGCTCGCCATCCTGCGGCTGCGCGATCTTCAGCGTGCCGCCGTCGTTCGGCTGCGCCCATGCGATCTGCGCGCGCGTCTCCTGCTGGACATGGTCCGACTGCACGCCGGTCCACCACTGCATCCACGCCACGTACAGGCCGCAGATCGCGGCGAAGGTGAGCAGCAACTCCGCGATGATCGTGACGATCGAACGTCCGACGCTGCGTGTGCGGCGCTGCGCCGCATGTTGACTGTGTGCCATAGGTGGTGTCTTCCCCCGTTTCCGGTTGGCTGATGTGGTCACGTTGCTGATGTGGTCACATTAATTGAGAGCTGCGCGATTGCCCACGCGATCGCCGCTGCATCTATTGTGCGCCGCCCTGGTCATTCTCATCGCCGTGCGCGGCATCGTCGGTCCCGTTTTCCGACTTGTTCGGTTGCTGCAGCACATGCGCGTACTGCAGCGGCTGCAGCAGCATCGTTGTGCTGTCGAAGTGGAGTTTGCTCTCCGTGCGCACGTCGTAGCCGAGGCCGTACGCGTCCACGTACTGCCGGTAGATCTGCACGGCGCGCGAATCATCAAGGGCCTGAATCATCAACGTTGGCGGACCGATTGCGGATATCGTGAACGGCGGCGAGTATTTGCGGCCCTGCAGCAGCAGCACGTTGCCCGAGCAGATGATCGCCGACGTCGACAGCACACGCTGATCCATGATCTGCATCGACTCGGCGCCGCCCGCCCACAGCGCGTCGACGACCGCTTCGACGTCCTGCTGATGCACGACGTACTTGTCGTTGTCCACCGCCGACCCCGACGAATCGACGGCGTTCTTCCACATCGACGAATCGTTGAGCGTCACCGTGACGCCCGGACCTTCGACGGCGGGCAGCATCGTGCTCGAGCCGGCATCCTCGGACGGCGTCGACTGACCCGACTGCACCTGCGCGCTCAACTTGTCCACTTGCGCCGACAGTTCCTTCACGTCGGCCTGCAGTTTGTCCACCTTGCGCACGCGGTTCTCGATGAGTTCGGCCGTGTCCGAGGAGACGGTCGTCGTGCGGTTGATGCGCATGTTCGTGATGAGCAGGAAGCCGACGAAGGTGACGACGAGCAGCACGGAGACACTGCCGACGAACGATTTGCCGGTGCCATGCTTGGGTTTGTGCCTGGCCATATCCGTCTCCTTACGAACCGTTGCGTCGGGCCGCATGGCCCGTCTTCACAGCGACGCGCGAAATATGATGATTTTGCTCATGATGGCCGACGCTAGTGGCCGCTTTCGCGAGCAACCACTATGATACCTAATTAGCCTATGCAAGGAGATAAGACAAATGGCTGACGAAGAGCTGCACAAAACACCCACGGATGGCCAGGTCGACGAACACGGCGCCGCCGAGAAGTCGAACGACGAGCCGATGAAGGGCACCGACCCGGATAAGGAACCGATGGATCTGGCGCAGGCCGCCACCTACGTCGAGAACGATGAGATCCCGGTCGGCCGCATCCAGGAGATCCTCAACCAGACCGTTGACGAGAAGGACATGACCCCGCAGATGCGCCGCATGATGCAGCGTCAGCGTGAGAACACGAAGCGTGTCGAGGAAAGCATCAAGGGCACGAAGGCGAATCCCGGTTGGTTCGTGCCGGTGTTCTGTGCGCTGATGATCATCGGTCTCATCTGGGCCGTCGTCTTCTACCTGACGAACTACACGTATCCGATTCCGTCGATCGGCTCCTGGAATCTGCTGATCGCGTTCGGTTTCATGATCGCCGGCTTCATCATGATGGTCTGGTGGCGTTGAGCCGTGCCGCAAGTCTGATCAGGGCGTCCACCGACGCCCTTTTTTGTTGCCCGCCGCCGGCACGGTAGTTGTCCGCCACCATCCGCAGCTGTCCGCCACTGTCCGCCAACGGCAGTATGTGATTGACCTCAACCGCCGACTACCGCCGTTGACCGCTCTGCCGCACTCAGTTACTACTACTACTGCGCGCGTCCTCCTTGTGCGCGCAGATGAGGATGTGGCGTCCGTCGGCGTCGGTCGTCGCGAAGAGATAGACGTCGCCGCCATCGGCCAGTTTGAGTTTCTTCGCGAGTTGCGCGGCCGTCAGCGGGAAGTTGCGCACGGCCACGTTCGCCTTTCCGACGCCGCCGAGCAGTCGTCGCAGCTCCTTCTTGTTCATCGTGCCAATGCCGTCGATGGTGAACGCACGCCCGGGAAAATCGTCGAACCACTGATCGGCGACGAACAGATGACTGTTGACGCCGATCTGCGCCGCCGGCCATCGCCGCTGCAGCGTCGCGAATGCGCCACCCTTCATGATCGCCGCGTTCGGCTCATAGAGCACGTGCATATCGGGCAGTGTCGACGCCGGCGCGACGCTCGGCCGTTCGTCATCGCCGGCGCGGAACTCGACGCTTACGCCATCGTTCACGCATCGAATCTGCGGCCGCTCAACGCGCTCCCGACTAAGCACAACGAGGATCTCCTTGCATTCGTTGTGCACGGCGACGATGTCGAGACGCTGCACCGCGCCGCCGAAATCGTCAATCGTCTGCCGCCAATCCAGCATTGGCGACAGTTTGATGACGACGAACGGCGCTTTGGCGAGCAGCGCGTCGCGCAATGCGAGCGCGTCGGGCGTGCAGTCGGCGATCGCGACGGTACGCGCGCCGTGTGCGTCACGCCGGGCCGGGTCAATGTAGATGAGCGTCGCCGGCGCCATCGTTTCGAGGAATGCGACGCCATCGGCGCAGACGACGCGCGCATTGTCGATGCCGAGTTCGCGCAGATTGTGCTCTGCGAGCGCGCATAGTGTCGGCTGTTGTTCGACGTAGACGGCGTCGTCGAATGCGCGCGCCATGAAGGAGAAGTCGACGCCGAAGCCGCCGGTGAGGTCGACGAGCGTCGTCGGATGCGGCTGCCCGGCGATGAGTTCGGCCGCGAGCCGGGCCTTGTATTCCGCTGCCGGTTGCGACGAGCATTGTTCCATCGGCACATGCGGTGGATAGATGATGCCGTCGATCATCGCCCATCGCGGCAGTTTCGCGCGGGCGATGCGGCGGCCGGCGATCTGGTCGAGCGCGAACGACACGTCCACGTCGCCGTCGCGCTTGGCGTGAAGTGCGACGTCGCGCACGTCCTCATCCTGATGCGCCGCGATAAACGCGCGCGTGGCCGCGTTGATCTGCGGTGCGAGGCGGCCGCCGTCCGCGATCGCATTATCGTCGTTGTCCATAAGCGGCATTGTAGCGATGCGTCGTCCGCAGAGCATCCGTCGTGGCTGAGTGCAGTCGAGCGCAGACGAACGATGCATGGTCATCTCGCATAGCCGCCGACGCAGCAACCGAGTTGCGTCCGAAACGTATTGTTGCGTACACAAATTGAGTAGTTCAGTTGACACTACAATCTCGCCGAAAGAATAATTGGCAGTGGGTCTTTCCACGGTCTGTTCCGGTTTCGCCACCCATTCCCGGAACACGCGCAGAGGATGAACGCTGGTCTTCTGCACAGCAGCAGGCCATTGCTTCAGGGCAAATCGATCGACCTAACGGGAGGCCGTGATATCCCGCACGCGATACCGGCCCGACGGGGTGGGAGTCCTTGAGGAGGAAACAGTGGCAGGGGATGTCCACTGTGCTTTCAGTTTCTGACATAACATGAAATGTGGATAACTTTCGAGGTACTACATATAGGGACTGCCCCCGAGTGGAATCCCTATTTGTGGCTTGATTCCAACGGTTCGTCGGGGATGTGGATAACTGTTATCCACATCCCCGACCATCGAAGAAACCACAGATATCAACATTTGTGGATAACCATGTGGATAACTTCGACTTGTTTCCTCACCCTATCCCCGAGTTATCCACAATGTTTTCCACATCATGTGGAAAACTACACCGCTGTAAGTTATGAGGCGGCGTCGGAAGCCATTTCGATCGACCATCCGACGCCGTCTGACAACAGCCAACACTGCTCGACTGCGTCCACCAACACATCCAGATGCGAATGCCGCATTACTGTGGCCTGCTCATCGATGTCGACACGCAGATGTCGACACGCAACGATCTGTGCGCCGCACCATCTACACACACGAGCGCGGGGACCGCGCAAACGCCGCACGAACACCGTGCAACGTCCCCCCGCCCCACTACAGCATCACCATAATCACAGCATCATCGCGTAGATATTGTTCTGATTGCAGATGACGACAATAATCACCTCGAGCAGCAGCAACGCGCCACCGTAGATCGACGTGCGCACAAGCGTCGAACTGCGGCGCAGCGCGCGCGGACCATCCACGACGAGCAACGTGAGCAGACCGCCGATGATGAAGCCGCCGACATGCGCCTGCCATGCGATGTTCGGCATGACAAGCGGCATCGCAAAGTTGATCACCATCCACACGAGCATCGATCGCATATCCGAGCCGGCCTTGCGATACACGACGAGGCACGCGGCGAACAGGCCGAACAAAGCACCGGACGCGCCATAAGAATAGGTGAGCCACGCGGAAGGATCGCGCCCGAAGGCCGCCCACAACTCCATGCCGACGCCGCCGCCAATGCCGGAAACCAGATACAGCATCAGATACGGCCAGTGCCCCATGAGTCGCTCGAGGAACGGCCCGACGCACCACAGCGTCAGCATGTTGAACAGGATATGGAATATCGAGCCCGGCGAGTGCAGGAACATCGACGTGACGAACATCCACGGTTCGCGCGCCGCACGATACGGCTGCATCGCGCCATACTGCAGCAGGTTCGCCAGCGTCGGGCGGCTCACCAGGTTCAAGATGAATTCGACGATCCACAACGCGACACAGACGACGATGATCGCCGACGTGACGACCGGCTCGCCGTTGCGCCACCGGTAGCGCAACGACCGCAGCGAGAACACCTGCCGCATCGACGGAGAATCGGGAAACAAAGAAAAACGATTGTTGGGCATAGGTCACACTGTAGCGCAGAGTGACGCGCCGCCGCGCGCGGCCGACAACGCCTGCGCGTTGCGGTGCAAGGACTTGCCATCAGCACAACCGAAGTCGCGCGAACGCGGCGAAGGTCCTATGATGGTGAACAGAGTTGTCTGGGGAAACCAGTCGACCACGTAATCGGAAAGGAGCCGTCATGAAGGAACATAAGTCCTCTAGCGGTTGGAAATTCTTTGCGCTGCTCTTCGGTGCGCTGCTCGCGGCAGTCGTCGGAGTCTACATCTACAAGCAGCAGAACCCGGACTACGATCCGTGGGAGGAGCCGTGGGAGAACAGCTCGTCGCCGGTCGACCTCACGCTCGCGAAGGACAAGACTGAGGACGACGTCGACAAGGTCGCTCCGGCCGCCGACGCAGCCTGATTGTGCGACTCCCGCACTGCGCTGTGCGGGGACGCGCGCATCATCGACGCCGAAAACCGCGGCGTGCACGATTGTTGGAACGTGCACGCCGCGGTTTTCGCATATGCGGGCGCCGACACGGTCACCGTCGCGGCAACGAGCGCCTACGTAATCATCAATGATCGATACAGAAACGAACGGCGGACGACACCCGAAGGTGCTGTCCGCCGTTCTTCTACGCTGCAGTCGACCTTACGGCCGCGCGAATCACTTCTCGGTCGGCAGCGGACCGGTCATCCAGACGCGGTCGAGGTAATCCTCGATCGAGCGGTCGGAGCTGAAGTAGCCGGAGTTGGCGACGTTGATGATCGCCTTGCGGTTCCACTCGAGCTGATCGCCGTAGAGCGTCTCGATCTGCGACTGGATCTCATGGTACGCCGTGAAGTCGGCGAGGGTCATGAACCAATCCTTCGTCAGCCAGTCGGAGACGAGCGGCGCATACGCGTCCTTGTCACCGTTGGAGAACGTGCCGTCGGCGACCATGTCGATGGCGGCCTTCAGGCGCGGATCGCCCTCATAGTACTTGGCCGGATCGTAGCCGTCCGCGTACATCTTCTCGACTTCGTCGACGGTCATGCCGAAGAGGAAGAAGTTGTCGGCGCCGACGCGCTCGCGGATCTCGACGTTCGCACCGTCGAGCGTGCCGACGGTGAGGGCGCCGTTGAGCGCGAACTTCATGTTCGACGTACCCGAGGCTTCCTTGCCGGCCTGCGAGATCTGCTCGTCGAGTTCGGTCGCCGGAATCAGCATCTGCGCAACGCGGATGTTGTAGTTCCACGGGAAGACGACCTTGAGCTTGCCCATGACGTCCGGGTCGTTGTTGATGACCTTGGAGACGTTGTTGATGAGCTGGATCGTCATCTTGGCGAGGTAGTAGCCCGGAGCGGCCTTCGCGCCGAAGATGACGGTGCGCGGCGTGATGTCCTCGGCCTTGACCTTGCCGGACTTGATGTCCGCGTAGGTGGCGATGACCTCGAGGATCTTGAGGGCCTGACGCTTGTACTCGTGCAGACGCTTGATCATCGTGTCGAACATCGTCGTCGGATCGAGGTCGAAGTCGTACTCGGACTTCGCGAAGTCGGCGAAGCGGACCTTGTTATCGTACTTTACCTTCGCGAACTTCTTGACGAACTCGTCATCCCCGGCGAGCGGCTCAAGGTTCTTGAGCAGTTCGAGGTCCTCAAGCCACTTGTCGGTGCCGAGGCCTTCGGTGATGAGCGCGGACAGACCCGGGTTCGCGAGCTTCATGAAGCGACGCGGGGTGACGCCGTTGGTGACGTTCGTGAACTTCGCCGGATAGATGTCCGAGAAGTCTCGCAGCGTCACGTCCTTGAGCAGCTGCGAATGCAGCTCGGCGACGCCGTTGACGTGCGAGCCGGCGTAGGAGGCGAGGTACGCCATGCGCACCGACGGGTTCTCGCCCGCGGTGAGGATGCGCATACGCTCGATCTTTGCCTCGTCGTCGGTGCGGTCGGCGAGCTCGTGCATGAACTGGTCGTTGATCTTCTCGATGATCTCGAGATGACGCGGCAGCAGCTTGCCGATGAGCGACGCCGGCCACACTTCGAGCGCTTCCGGAAGCAGCGTGTGGCACGTGTAGTTGAAGGTCTTCGTCGTGATGTCCCACGCGGTATCCCAGTCGTAGCCATACTCATCGATGAGGATGCGCATGAGCTCCGGGATGCCGATGACCGGGTGGGTGTCGTTGAGCTGGAACGTGATCTTGTCCGGGAAGGTCGTCAGATCCGGCTTCTCGGCGTCGCCGTAGAAGACGCGGATCGCGTCATGCAGCGAAGCGGAAGCGAAGAAGTACTGCTGCTCGAGGCGCAGTTCCTTGCCGACCTCCGTCGAATCCTCCGGGTAGAGGATCTTGGAGATGTTCTCGGCCTCGACCTGCGGCTTGACCGCGTCGAGGTACTCGGACTTGTTGAAGGTGAGCAGGTCGAACTCGTCGTATGCGCGGGCCTGCCACAGGCGCAGCGTGTTGACGCGGCCGGATTCGTAGCCCGGAACCATGTAGTCGACCGGGATCGCGCGGACAGCCCACGCCGGCTTCCACACGCGCTTGCCGTCCTCTTCGACGACTTCGCCGCCGAAGTTGACGCGCTGGTCGCGCGCGTAGTCGATGTGGCCCCACGGATCCTCGTTGGTCAGCCAGTAATCGGGACGCTCGACCTGGCGGCCGTCCTCGTCGAATTCCTGACGGAAGATGCCGTAACGGTACTGGATGCCGTAGCCGAAGGCCGGAACGCCCAGCGACGCGAGGGAATCGATGAAGCAGGCGGCGAGACGGCCGAGGCCGCCGTTGCCGAGGCCCGGCTCGTATTCGGCGTCGATGACTTCCTGGGCGTCGAAGCCCAGCTCCTTGACCGCCGCGTAGAACTGATCGGTGAGGCCCGAGTTGAGCAGCGCGTTGCGCAGCTGCTTGCCCATCAGGAACTCAGCGGACAGGTAGCCGACGGCCTTGGTGTTGCCGTTGATCATGTCCTGCTGGGTCTTCATCCAAGAATCCATAAGGTGCTTGCGCACAGCGGTCGCCGTGGCGACGTAGACGTCGGCCGGCTTCGCCTGTTCAGGCGTAACGCCCTGCGTGTACTTGAGCTCGTTGCGGATCTCGTCCGCGAACTGGGCTGCGGTAACCGAGGACTTCGGTGCCGTAAGTTCGGTCATATCTATGACTCCTCTGAACATTATCTTTCTCGTGAACGTCCACGGGCAAAAGCTCCTGTCCCATCGGGAATCCGCGCCACAAGCTCTTCCGTCCGTTTTTGCATACGTTCTCAAACAGAAAATCATAGCATAAGGTCCACTTTGTCAACGCCTGCGTCTGCGTGCATGCGTTTTTTGCGTGGCAACCTTCACATTGCGGAAGCGCTTCAGCCGTCGTAAGCAGTCGCAAAAGCCCCTCGTGAGGCCTCCACGGACGGCGACGGCGCGCGTGTCACATGTGCAGTTCAGTGTCTATTTCAGTTCGCTCCGTATCCACCGAACGCCTCCGGTGCATTCTGCACTCGTTCCGTTCGCTCACACCACCGTCCGCGAACGCCGCCGACGCATTCCGCACCCGTTCCGTTCACCCACACCACTGTCCGCGAACGCGACGGTCACTCCCCGCACCCGTGACGATCGGAGATACATAAATATATTGACTTATCGCAGCGTACGCGCACAATACGAAGCATGGCTGCTATCCATAAGAAAGACCTGCGCGCCGGCATGGATGCCTACGACGTGTGGTGCGACGCCGCGCGAGCGCTCGTCGGCACCGAAGCGGCGACCGACATCGCGCCTGCCCTTCCACGTCCAACGATGGCGCTCGCTGTCCGCTACTCGCTGCACATGCTCGAACTGAAGGCGCCCGGCCCGGGCGTGGAGGTACGCGTCGCGCCGTGGGGCGCCGTGAAGATCCTCGACGGCCCCGCCTCGGATCCGCACAACCTCACGCCGCCGGACGTCATCGAACTCGAACCGGCCGTATGGCTGCGCGTAGCCAGCGGCATCACAAGCTGGGACGAGGAACGCGAAGCCGGCCACATCAGCGCCGTCGGCGAGCGCGATGACCTGTCGGCGATCCTCCCACTCGGCTGAACTTCACTGTAATCGCGTCGACTACACTGTCCAAAGCTGGCTATACCGACTGACCGACCACATCAGCGCCCGAATACGCGAGGTGGGTGTGCACGAACCGTCTCGTTCGTGCACACCCACCTCGTTCAGCGTCGCTTAATCATCGCGACGCGGTCAACGGACCTTCATGCCCGTCACTGCTGAGCGTCGTGCAAGCCCGCATGATCGGCATGCTTGAAGGCACCCGGCACTGGCATCGGAATCGGCTTGTGCGGCTTGGGCGCTGGCGTTGCCGGCATCTCTCCGCTTGTGGCCTTCGCGGCGGCTTCGGCCGCCCACTGCGCATAGTCATCAAGGTCATCCTCGGAAGGAGCAGACACGACGGTCTCCTCTTCCTCGAACTCATCAACATCCGCGTCTTGGGCGTACTTCGCCTCCACATCGGCAAACGGATCGAATGAACCGGAACCTGGTTCCTGCGCTCCCAGCTCCTTCGCAAGCTCGTCATAATCCGTGTCAGTGGTCAGGTACTTGAGCTTCCTAGCTATCTTCTGCTGCTTGGCTTTTTGACGTCCGCGGCCCATCTGACCCCCTGGAGTAACTGTTTGCTATCGATTCATCACATAAGAGAGTACCACTCCTCCACCCCTCTTTTGTTGTCGGCTCAGATTTCTACGATGAAAACCACCGAAAACCAACGATTCGAACGGCACAAGGATTACGTATGGCTGAAGAACAAGAGGCGCGCCTGACCGCGGCCGGCAACGAAATGAGCGCGAGTTTCCTCGCTGCGAGAAAGCGCTCGGAGGAGACGCTCAAGAAGCTCGAGGAGAATCCGAGCAAGTTCACGATGCTCACCGGCGACCGTCCGACAGGCCGTCTCCACCTAGGCCACTTCTTCGGCTCGATCAAGGAACGCGTCGCGATGCAGAACCGCGGCGTCAACACGAACATCATCATCGCCGATTACCAGGTGATCACCGACCGTGACACGACCGAGCACATCGACGACAACGTCCTCAACCTCGTCCTCGACTACATGGCCGCCGGCATCGACCCGGAGAAGACGATGATCTTCACGCATTCGGCGATTCCGGCCGAGAACCAGCTGATGCTGCCGTTCCTGTCCCTCGTCACCGAAGCCGAGCTGCACCGCAATCCGACCGTCAAGTCGGAGATGGAATCCTCCGGACACGCGCTCACCGGTCTGCTGCTCACCTACCCGGTGCATCAGGCCTGCGACATCCTGTTCTGCAAGGCGAACGTCGTGCCGATCGGCAAGGACAACCTGCCGCACGTCGAGATCACGCGTACGATCGCGCGCCGCTTCAACGAACGCTATGCGAAGAAGCACCCGATCTTCCCGGAGCCGGCCGCGATCCTGTCCGATGCGCCGGAGATCCCAGGTCTCGACGGCCGCAAGATGAGCAAGTCCTACGGCAATTCGATCATGCTCGGCGCAACCGCCGAGGAGACGGCGAAGCTCATCAAGAAGAGCCCAACCGATTCCGAACGTACGATCACCTTCGATCCCGAGCACCGTCCGCAGGTGTCGGCGCTGCTGACGACCGCCGGCCTCGTCACCGGCCGCGACCCGCAGGAGATCGCCGAGGAGATCGGCGCGTCCGGCGCCGGCGCGCTCAAGCAGTATGTGACCGAATCGGTCAACGAGTTCCTTGCGCCGCACCGCGAGCGCCGCGCCGAGCTCGCGCAGGACATGGATACGATCCGCGACATTTTGCACGAAGGCAACCGTCGCGCGAACGCCATCGCGAACGAGACGCTCGACGAAGTCCGCGAGGCGATGGGCATGCGCTACGACCGCTGATCCGCGCGCATCGCAATAGCCGCAATAAGTTGGGGCGCCGCTTCGATCATCCGAAGCGGCGCCCCAGCTATATGTATGTCCTCGCCGGCATCACACGTCGTATCGCCACGACTTGTCGGTGATGACGCGCGCCATCGCAAGCCCGATCGGCAGACAGATGATGACCATGAACGCGCGGAACGCCCAGTCGAGCGCGAGCAACGTCTCGAACTGTCCCAGATGGAACATCGCCTGATACATATACATGCCCGGCACCATGATGACGATCGACGGCACCGTCAGACAGATACGCGGATAGCCCAGATGCGGGGGCAGCAGCCGGTGGCGCACCGCCGAACGCCACGCCGAGGCAAGCAGTCCGGCGAGCATCGCGCCGAGAAACGCGCCTGCTTCCGGCGCAAGTCCGCAATCAACGAGTTCGAGACGCAGCGTATCGGTGATCATGCCGATCGTGGCGGCCACAAGACACATGCGCTGCGGCGAATTGAACATCATCGAGAATCCCCACACGCCGATGAACGCGAACAGCGCGCGCAGGCAACCCGTCACCCACGGCGTAAGATTCGGCGATTCGAAGCCCTGCGGATTGAGCTGCACGAGCGACGCGACCATCCATCCGGCGAGCGTCGCCATCAAAATGATGCACACGACGTACATCACACGTTGCACGCCTGAGGGGAAATCAATCTTCGCCATGTCGAGACCGCCGGTGATCAGCGGGAATCCGGGGATGACGAACAACATCGCACCGATGTACGCCGTGTCATGCTGCAACGCCACCGGATTGAACAAGCCAATCAGACGCAGCGTGCCGACGCATGCGAACGCGGCGACGGCCACGCACACGAAGGTCACGAAGAACTGATTGAGATGATGCGCGAACAGTCGTCGTCGCAGCCACTGGCCGAGCCCGGCGCCGACGAACGCGCCGATCATGTCGTACGGCGCGCCGCCGAGCAGAAACACGAAGGACGCGCACGCGCAGGCTGACGCGAGTCCCGACAACGCCGGCGAATACAACGGTTTGCGACGTTCGATCATGTCGAGCCGCTTATGCACGTCGCGCACCGTGATCTCATGCGTCTTGCGCGCGGCGGCAGCGCCGCCGACATGGTCGAAATGCTCGGCGTAGCCGTTTTTCGGAGGACGCTGCGAACGTTCACGCCATGCGCGCGTGCGTTCGCCGGCGGCCGCGCGCAGCCGCAGGCGCGATTTGTGCGGCAGTTCGAGCTGTTCGGCGCTGCCGCGCGCGTCGTCGCCATGGCCGTCGGCTTTGACAAGCGCGTCGATGACGGTCTCGTTGACTTCCGATTGCGCGTCGTCCTGCGGGCGGGCGGCGGCATCGGCGGCGTTGAGCGCGACCTCGTAATCCTCGACGGCCGCGTCGGAGGCGGCGGCGCGCTCGGCGACGCGCGCCTGATGGCGTTCCTCGCGCAGTCGTTTCGCCATGTCCGCCGAGACCTGCGACGCGTCGCGCATGTCGAGATGCTGCATGAGGCCGGCGGAGACCTTTGTCTCACGGTGATACATCGATCCGGTGCCGAGATTGACGCTGAACCAGTCGGCGAAATGCTCAAGCAGCCAGATACGTTCGGTGTTGACGCCGGTCGTCGGCAGGTTGACGACTTCGGTGATGCGTCCGGAGCCGTCGGTGCATGCCGCCTCGATGTCGGTGAGGTTGACGTCGGCGCGCACGTGCACGCCGAGCGGATATGCGATGCGGTGCATCATCTCGCGCACGCGGAAACTGCCGGTGCCGGCGCCGAGGTCGAGCATGCCGACGCGCACGATGACGCTCGCCTTCGCGGCGATGCCGGCATCCTGGATCGGCTTGTCCCAGTCGCGCTCGATGTCCTCCATGTCGAGCGGAATCGAATGGGAATGGAATTTGCCCGCGGCGGACGCGCCGCTCGTCAGCGGTCCGTCGTGCGGGTGGGCGTATGCGGGTTCGGCGAGGGGCTCTCGTGGGCGGTCTGCGGACGATTGCACGGGTGGCGTTCCGGCGTCCGCGTCCGTTCCTTGTGCTTGCTCATTGCTCATGGTTTCCATTAACGTGCGGACGCTGGACGTGCACGCCGCGCGCACGTCCGCGAAGCCGCACGTCGAAGAAATCAGGAAAAATCAACAAAACGGCGGCGGCACCGTCTCATATCATGACCCTTTCAGCGTTTCAACGGCGCGCGCTGTCGATTCCCCGCGCCTACAATGAGCGTGCAACTGAAGAGAACTTAAGGCTGTGGGCTCGCAACGTCCGATCAACACAACCGCGGAGGAGCCGCGGATGAGCGGAAGACCGAGCAACCTGATGTTCTTAGAAGGAGGTCAATGTGACTGATAACGAACAGATCACGCCTGCGGACGCGGCCATCGTCACGTCCGGACTGGGGACCAAGGCCCCTGAGGAGCGTGAACTTCCCCCCACACTTCACGAAGACATGGATCTGTGTCTCGAAATTCTGCGTGGAGTGCTCTCCGAATACGACGAATCGCTGCTCAACACCTTCGACACCGTGCGTCAGTACGCCGTCGACGCAAGCGCGGAACGTTTCTCCGGCGTCCTCACCGACACCCATCCCGAGCGCGACGACCTTGAAATGGCCGTCAAGACGATCGACGCGATGAATCTGCACGACGCGCAGCTGCTTGCGCGCGCATTCACCACGTACTTCCATCTTGCGAACCTCTGCGAGGAGAACTACCGCGTCTCCGTGCTGCATGAGCGCGAAGCGAAAGTGGATGATTCGCTG
The DNA here is from genome assembly GCF_000424225.1 of Bifidobacterium sp. AGR2158. Taxonomy (NCBI): domain Bacteria; kingdom Bacillati; phylum Actinomycetota; class Actinomycetes; order Bifidobacteriales; family Bifidobacteriaceae; genus Bifidobacterium; species Bifidobacterium sp. AGR2158. The sequence goes on from NZ_AUJM01000012.1 coordinate 326,818, forward strand.
GCGATTGACCCGGTCAACGAGATGACGAAGGCCTACCATCAGCTGATCGCCGAGATGGGTCCCGCGAAGGCGAAGGAGCTGCTCAACCGTCTTGAGTTCCATCCGGTCTTCACCGCGCATCCGACCGAAGCGCGCCGCAAGGCCGTGGAAGGCAAGATCCGCCGTATCGCCGACCAGCTCGCCGCATACCGCATGCTGGGCGGATCGGATAAGAAGGAATGCTACCGCCGTCTCTACAACGAGATCGACGCGCTGTTCCGCACCTCGCCGATCGCGCTCAAGAAGCCGACGCCGGTCGAGGAAGCCGACACGATTCTCGATATCTTCGACAACACGCTGTTCCACACGATTCCGATGGTCTACCGTCGTTTCGACGACTGGGTGCTCGGCGACAAGGCCGGCACCGTCGAACCGGCGTGTCCCGCGTTCTTCCATCCGGGCAGCTGGATCGGCTCCGACCGCGATGGCAACCCGAACGTGACCGCGAAGGTGAGCCGTCAGGTGGCGCGCAAGTTCTCCGACCATGTGCTCGCCGCACTCGAGGAGGCCACGCGCAACGTCGGCCGCAACCTGACGGTGGAAGCGGAGACGACGCCGCCGAGCGACGAGCTGCACACGCTGTGGAATCAGCAGAAGGAGATCAGCGAGCGGCTCACGAGCAAGGCATCGCTCATCTCCACGAAGGAGCTCCACCGCGCCGTCATGCTCGTCATGGCCGATCGTCTGCACTACACGATCAAGCGCGACACCGACCTGATGTACCACAGCGCCGACGACTTCCTCGCCGATCTGCGCATCGTGCAGCGCTCGCTCGCCGAAGCCGGCGACAAGCGCGCCGCCTACGGCCCGCTGCAGGACCTCATCTGGCAGACGGAGACCTTCGGCTTCCACATGGTCGAGATGGAGTTCCGTCAGCATTCGGTCGTGCACGCCCGCGCGCTCGACGACATCCGCGAGCATGGCCTGCACGGCGAACGCGGCGAACTGCAGCCGATGACGGTCGAGGTGCTCGACACCTTCCGCGCGCTCGGCGCGATCCAGAAGCGCAACGGCGTCAAGGCCGCGCGCCGCTACATCATCTCGTTCACGAAGAGCGCGAAGAACGTGCGCGACGTCTACGAGCTCAACCGCCTCGCGTTCTCGAACCCGGAGGATGCGCCGGTCATCGACGTCATCCCGCTGTTCGAGCAGCTTGAGGATCTTGAGAATTCGGTGAGCGTACTCGACGAAATGATCAAGATCCCCGAAGTGCAGGCACGTCTCAAGCAGACCGGCCGCAAGCTCGAGGTCATGCTCGGCTATTCCGATTCGTCGAAGGACGCTGGCCCGACCTCCGCGACGCTCGCGCTGCACTCGGCGCAGGAGCGCATCGCCACGTGGGCCGAGGCGAACGACATCGATCTGACGCTGTTCCATGGTCGCGGCGGCGCCGTCGGCCGCGGCGGCGGCCCGGCGAATCGTGCCGTGCTCGCGCAGCCGAAGGGCTCCGTCAAGTGCCGCTTCAAGCTCACCGAGCAGGGTGAGGTCATCTTCGCCCGCTACGGCAACCCGGTGCTCGCGATCCGCCACGTCGAATCCGTGGCTGCCGCGACGCTGCTGCAGTCCGCGCCGAGCGTCGAGAAGACGAACACCGAGATGACCGACGCGTTCGCGCCGATGGCGAAGAAACTCGACGAGGTCTCGCATGCGACGTACCTCGACCTGCTCAATACGCCGGACTTCGCACCGTGGTTCTCGACGGTCACGCCGCTGACCGAGGTCGGCCTGCTGCCGATCGGTTCGCGTCCGGCGAAGCGTGGTCTGGGTGCGAAGTCGCTCGACGATCTGCGTACGATCCCGTGGATCTTCTCGTGGGCGCAGGCGCGCATCAACCTCGCCGCATGGTACGGCCTGGGCTCGGCGTGCGAAGCCTTCGGCGATCTCGACACGATGCGCAAGGCGTATCAGGAGTGGCCGCTGTTCTCGACCTTCATCGACAACATCGAGATGTCGCTCGCAAAGACCGACGAACGCATCGCGAAGATGTATCTCGCGCTCGGCGACCGTGACGATCTGCGCGACAAGGTTCTGCACGAGATGGAGCTGACGCGCCGCTGGGTGCTGCGCATCGTCGGCGACGAATGGCCGCTGCAGCACCGCCACGTGCTCGGCCAGGCGATCCGCATCCGCTCGCCGTATGTGGACGCGCTGTCCGTCACCCAGGTGCTCGCGCTGCGTTCGCTGCGTAAGAAGGTGGACAAGGAAGAGCTCTCGAAGAGCCAGCAGGCAGGGTTCATCTACCTGATCCTGTGCACCGTTTCGGGTGTCGCCGCCGGCCTCCAGAACACCGGCTGATACCAGGAATCCGACCTCTTCAATGAGCGGGGGCCGTGACGCGGGAAAACATCCCGCGTCACGGCCCCCGCTCATTACCGCCATTGCGCCGGTACATGGCTGACAGCGCTCCGCCGGAATCATGCCACTGCGGTGCACCGCACCACGGAATATCTCAAATCTCAGGCATCCCCTCTAGATTCGCTCCATCGCCGGAGCAACGGAACATCAGCGGACGCCGCTTCGTATACTCAACAAGTCCGGCCTATTCAAGCTCTTTGACCACTTTGCGCGCGCTCTGCTTCGACAGACCAAGATGCCGGGCGCCCTCATCGAACGTCATCGACCGCCAGCCGCCGAACTCCTGCTCTTGAACAGCACCTCGCCCGCATGGGGAGGAAAGCGCGTGCATATCCGTCAGCTGGTCGCATCGACGCCTAAGCCCTTTCACGCCGTTCATCAACTGCGTCAGATATTCGACGAGGTCATGCTGCGACTCCATGATCAAATCGAGCAGCGTCATCACGAAGAAGGTCAGCTCGCCATGGTTCAGCGCATCCTCCGGTCTCGATATTGATACTGATGAGCATAATCAGAAGGCTGCACCATCGAATTGACGTCGTAAATGATAGAAAGTATCAATTAGAGCGCGCATCTCGGCACGCAACAGGCCGTAAATGATAGAAAGTATCATTTACGCAGACGACGGATGCTGGCGCGGAGACCATCCAAAACGCACATCAGCACCGTTACACCGGCAGCGGAAGTTCCGCACGCGCGCTGACCGGCGCGTTTACGATGTCACCTGAACGATTGCACGGCGCGCGTCATATCAGGCGCGCGCAACAGGAAGGATGAGGCATGGCGGAAACGACCGAAGACATGACCCGCACCGGCGAAGCGCTGTACCAGTGGTATCAGGTGCTGTTCGAGAACAAGCCGATCGCCGATTTCCAGGATAATCTCAACGCGCTGCACGGACTGTCCGAGATGAAGGACACCGACAACAACCGCGACGAGCTCATCGTCGCCGCATCGCGCATCGGACTGCCCGAAGTCACCGTGAACGTGCTCAATGAATGGGTGAACGCCGACCGCGTGAAGTCGGATCACTTCCCGGCAGACAAGGGCTTCTTCTCCAAGGACACCCGCGATCTGATGACCACCGACCTCAACGTCTTCGAATCGGAAAACTGACCGCCACCGACATACGTCGTACCCTCACCGATCCGGCTTCATGCGTTGGCATCCGGTCACGCATACGTGAAGGTCATCGGATCATGGCCGGCGCGCGTCGGGCCGTCGAGCGCGTCGATCTGCGCATGCTCCTGCGACGTCAGGGCGAAACCAAACAGATCGAGGTTCTCGCGCTGGCGTTCGGCGTGCACCGATTTCGGAATGATGATCGTCCCATTTTCGATATGCCAGCGCAGAATGACCTGTGCGGGCGTCACGCCGTGCGCGGCGGCGATGCGCTCGACGACGCCGTTCGCAAGGTCGGCGCCGCGCGCCATCGGCGAATACGCCTCCACCGCGATACCGTGGGTGCGGCAGTACGCGACGACGTCACGTTGCTGCCATGTGGGGTGCAGTTCGATCTGGTTGACGGTCGGGTACTCCCCCGTTTCGTCGAACAGCCGGTCGAGGTGCTCGGGCATGAAATTGCAGACGCCGAGCGTGCGCACACGTCCTTCGTCACGCAGTGCGCGGAACGCCTTCCACGTCTCGCCGCTACGCCAGTCGAACGGTGTCGGCCAATGGATCATATACATGTCCACGTAGTCGAGCCGCAGCAGGTCGAGAGAATGGTCGAACGCGCGCATCGCGGAATCGTATCCCTGTTCGGAATCGCGTAGTTTCGTCGTCATCCACAACGACGCGCGTTGCTCGCCCGTGTTGTATCCGGTCGCGGCGAGCGCGCGCCCGACGCCCTCCTCATTGTTGTAGCCGGCGGCGCCGTCGATGTGACGGTAGCCGACTTCCAACGCCGATTCGACGACGGGTACGACACCTTCGTCGTCGATGCGCAGCACACCGAGACCGATCTGCGGAATCCGCGTACCGTCGTGCAGTGTGATGAGGGGGATGTCTGGATGCTGTTCGCTGTGGGTGCCCATGGCGCGCCTTTCTGTGGATGGTCCGTCGGTGGTTCGTTTTGTCGTTTCTCTATCTGCCGATGCTAGCACCGCATACGAAGCTCCCGTGTACGGGAAAAGGCGGTGCGCCGACGCCCGTTGTGGACGTCGGCGCACCGCCGAGGGGAAGGAAGGAGAAGAAAGGAGTTCAGTTATTTGATTATCGATACCACTGATGATTGGTCAGTGGCGGTTCGCGAGTTCGTGGTACATGTCCTCGATCTCGAGTTCGCGCGCGAATGCGCGGGGCGTCGTCTCCGCGTCGATCGTCGCGAGTTCGACGCCTGCGATGCGCGCGAAGTCCTCCCACGCCTCACGTCCGACCGAGGTCGTCATGCACGTGTGGTGCGAGCCGCCCGCGCGCAGCCAGCATTCGGCGGAGACCTCGAGGCTCGGCTCGGGCTTCCACAGCGCACGCGCGCACGGCAGCTTGTCGAGCGAACCGAGCGGTTTGACGACGTCGACGACGTTCATCAGCATGCGGAATCGAGTACGAACGTCGGCAAGCGACACGACGACCGCATCCTGCTTCGGCGCCACGGTGAACACGAGGCGCACGGGGTCGGCCTTGCCGCCGATGCCGAGCGGGTGGATCTCCAGACGAGGCTTGGCGATCGTGCCGACCGACGGCGAGACTTCGAGCATGTGCGATCCCATGATCATCTCGTTGCCGGGCGTGAAGTTGTAGGAGTAGTCCTCCATGAGCGAGGCGCCGCCGTCGAGGCCGTAGCCCATCACCGCGCCGATGCGCACGAGCACCGCCGTCTTCCAGTCGCCTTCGGCCGAGAAGCCCCAGCCGTATTCGGACGGGAAGCGCTGCGGGCCGACGCCCGGCAGCTGTGGCAGCGCCCCGAGGTCTTCGAAGTTGTCGACGCCGGCCGTGCAGTTGTTGGCGCGCATCATGTTCACCATCGCGCACTCCTCGCGCGCGGCGATGAACAGCGAATCATAGTCCTTGTCCAGCAGCTCGGGCGCGATCTCGTACTTCGCCTTGTAGTCCTCGATGAGGTCCTTGACCTGATCCTCCTTGACCGCCTCATAGGCGGCGACAAGCTCGTTAACGGCCCAGGTGTTGATCGAGGCGCCGAACACGCGCTCGGCCTCGGTCTTGTCGCCTTCCGTCACGGCCACATTGCGCATGTTGTCGCCCCAACGCATCACGTTCATCGTGTTCGATGCCTGCCACCCGGCGCATGCGCGCGCCCACACGCCGATCTTGTCGGCGACCGCTGGGTCGGTGTAGTGGCCGACGACGATCTTGCGCGGGATGCCGAGGCGCGTGACGATGTACCCGTATTCACGGTCGCCGTGCGCGGCCTGGTTGAGGTTCATGAAGTCCATGTCGATCGTGTTCCACGGGATCTCGAAATGGTGCTGCGTATTGAGCTGCAGGAGCGGCTTCTTGAGCGCTTCGAGACCGCGGATCCACATCTTCGCCGGCGAGAACGTGTGCATCCATGTGATGACGCCGATGCAGTTGTCGTCAGCGGAGGCGTCGACCATGAAGCGGCGCACACCGTCCGATGATTTCAGCGTTGGCTTGAGCACGAGCTTGACGGGGATGCGGCCGCTCGCGTTGAGCGCGTCGACGATTTCGGTCGACTGCTGCGCGACCTGACGCAGCGCTTCCTCGCCGTACAGGTCCTGCGAGCCGACGCCGAACCAGATTTCCTTGCCTTCGAATGGGTTCTCCATTGCCATGGTGTTTTCTCACTTCACTGTGGTGTTGGGTTGGTTGGTTGTTGTTGTGGATTGATTGGGGATTTCCGCAGCGCACTGTGCATGGTTGTGGATTGCGCTGTGGATATCCTCGGGGAACGGATATCCACAGGGAACGGTTCGCTCAGTGCTGTCCGTACACGTTCTGGTACCGGTCATTGAGCTTGTCGATGTCCGCCTGCGCGATCGGGATGATGTCGCCGATCTGCCGGGCCGCCCACATCGTATGTGCGACTTCCTCGGTCATCGCGGCTGCCTTGACGGCCGCCTCTGCATCCTTGCCGATGGTGAACGGCCCGTGATTCTGCATGAGCACCGCAGGCGACTTCGGGTACTTCCTGAGCGTTTCGACGACGCCTTCGCCGATCGCCTCGGATCCGATAAGACGGAACGGACCGACCGGCACATCGCCGCCGAATTCATCGCCCATCATCGTCAAGCCGCATGGGATGTTCTGCCCCGTCGCCGCCCAGGCGGTCGCGTACGTCGAGTGCGTGTGCACGACGCCGTACACGTCCGGCATATGCCGGTAGATGTACGCGTGCGACGCGGTATCCGACGACGGCGATTCCGCACCGTCGACGACGTTGCCATCGAGGTCGCACACGACCATCGAGCTTGGCGTCAGGTATTCGTACCGCAGTCCCGACGGTTTGATGACCATGAGGTCGGCCGTGCGCAGCCGTTGTGAGACGTTGCCCGCCGTCCACACGACGAGGTTCCACTTGATGAGCTGTTCGTGCAGGGCCGCGACCACTTCGCGTACCTGCTTGACTTCCGCTCGTACTTCGGGACCGTAATCCGCAAGCGTTGCCATAATTGTTCCTTTCGATGTTCGATTGCTGGATGTGCTATCTGGTGGTGCCGTTTTTGGGGAAAAGGCCGAGACGATTACCGCGCGCCTATCGGCATATGGTCGACCGCATCCCGTTCAACCGGAAGCGCCTCGACGAACCGCGCGAAGAACCTGCGGAATCCGTCGACATCGACCGGATCCGGCTCCTCGGTCTCCGACTGCGCGTCGGCGAATACGATATCGTCAAGGTAATCGGCGAGCGGCATTCCGGCATGCTGCAAATAGTCAGCGAGCACGGCCATGCCCCACGCGCCCCCTTCAGATGCGGTCGTCATGACGCGGATAGGCGTATTGAACGCGGCCGCGAGGATGCGCTGCGCGACGACCGGCGTCGCGAAGATACCGCCGTGGCCAACGAGCGAATCGATCTGCACGCCCTCGTCCTGCGTCATGACGTTCATGCCGATCGTGACGGGCGAGAACGCGCCGAAGAGCTGTGCACGCATAAAGTTCGCAAGGTTGAAGCGCGCCTCCGGCTCGCGGACGAACAGCGGACGCCCCTCGGCGAGTCCAGCAAGGAACTCGCCGGTGCGGAACGGGTAAGCGAGCATCCCTCCGGCGTCTGGATCGGCGTCGTCGCTAATTGCGCAACGGAACAGTTCACCATACAGATCAGCCCCATCGATCGAGCAGCAGTTGATCTGCGCGAACTCACGGAACAGGCTGATCCATGCGTTGAGATCGGACGTGAAGTTGTTCGCATGGCTCATACCGGCGAGATCGCCCGCGGGCGTTGTCACGAGGTCGACTTCGGGCCGCAGCGCCGACAGCTTGTGTTCGAGTACGACGGTCGCAAAGATCGACGTGCCTGCGGAGACGTTGCCGGTGCGACGGCGCACCGCATTCGTCGCGACCATACCCGTTCCGGCGTCGCCCTCCGGCGGCGCGAGCACGACGCCCGGCTGCAGGGCGCCCGAGGGGTCGAGCAATGCGGCGCCTTCGGCCGTGAGCACGCCAGCGGGTGCACCCGCGACAAGAGGTTCGGGCAACAGGTCCTCAAGCTTCCACGGCTGTGCGGCGACTTCGGGGAGCGCGTCGAACCATTCAATGAACGCGCGTTCGTAGGTCTTCGTCTCCGGATCGATCGGGAACATGCCGGAGGCGTCGCCGACGCCGAGGACCTTGCGCCCCGTAAGCTTCCAATGCACGTAGCCAGCGAGCGTCGTGAAGTAGCACACCGACGACACATGGGGCTCGCCGTCGAGGACCGCCTGGTACAGGTGCGCGATCGACCAGCGCTCGGGGATGTTGTACTGGAACAGCTGTGAAAGGCGGTCATGTGCCTCGCTCGTGTTCGTGTTCTGCCATGTGCGGAACGGCACGAGCAGCTTACCGTCCTTGTCGAACGCAAGATAGCCATGCATCATCGCGGAGAAACCGATCTGGCCGATGCGCGTGAGCTTGAGCCCATAGTCCGCCTCGACGCGGTCGGCGACGTCGGCGTAGACGCTCTGCAGCCCGCGCCAGATCTTGTCGACGTCATACGTCCACAGACCGTCGACCATATGCGACTGCCATCCGTAGTCGCCGGTCTCGATGACGTTGCGCTCATCGTCTATGAGCACCGCCTTGATGCGCGTCGATCCGAACTCGATGCCGAGCGATGTGCGTCCATCGCGGATCTTCTCGGCGATTGCGTCCTTGCTATCCGTCATATGCTGCATGATGCTTGCTCCTTTACGATTCGATCCGTGCGCTCACTTGGCCCTGCCGGCCGCCTTGAGCTTCCAGTAGTCCTCGATCTCCTCGAGGCTCTTGCCCTTCGTCTCGGGAACGAGGAAGGTTACGCCGAGGAAACAGATGAAATCGAGCGCCGCGAAGAATGCGAACATGCCGCCGCCACCCCCAGTGAGCGAACATCATCGGCGTGAACTGGCCAATGCAGAAGTTAATGCCCCACAGGAACACGGTGCAGATCCCAGCGGCGCGGCCACGCAGATAGGTCGGGAACAGTTCTGGAATCATCACCCATGTCATCGGCCCCATCGAATAGGCAAAGGCAGCGATGAACCCGCAAGCGAACACGAGCATCCAGATGCCATCCCAGTGCATGCCGTAGGTGAGCGCCATAAGCACTGCGAACACGCCCATCAGGAACGCACCCGACTGCATGAGCGGTTTGCGCCCGAGCCTGTCAATGAGCGCCATACCGACGAACGCGAACAGCAGCTCGACGGCGCCGACGACGGTCGATACGATGAATTCCCCATTGTTCTCGAAACCGATCGATGCAAACATCGTCGGCCCATAATAGGAGATTGTGTTCTGACCGACCGCTTGGTTGAAGATCGCAAGGAAGATGCCGACAAGCAGTGCATAAAGCAGCGGCTTACGGAACAGATCGCGGAATGTGGAGCCCTTCTCCTCTTCGAGCGACTTCTCGATCGAAGAGACCTGCGCCTTCGCGTCATCGGTGCCTCCAATGCGCTCGAGAATCTCGAAGCCCTCCTTCGTCTTGCCTTGCTGAAGCAGGAAGCGCGGACTCTCAGGGGACAGGAACAGGGCGATGAAGAAGATGGCAGCAGGGATCGCGCCGATGCCGAGCATCCAACGCCAGCCCACATTCTCACCCCACAGATGCGTGCCCGCATTCGCGATGAAGAAATCGATGAGATTGGTCAGGAAAAGGCCGAGGATCGTGAGCAGCTGATAGGCGGAACTCAACGTGCCACGGTACTTCGTAGGCGCGCATTCAGTGATATAGGTGATTGCGAGCGCGGAAGCCAGGCCAATGCCGACGCCGCCGACGATGCGTGTGACGATGAGCGACGTCGGATCGTAAGTGAACGCAGATGCCAATGCCGAGACAAAGAAAAAGGCGGCGCCGATGAGCAACACCTTGCGGCGGCCTATCTTGTCCGCGAGGAATCCCGAGACTCCGACGCCGGCCACACCACCGATCATGATCGATGAGATCACGAGCCCCTGCATCGCGGCGGAAAGACCGTAATGGGCGGAAAGGAATTCAATGGCGCCGGAGATGCTGACCGTATCATACCCGTACAGCAGACCTGCCATACCGGCGCTCAACGCAAGGATGACGACGTATTTCATCGACCCTTCGCGCTTGGTTTCCCGCGCAGCGGGAATTGTATTGTCCATGTTCGCCCCTTCGCTCAACTTGAACAGTTGCGACCGACGTCACTCGCCTCCTCTACGCGCCTTGTGAGTCCTCGGTTCAGATGTGCTGACATGAAGAATGTTAGCGCGAACAAAACCTCGACACACCGCGCACTCAGAGAAAAGTTCGCGTTAACAACCATTGAAAAACAAGACATTGCAAAAACCGAAAGAAGTTCTTGCGAGGTTGCCCGTAATTTGAACGTCCTTCCCGCATCAGCGATGTGGGACCGCGCACCGACCGGCACGATCAAGCCGAGCGACATAAGGCCCACGCCCTGCCGTGAAGTTTGGGCAATCTGGCTCGTCCTTCTCACCCATGAGGGGCCGCGCCTCCTTCATGGCCATATCGCGGACGGCCTGATCGCTATCGCGCTCGTGTTCCGATTCCCCATTGACGGCGTCCTGTTGAAGCCGGACAGCTTCGTCCCATTAATCCCGCAGAACGCCTAGGCGGCTATCCGGTAACCGGCATGGCAATGTTCATCGTCACCGCCCATATTGCTTGGACGGTTGGTTCCAGCGACGCTCCGGCGGGACGTCTATGCAATATCGACAAACGATAAGGCGCCGATGCGACGCCCGGCCGGAGCATGAAATCCGACGCCTCAGACCAGATTCATCCAAATAACGCCAAGTGTTCGAAAACGAGCAATGCCCGGCAAACTGATTCGCGATTCTCTCCCATATGGGCGGTCGCGTACAGTGGTGCATGACCCGCCTACGATGATGCGCATATCATCCCTCACCTGCGCCGCGCCGCACGCACGGACTGCCGCACAATCAGATCGGCCGACGTCAGCCCCACGCCATGCTGTGAGTTCGGGTAGCCCGGTTCGTCCCCCTCACCCATGAGGAACAACGCCTCCTTCATCGCCATGACGCCCAGGTCGTCGAAATCCTGCCGCACTGTGGTCAGCGGCGGGTACAGGTTGCTCATGCCGGGCATGTCGTCGAAGCCGGTCACGCTCATGTCGTCGGGCACGCGCACGCCATGCTCAAGCAACGCACGGATCACGCCGATCGCCATCACATCGTTCGAGCACACCGCGCAGGTGGGCAGACGACCGCCGTTCGAGCCGATATTGTCGAGGATGTGGTTCATGCGCCGGTAGGCGTCGGCGGATTCCCAGTCGCCGCACTGCACCGTCACCGAGTTCACTGTGTTCTCCGCACACAGCTTGTTCCACGCCATCAGGCGCGTGCTGGCGTCACGCCACTGCTCAGGCCCCGCGAAGAACAACACGTTGCGATGCCCGTGCTTGCGTATGAGCCGCATCACCGACGCCATGCCGCCCCACTGGTCTATGCCTACCAGCGAGACATGTCTGCGTTGGCGCGCATTGAACATGCGCAGACCCTCACTCACGCTCACGTCGCCGTGTGACGAGGCGATGACCACGCACGGCTGGCTCACCTGCGACTGGCACGCTACCTTGAACATCTCGTCGGTGGGCGTCAGGAAGATGAACGCGTCGACGCCCTGCTCCATGAACATGCCGCACAGGTCATCGAACTCCGCTTGCGCGCACTCCGCCTCATGCACCATCGCCACCGAGACGAACATGCCGTGCTCACGGGCGGTCGCCTCAATCGACGCCAACGCGCTCACCGGGCCGTAAAACCGCTGGCCGCCGGCGATCATGCCGATCGTGCGCGTACGGTTCGACGCCAGCGAACGCGCGGAGTTGCTGGGCCGGTACCCCAATGCGGCAATCGCACGTTCGACCTTCTCACGCGTGGCCGGCGCAACGTTCGGGGAATCGTTGATGACCCGCGAAACGGTCTGATGGCTCACACCCGCAAGTTTCGCAACCTCAAACATCGATGGGCGTTTCGCACTCTTGCGGTCGGCCATCGCCACCTCCTGCAATTGCGCGCACCGGAACGCGCGCTGTATTCAAAACTTCCATGATGTACCTTAACGCATGACCCCACGGCGGCCGACGGAGTCCGCCCTCCGTCACCCAAATGCGGGGGTGAAGCTCTCCCGGGGCACCAATGCGGCCGAAATCAGCAGATGATGGCGGCAGGTGCGATTGCGCGCGATCGCGTCCTTGAGCGTCTCCAGCCCCGCATGCACCAGCTCGTGCTGGTCGATGTCGAAGGTGGTCAGCGGAGGCGCCGTATACTGCGCGATCGGCAGATTGTTCACGCTGATGACGGCGATGTCATCCGGCACCTTCACCCCTGCGCTCGCGAAGGCCTGCAGCACGCCGACGGCCATCGGGTCGGTCGCCACGATGATGGCGTCCGGCCGGTCGCCTTCGGGATGTTCCTCCAGCATACGTTCGGCCAATGCCCGTCCGTTGTCCACGGTGACGGGCCCATGGGCGTAGACGAGATCGCGATTGTCGAGCCCCAGTCGCTCGCTCCAATCGACGAACGCCATCGAGCGGATGTCCTCCTTATGGTTGTGCAGCCCCATGATCAACCCGCGGCCGCCGATGAACCCGATGCGTCTGCGCCCCGCATCGATGAAGGCGTCCAACGCGTCCAGCATGCATTGGCTCAGATCAGGCTGGACCGAATCGAACCAGGCCGGAGCCGGATTCGTGTCCATGAACACCCCGTACGGCAACGATTCATGCAACCGCTCCAGATCCTCGGGCTCGATCAGTCCCGGACCGATTGCGAGGAATCCGTCATAATCATCGGCTCCGGCGACGAGCTGCGCCGCATCCTCGAAGTAGGTGAGCGTCATCCCCTGATCGCGCACCACCTGCTCCACCTCCTTGCGCAGCGCTTGGAAATACTCGTCTTCGAGTCCTTCCACCTGTGGATGCACGTCAAGCACGGCGATGGTGCGCATCGGCACATTGGCGAACCCCAGTTGGGCCGCCGCCCGCATGATGCGCCGTCGGGTCTCCGGCTTGATCTTGAACGAAGCATCCCCGTTCAGCACACGGGACACCGTGGCCTGCGACACTCCCGCCAATGCGGCGATCTCCTTACGCGTCGCCATCGTCACCTCACTCCGCTCAGCATCCCTGATTAGTAAACTACTTTACCAATCATAGCGCCTCATGGCGCGCGGGGCATGGTGACCGTGGGTGTGTGCGAGCCGTGACATCGCACCCGCCCACGGTCACCATGCCGGCGTCCGCGCGCCGATCAGCGGCGGATCACGATCGCGCCGTTGGGTCGCAGCACCGCCGTGGCGCCGTTCGATTCCGCACGGTACATGACCGCCGCCTCGCCGCGCGGCACATCAACGGTGACCGACTCACGCCGACGGTTGAACACGAATTCGTATGCCCTGCCGTCCGCCTGCGCGCGGGTCACACGCAGCACGTCGCCGTCCGCCGCAGCGGCATCCGGGAACAAGTCCATCGCGGCGAATAGCTGCGGCAGGCTCGCCGCGATGCCGTCCTTGCCGAACCGTCCGCCCACATAGCCCGTCATGCCGTCGCCATACGGATGGACGGTGATGGCGGGGCGCCCGTCCATGCCGGTCACGGCATCGGCCTCGAAGGTCGCAAGCACCTGCGTGTCGGGGGCGACCGACGTGATGACATCGGCGAGGTCATGCACGACGGCGCCATTGCTGACATCCAGATGGTCAAGTGCACCGGCGAACCGATCGCCCAACGGGCAGTGCTCCTCGACGCGCACGCCGGCTACATCGCCGATGAGTCCGGGCCATCCTCCCAGTAGCAGACGATCATGCTCGTCGGCGATCGCACTGTAATAGGTCACGATCGCCTTGCCGCCCCGCGCCACGAAGTCGCGCAGACGCGAGGCGGTTTCATCGCCGAACAGATAGACGCACGGGATGACGACGACGTCATGCGTATCCCAATCGCCATGCACCGGCGTCACGTCGGCGCGGATGCCGTATTCCACGAACGCGCCGAACCAGTCCAGCGGCTCGGTCCACCCCTGCACCGCCTGGTTCGGCACCGTCGTGTGCTCGGCGGCCCATACCGATTCGACGTCGTAGACGATGGCGACCGGCGAATCGGTCACCTTCGATCCGGTGACGTCCGCCAGATCGTGCAGATAGGAGCCCAGCTCGCATACATCGCGGTAGATCTGCGAATCCTCGCCTGCGACCGGCAGCATCGCCGAATGGAACTTCTCGGCCCCGGCGCGCGATTGCCGCCACTGGAAGTAACAGATCGCGTCCGCGCCCATCGCCAGATGGAGCAGCGAATCACGCACGAGCGCGCCCGGTTCCTTGCGCGGATTGAGCCCGCGCCAGTTGACGGCGGACGTGGACTGCTCCATCAGGAACCACGGTTCCTTGCGCGCGATGCCGTCCACATGCGACGACGAATACGCCATCTCGTCAAGATGCCATGAGCCCGGCGTGAAGTAATGGTCGTTCGAGACGAAATCGACTTCGCGGCCCCAATCGTCATAGTCCATCGTGCTCTCCGACGAGTTGACCATGAAGTTCGTCGTGATCGGGATGTTCGGCGTGATCGAAGCCAATACGTCGCGCTCGGCGCAGAAGAACTCCTTGAGCGCGTCCGAGCTGAAGCGCTTGTAGTCGAGCAGACGTCCCGGATTCGTGAAGTTGCCTTCGCCGATGTAGCGCGGCGGCAGGATCTCGTCGAACCCGTTGAGGCGCTGCGACCAGAAGTTCGCGCCCCATGCCTCGTTGACGGCGTCGATCGTGCCGTACTTCGCGCGGCACCAATCCTGGAATGCGCGCATCGCGTCGTCCGAATAGTCGAAGCGGTTATGGCAGCCGTACTCGTTGCTCACATGCCAGGAGACGATGGCGGGGTTGTCGCGGTAATGGTCGGCCATCCGCCGGCACAGACGCAGCGCATACTCGCGGAACACCGGGCTCGTCGGACGCCAGTGCTGGCGGGCGCCGGGCCAGACGACGTCGCCGCGCTCGTCGCGAGGCAGCACTTCGGGATGCTTGGCGGTCAGCCACATCGGCGGCGAGGCCGTGCCCGATGCCAAATCGACGGCGATGCCGGCCGCATAGAGCTTCGCGATGATGCGATCGAGCCAGTCGAAGGTGAAGACGCCGTCCTCGGGCTCGATGTTGGCCCACGAGAAGATCGCCAGCGAGACGATGTTGACGCCGGCCTGCGTCATCAGACGCACATCCTCGTCCCAGTATTCCTCCGCCCACTGGTCGGGGTTGTAGTCGGCGCCGTACCAGATCCGCGCATCGTTGCCGGGCAGTGGCTGCGGCCAACGATGGACGCGGCGCGGCTTGGTGGCGATCGGGCTTTCGCATGCGGTCATGATTGTTCCTTTCTGATCGGTATCGGATATCGGATGTCAGGCGTTGACGTCGCTGCTCTCGGCGAGTTCGGCCTCGAGCTGCTCGACGATCTCCTCATGCTTCTTCTCGTCGATGCGGACGGTGAGCAGGAAGACGAGCAGGCTGAGCACGATGCCGGCGGACGGGATGATGTACGCCCAGGTCGTGAAGGTATGAATGTTCGAGGAGGTCATATCCGAGGCGGACACGGTGCCGACCATGCCGGCGGCGACGGCCACGAAGCCGACGATGCCGTTGGAGCAGGCGCCCGCGATCTTATCGAGCATCGGACGCACGCTCAACGTGACCGCCTCGTTGCGGCGGCCGGTCTTGAGCTGGCCATATTCGATGGAATCGGTCATTGTCAGGATCGCGGTCATCTGGATGGTCTGCTGCGGCAGATAGAACAGGCACAGCGCGACGAGCACGACCGCAAGGTTACGTGGCGCCATGATGAACATCGCATACGCGGCGATCATCAGCGCCATGCCGGCGGCATACAGCCAGCGGCGGGGAATGCGCCGGTTCAGGACCGGGTACAGCGGCGTCGTGACGAGACCGGTGACGACCGGGATGACGCCGGCGATCGCGAAGCGCTCGGGGGTGCCGAGCACATAGGTGAACTGGTAGAACAGCACGCCGGTCGTGGCGACGTTGGCGACGGCGTACAGCAGGTAGCTCAGCGCGGTCCACAGCAGCTGGTCGTTGCGCCCGATGGCCTTGAACGCGTCCAGCGGACCGCAATGCTCCTCCTTCGTACGCAGGTTGCTCGAGCTTTCGCGGGTGCCGAACGCGACGGACCAGGCGGTGAGCAGCCCGAGCACGGCGATGATGACGGCGAAGGCCGTCCATCCGGACTGCCCCTGCGCGTACTCGCCGGTGAAACGGTAGGTGAAGTAGCTGACGATCGGAATGACGATGACGGTGACGCCGTTGTAGCCAATCGAGCCGGTCAGCGAGCCGAGCGACGTGTACACCGCGCGCTCATGCGAGTCGCTGGACAGCGCCGGGATCATGCCCCAATAGGAGATGTCACGCGCCGAATAGAAGATGTCGAGCGCGACGAAGGTGATGATGAACAGCGTGATGAACCATGTGGTGTTCACGTTGACGAGTCCGAACAGACCACTGAAGATGACGACGAGCAGCACGGACGGCACGATGCCGCCGATGAACTGCCATACACGGAAACGGCCCCACTTCGTGCGCGTGTTGTCGACGATGTTGCCGATGATCGGGTCGAGGAAGATCTCCGCGATGCGGATGACGACGACCAACGACGTGATCAGCGCGATCATGCGGGCCGCGACGTCCTTGTCCACGCGCACGAACAGCGCGGTCGTGACGTAGGTCATGAAGAAGGTGCTCATCGCGTTGTAGAACGCGGACTGGCCGAGGTTGCCGAAGGCGAAGCAGATCTTCTGACGCCGCGCGCGCCGGCGCTGCGACTGCTCCTGCGGACCGGTTCCGATTGCGCTCTGCATGGCATGCTCCTTGATGGACGTTGATGACATTACCGGCGGCTGCGGTGCCGTCTCGCTGGATGTACTCGTCATGTCGTTCTCTCCATTGCGATATCGACGTTATGTCTGGCGTGAACCATGGCGTCATTCCTGATGTCATGCCCGACGCCGTGCTCTGCGGTTGTCGCGATCGGTACTGCGCTGCACCGGTCATGTCACGTACTCTACCATTTACCGACTTTACTAAACAAATTTAGGCGTGTCGGAAAATCATTACCTCGCCGGTGCAAAACCACAGCCGCTCAGAGACACGGCGCGCACGAGCATGCCGATCGCCGAAGGAGACCCCGCGAGTCCGGTCGCACCGGCCCCGCAACACCGTTTCAGCGACCAACGACCGCCTGCCATACGGAATGAAGGCATCACACGCCGCTTCCCCCCGGTGGCAGGCAAGTACGTTCACCGCACCGCAGCACATGGTCTTGAAGCGCGCACAGACGGCAACGCGCAGGCGCCGATTGCGCACGGTGAACAATCCGCTGATGACAAAGACCCTATGATTTACCGTAACGCACGAACCGCGACGACCAGAGGAGACACGATGACCGAGCACACCGAAGAGACGACCGCGAACAGCACATGGAGCCGCATGCTCGCCGGCAACCGGCGCTTCGCGGAAGGCAACGCCACGCATCCGTGGCAGGACAAGCAGACGCGCGAATCGCTCATCGACGCGCAGAATCCGGACGCGGCCGTGCTCAGCTGCTCGGATTCGCGCGTGCCGCCGGAGATCATCTTCGACGCCGGTCTGGGCGACATGTTCACGGTGCGCACGGCCGGGCAGATCATCGACGACGCCGTGCTGCAGTCACTCGAATACGCGGTCGGCTCGATGCATGTGAGCCTGCTCGTCGTGCTCGGCCATCAGCATTGCGCCGCCGTCGAGCAGGGCGTCAAGGAACTCGACGCACTGGTGAAGAAGCTGTCAAAGGAGGACGAGCACGAATCGCCGGCCGTGCGCGAACAGCTGATGGAGGACCTCGATGAGGTCATCCTCTCGTCCGATTCGCAATTCCTCAAAAATGTGGGCCTGTCCGTCTGGCAGGCGCGGATGGCCGGCCTCGACTCGAACGAGGACTATGAGCAGGTCAACATCGCACGCACGATCGAACATCTGGTGACGCATTCGGAGATCATCCGCGATGCGCTCGCCCATGAGCGGCTGATGATCGTGGGCGCCCGCTACCGCTTGGATTCCGGCCTGGTGGAAGTGCTCAGCTTCTGAGCGCCGAGATTAGCCGCCAATCGGCTGTATCTGCGATTTTGGGGTGGGTCATCCCGGAGACGATGCCCCTAAACGTGCCATTCTTATCGCTTCTGTTCGCATATGGTGGGTTTAGCGGCAGTTGGAGAAGGAGTTTCATGGATGACGCACCCCAAAATCGAAGATATCCTTTTGCCGGCCGATTGCCCTGCCGATGACATACGCTTGAGACATGTCTTTAGGTTTGAACATTCTGCTCATCTTCGTCTTCCTGCTGCTCGGCGCCGTCTTCGCCGGCACTGAGCTCGCGCTCGTCTCGCTGCGCGGCTCGCAGATCGACCAGATGGAACAGGAGGACGCGCGTGGCGCCCGCGTCGCAAAGATCGCGCGCGACCCGAATACGTTCCTTTCGACCGTGCAGATCGGCGTAACGCTTTCCGGCTTCCTGTCCGCCTCCTTCGGCGAATCGTCGATCTCCCCGTTCATCGTGCCGGTCGTGGAGAGCTGGGGTGTGCCCGGCAATGTGGCCGCACCGCTCACGACGATCGCGCTCACGCTTATCATCTCCTACTGCTCGATCGTGATCTCCGAAATGGTGCCGAAGCGCATCGCGATGCAGCGCAACGAGCAGATCGCCCGCGCCGTCGTGCCCGCGATCTCCGCGTTCGCGAAGGTCTGCAAGCCGATCATCTGGCTCATCGGCAAGAACACGAACGGCATCGTCCGTCTGCTCGGCTTCGACCCGAATGAAACCGAATCGGAGGTCTCCGATGAGGAGCTGCGCGTTCTCGTCAGCTCGAACTCGAACCTGACAACCGATGAACGCACGATCCTAGACGACGTCTTCGACGCGTCCGAGAAGATCGTCGCCGAGGTCATGCGCCCGCGCGCCGACGTCGCGTTCCTCAACGCGGACATGCCACTCGCCGAAGCCGCCGCCTTCGTACGCGACATGCCGTATTCCCGCTACCCCGTCTCCGGCAAGGATTTCGACGATATCCTCGGCTTCGTCCATGTGCGCGATCTGCTCGACGTGCAGAATCCCGATGGCATGACCGTCGCCGACGTGACGCGCGAAGGCATCGCGCTGCCCGGCACGTCGAAGCTGCTGCCAAGCTTGGCGCTGCTGCGCAAACGCGGCATCCATCTGGCCACCGTCATTGATGAATACGGCGGCACCGACGGCATCGTCACGCTCGAGGACATGACCGAGGAACTCGTCGGCGACATCCGCGACGAGTACGACCTGCCGGAGGATCACTCGAAGACGAACGGCAACGGCACGGTGTTCGTCAACGGCGTCGCAACCGTGGACGGCAGCATGACGATCGAGGATTTCGCCGATCTCACCGGCATCGAACTGAGCGACGGCCCGTATGAGACGGTCGCGGGATATTTCCTCGCGCACACCGGCAAAATGGGCGAGGTCGGCGACACCTACACCTCCGAGGACGGCGGCTACACGATGACCGTAACGAAAGTCGACGGCCGCAGGATCGAGACGATCGAAGTGCGCAAGCAGTACGATCATGAAGCCAGCGCATCCAAAGGGGATGAGGAGAATAAGAGTTAGGCTAACAGCTCACGCTCAGCCAACATACGGCAATGGGACGTAAGCTCGAGGCAGAACATCTGCCAACATACCGAAAGGAACAACCATGGCACTGTCATTCATCATTCCGGGACTTGACGAAGCCTCCTCGGAGAAGACCATCGGCATTCTGCAGGAGCGTCTGAGCCAGGAGCAGGAGGCTGCGCTCGTGCTCAAGCATGCGCATTGGAACGTCGCCGGCCCGAACTTCATCGCCGTCCATGAGATGCTTGATCCGCAGGTCGACGAAGTGCTCGCGATGGCCGACGAGACGGCGGAACGCATCGCCGCGCTCGGCGGTTCGCCCTCCGGCCGCGCCGACGACATCGTGCGCTACCGCACCTGGGACAAGTTCGAACTCGAAGGCCGCCAGAACACGCTCGACTATCTGCGCGCGCTCGACAAGTACTACGACTCGTTCATCAAGGCCGACCGCACCGCCGTCGCTGAACTCGACGACCTCGACTTCGTGAGCAGCAACATCATTCAGGACCACGTGCAGAAGCTCGAGCAATTCCAGTGGTTCATGCGCTCGTTCCTCATCGACTGAGCCGTCAGCCCAACGACCGGCGGCGGTCATCGTGCTGATGTTTCACATGGAACATGAAACATCGATGACTTTCAGCCGCCGGCGATTATGGGTGAGCCCCGGGTTTCCTCATGCGAGGAGGCCCGGGGCTCACCCATATCCGTTGATTTCAGCTGATTTCAGCATCGCTCAGCGAGCCGCGCTCAGCGACTCAGTAGAAGCTCGGCTTCGCCCATTCGATGCCGGGCTCACGATGCCGAGGCATTCACGATGGTAGTCCTGTTTGCCGGTCAGCAGTTCGGCGGCGAACTTCGCTACCGTCTCGCGCGTGAGCTGCGCGTCCTTGAACGGTTCGCCCTTGCGCGTCACGAACGCAGTGCGCGCAGGCTTTGCCCGAAGATGCTCACGATGGCCGTCGGATCGCGGTGGTCGAAGAACTGGCTCTCATGCCTATCGAGACCGGCGATTGTAGCCATGTCCTCGTCGCTGAGTTCGAAGTCGAAGACGTCGAAGTTCTCCTCGATACGCTCCTTGTGCACCGACTCCGGAATCGCGACGATGCCGCGCTGCAGCAGCCAGCGCAGAATCACCTGACCGTTCGTCTTGCCGTACTTCGCGCCGATCGCCGCGATCGTCGGATCGGTGAAGATATGATGCTTGCCTTCGGCGAACGGCGCCCACGCCTCGACCTGCACATCCTGCTCTTCGGCGAAGCGCACCTCGTCCTTCTCCTGATACCATGGGGAGACTTCGATCTGGTTGACGGCGGGCTTCACGTTGCTCATCAGTTCGAGGTTGATGAGCTGGTCGGGCGCGAAGTTGGACACGCCGATCGAGCGGATCTTGCCGGCCTGCTGCGCCTCTTCGAGCGCGCGCCAGGCACCGGCGACGTCGCCGTACGGCTGGTGCAGCAGATACAGGTCGAGGTAGTCGAGGCTGAGCTTGCGCAGCGAATCGTCGACGCCCTGCTTCGCCTTCTCGTAGCTGAAGTGGTCGACCCACAGCTTCGAGGTCACGAAGATGTCCTCGCACGCAACCGGGCTCTTCGCAATCGCCGCGCCGACCGCCTCCTCGTTCATATAGGCCGCCGCCGTGTCGATCAGTCGGTAGCCGGTCGCGAGCGCATCCGAAACCGCCTGCTCGCACACCGCGAGATCCGGTACCTGGAATACTCCGAAGCCGAGCTGCGGCATCTTGTTGCCATCATTCAACGTCCTTGCAGCCAATCCGAAGGGTTTTCATGCCAGCAGACACCGAATCAGGCTCTCTGAACATAACAGGAAAGCCACGTGCAACCATATCTGCGCTGAGGGGGGGGAGCATCTTCTGGCGGAAGCGCAAGTATCACCACCGCGAAATGGCGGTTTTTGAAGGCGATACTTGCAATATTCCCCAAAGATGCTCCCCCTCAGCGCAGATACAGCCCGCGCCCCTCCCGATATGACCTCAGCTAGCCTCAGATAGCCTCAGTTGGCATCCTCCACGCCCTCAACAGCGTCCCAACAACCCCGTGAACCACCTAGCAACCCATTCTAACGCCCCACAAACTTCAACCCCCACGCCTCAAACCCACCGCCGGCCCCAATCAGCTTCGCACCGACGCTACAGCAGCAGTTCGTCGTGGGCGTTCACCGACATGAAGGTGATGCGCCCGGCCCCGTCGCGCGTGAAATGCAGCCGGTACTGGCCATGCACGTTGCAGCGGTAGATCGCGTTGCCCTGTTCGTCCTTGCGCCCGGGGTTGTCCCCTCCCCTGCCGGTGCGCAGCTGGTGCGGCCGCAGTCCGTTGGCCGTTTCCTTGCCGGCGAGCACGAGCAGCATCGTATGGATCAACGGCCATCGCGTCATCTCCTTGCTCTCGCATTTCTCGAGCGAGTCGAAGAACTCATCCCCGTACGACCATTCCGCCAACGGCCGGCGCCGACGCTCCTCGACCGTGAACTGCAGCAGCGATTGCGCGCGCAGCATCCAATCGAGCTCCTCGCGCAGCGACGCGAACCTCCCGCTGAACACGGCGAGCGGGTTTGCGTCCTCGAGCGCCTTCTCGTAGTCATGGTTGTCGCGTTTGAGCTTGGCGTTCTCTTCTCGAAGCCTGCCGATGTCGTCGTTGTGCTGCCGGTTGTCCTGGCTGAGTTCGACGAGCTGCGCGTGCATCCGACGGATCGTCGTTTGGGCCGCCTCGACGGTGTCCACCGTCGTGAGAAGCTGTTCGACCGGCACGTCGGCGAGCGTGCTGTGGCTGCGCAGCCGCGGCAGATAGTCGAGCGCCGCGGAGGTCTCCAGCCACGCCGGGCCTCCAGGCAGCAGGCTCGGCGCCGACAGCACCGTGTCGTGCGCGTCCGGCAGCGATAGCAGCCAGTCGTCGCCGTCGCGTTCCTCGACGCGCATTGCGATCGTCTGCCCGCGTGTGAGCATCGGCCGCAGGTCGGCGTTCATGTCGATGCCGCTTCCGGCGAACAGTTCCGGCCCGCGCACGGTCACTTCGACGCCCGCGCGTCCGGAGAGCGCCGGGTACAGCATGATCTTGAACATGTCTTCGCACACAAAGGTGACGCGACCGGCCACGGTTGTGCCGGAGGCGTAGTCACGCAACGCATCTGTGGCGGTGCGCCATTCGGGTTCGATGGCGAGTTGACCGTCCGCGTCGACGTGTCCGCGCACCGGTTGCTCTTCACACAACAGCGATGCCGTCGCGAGCGCCGTCGGCACCTCGAGCCTCGCTTTGCGTGGGTTGCGTTCATCGTCGACATAGACGTAGGCGATGCCGTCGAGCATCATCGCGACGACGCCTTCCACGAGTTTCGTGTTCCGCTGTGTCTCATGGCGTGGTTGCGGCTGGGCGTCGTCATCGTCGGCGCCGCCGAGGCTGTAGCCTTCGGGGTAAGCGACGTCGAGGACGAGGTTCGTGAGTTCTGCGACGGTGTCGGCGCTGTCATTCGTCGAGTACATGCGCAGCAGCTCCCGTGAATGGTCTCGACCGGCCATGTTGCTTGGCGCGAGGAAACGGCAGGCGCCGTTGTAGGCGCGCGCCCAGTATGGAAGGTTGTCGCGTAGCCAGTTGTCGGCGGCGCGATCGGCGATTTCGAAGATGACGGCGGCTTTGCCGATGCTGTCGACCAATGCGTTGACGTCGAGGTACGGGGTCGTCATGCCGACGCCGAGCGAGACGAGGACGCACGGGTATTCGCGACGTTCCGAGACGATTGCGTTGCGGCATACGCGCGCATGCTTGATGTCGACGCGGTAGTGACGGTCGCGGACGTGCACGTCGAAGAGGTTCGGCTCGTCTTTGGCGGGTGTGGCGGGTGTGGCGGGGCGTGCGGCGGCGATCGTGTGCGCGATCATGTTCGTCGGCGGCTTGCGTCGCGTGGGCAGGCGGCGATCGAGCAGTTCTTCGATGCGCTCGAGGAAGCGCGTCGATGACAGCGATGGCAGCACGCAGCCGACGAGTCGTGGATCGTCGAACCACATGTCGCCGGGTGGGAAGACGCGCGCGGCGCCGCGGTAGGGGTTGACGCTGCCGAGGTGGTCGCGCGCGTCGTTCTGTACGGCGTTGGAGAGCAACACGGTGACAGCGCGCGTGCCGACGGTGCGACGGACTTCGTCGAGCGGCGCGATCGTTTTGCCGTGGGCGTCTTCGGACAGCAGCACGCAGGCGATGTCACGGCTTGATTTGCGCAGCCAGTTGACGAATTCGGACAGCGTGAAGGAATCCTTGATGACCTTGCCGTCATATGAACCGTCCATATGCGCTCCTTGCTTCTGAGCCCCCGGTGGCTTTCAGCATAGCAGCCCGGTCGCGGGTGGGAATGCGCGCAATCGCGGAGGGGCGGCCGATGCAAAGTCGTCGGACGCGTTGCGGCGCGCCACACGCCCCGGCTACGGGCGCCGGCGAATTCCGCGTACACTGGATGACCAAACGGCAGAGAAGACGTAGAGGGGGTTCATGCATGGATACCGCGCGACAAACCATACCCATGGCTCCCACGTCCATCGTCACGGCCGAGCAGGTAATCATTGAATTTCACGGCGACGTCCCCGCGAGCGTGCGGTTCTTCTGCCCGTCGTGCGACCGACCCGTGCGATTCAACCGCGGCAACCAAATGTATGCCTCGCCTTCCGAGGGCGCCCAAGAACGCTCCGCGCGACTTCTTCCGACGCGAACACGCGCGAGCACTCGACGTACGCTGCGCGCGCATTTCAAACATGCCAGAAATGACGCCATCGCGAAGCTGTGCGACCGATATCAGGCGGGCATCGGCACCGATACGCGCACCCTTCCGCCTTCGCTGCCGATGTTCCTGCGCCGTGACCGTGATCGTCATGACATGCCCCGAGGCAGCGGTGCAGCCTCGTCGATTGCGACGTTCCATCTTGAGCTCGCCGTGCGCCGTCGGTCGCTTGGCCATGATCTCGTTGCCGAGCTGCGCGCCGACAACGCGCGCCTCGTCGTGGACCGTGTCTGCCATGATCTTGCCGATCTTGTCGCCAACCGCCGCCATGTCATCCGTGTGCAGGATCCTTCATTCCAGCTGGGGGCGCGCATCTGTGTGCCCGAACAGTGGCAGCGTCATGTGGGTGTTCCCGAGGATGGCGACCGCGCGTTCGTCTTCACCGCCGAGTTCGGCCCGAACGGCGGCCGCCGGCTCGCCGCCGGATCCTCCTTGCATGCGGGATTCGACTATTACGTGCTCGTGCGGCCGCGTGAATTGCATACGTTGCAAGAGTGCTTCGACGTCGCCGAAACGGTGGGCGTTGTGCCATCGTCGCATGGTGATCTTCAGGTGGTGCGTATCGTCACGCTGTGGAAGTCCGGGAACCGTGGGCAGGCCGAATATTGGCTTGCCGATCACGGGTTCCGTCTGACGAGCCTTGATCTTGATCCGCTCGCCGTCTGGCCGCCGCAGCTGCGTTTCGACGGCGTCGACGAACCGTTGTTCCGCGAGAGTTTCCAGATCTATCAGACACCGTTCGCACCGCGTGACGAAGCTCCGCTGCCGGATACGATCGATTTTCCATCCTTCACATGCAGCATGCCCAGACCTCGGCGTGCAGGCTTCGTGGGTTTCGGACAGATCCGACGCTCCTACGCGCAGGTGGAAGGCGAATGCTGCTTCCTGCGCGCGGATCGCCATCTGCCCTGGAGCGCTTTCCTGCTTTCACGAAAATGCCCCGAAGGGCTTGAGCTGGCGGATCCGCCCGACTTGCGCGCGAGCGATCCTCCCCGTGCAGACGTCTCCACGATGGCGCCCGTGCCGACGCTGCAACAGGTGCAACGGCAGCGCGCCAATAGGCAGTACGACGTCACGCAAATGCGCGCTGGACGACCGACGTATCACGGTCTGCCATCCAGCATGACGATAGCTCGCATTCGTTCCGCACAACGATACGACCACGAATAACACCACGCACAACAACAGGGGGTATGACCATGGCATCATTCGACGAACGCCGACGTTCCTGGGGACTGTTCATCTGGAACAGCAACGGGGATGGCCAGTTCCTGCGCATCATCGATCATGTGACCGATTCATCGGGCAACGATCGTTATGAATGGGTGGCGCACGACCGTTGGTGGGAGCGTTCCACCCCACGCGCCGACGACCCCAAGACGCTCTACAATCCCACTTTCCGCCGCATGATGAACGACAGTCTTTCAGACTTTCGTTTTCTGCAGTGGACGCCAAACCTTGAAAGACCCGACCGACCGTGGGCAGACATCACCCAAGGCGGCATCCACACGACACCGCCTCCACTGTATGAAATCATTCTTTCGCCGACGAACAACGCCCAAGAGCTTCCCGACGCACTCGCCCGCGGCATCCATTACTCGGGAGGGCGCCCCACCGAGAAAGTACTGCTGCTGTTCGCACGGCATGGCTCCAGATGGGAAGCGGCCGTCCTCAACCGCGAGAATCTCACGCTGCGCAACCACAGGCTCACGCTAAACTCGACGGCCCCGAACAGCGTCCCCCGAGTCATACTGCGCAACGTCAACATACAGACCATCTACAGCCGTTCCGGAAGGGAGGATCGTTCCGTATACGACCAGCCCACGCTGCCCGACCCCGACGGCACCGTACTGATCAAACCGATCTACGAACTGGCGCAGCTCTACGTGAATTGGTACATCCGCAAGGAGCAAATCCGCAACAGCGACGAGCTCATGCATAACGCCGGTCTCCTCCTGGAGCAAGCGTTCAGCAAACCGGAGAATCTGAACGAATATCTGGACGTCACTCCTTCATCGAGGGACCTCTATCGACTCCAGACCGCGATCAAGGCGACGATTCGCAGCAACACCGACGACATATCGACGATCATCTACGACCTGCTCAAACAGGACGAGGATGTGATGACAGCGTTCAGGCAGCAGGCCACCGCCGCGCTCGAAGACGAGTTCAATGCGCACAAGCACAAACTGCGCATGCAGCTCGACGATCTGCGCGAGCAGCGGGATCGGCAAACCAAAACAGTGCAGCAGCTGACGCAGCAGGCGCAGGATCTCGACGAACAGCTGCAGCAGAAGCAGCGCGCGATACGCGACGCGCAGGCGGAACTGGAACTGCAGGAGGAAACGCAGAATCAATCATTGCGGGATTTCGAAGAGAACGTCGCACTCAAACTCGGCCTGCGGCAGATCGTCGAACACAACGACGCCATGCTGCAGCAGATGGGGGCGCCGCACGCCGCGTCGTCGGATGCGGGCGAACGATTGCGCAGCGCATCGATGATGAAACAGACGCCGGTGCGTCCGATCGATGATCTGCAGCATGCGCTCGCGGCAAACATGCAGGCACTCGGCTGCGCTTTCACCGCGCAAAACGCGCACAACAGCGAACGACTGGCCGATTTCGCAACACAACTGTGCCGGACGCTGCAAACGACGCGGCTGCTGGCCATCGACGCCGTCCATGTACCGACCGTAGCGAATGCGCTCGCGTTCGCACTCGGCGGCGGCCCCGCGCAACATATGGGAGTCCCCGTCGATTTCAGCGATTTCGCGGCACTGGAGGCTTTCCTGAAGCGGGACACGTCGCCGGTGACCGTGTTGGACAACGTTTTCGACACCGTCAACGAAAGTCTGCTGTTCGCACTGAACCGATGCGATCTGGGCGATGCGATCGTTGTGCTGCCGATTGGCAGTCTCGCCAATCTGCGGCTGGTGGCACCGGAGGTGTGGCAGCGCGTGTTTTATGTGCCGACTGCGGGCATGATCGAACTTCCCGCGCCACATATGCCGACGCTGTATCGATCGCGTGCGCTGTTCACGCGCGACGACGTGAATACGGACAGCGTGGTCGCACAGATGTCCGCGCTGCGACCGACTGCGGCTCTGACCTCCACGGCGATGGTGACGCCTGCCATGATCGTGGCGTTCGGACATGGCACGAGCGCCGTGAGGGAGTGGGTCATGCCGCATCTGTGCGTGGAAATGTACGCGTACAACGGATTCGATGCGGCGTATGAGCTATGTAAGCATCCGTCCAACAAGGCCATCGCCAATAATCTCGTCGCGTTGATCAACAGGATCGATCATGGCTCTGCGGCTTGTTGATGTGATGGCGCGCGACCTGGGCGTGACGCGCAAACCGGGCGATGATGCGCAGGGGCATGCGTTTGCCGTGCGCGCGACGTTCACGGCGTTGCGGTTCTGGATGCAGGCGTGCTGCATCGACGATGGTTACGGCGGCGCGATGGGCATCACGCAGAAATCGGTGGAAGGAAAGGCTTCTGACTGGATTGTGCAGCTGAACGCCATGTACCCATGGCTGGAAGATGTGTTCACGTCGGCGATGCTGCACCAGTATTGCTCGGCGCTCGTCGGCGTCGGCGATCTGGTGCGAACCGACGAAGGCACGTTACGCTGCACCAGACCGCACAATCTCTCGGTGCCGTATGGAACGCCGCACCAAGTGTACAAAGATGGCACCGCCGTCACCGCGCAGCTGGGATTGCGCGACCTGAGCATGCAGGATTGGCGCGCTTGCGTGCTCTCCGGCGCTATAGTGTTCGCCGGCGTACCCGAGCATGACGGCGTGGTCAGATTCGAGGCGGAGGCGATTGATCCAGGGCTCCCCTACCGCGATGACCTGCTGTTCCTGGCGACATGGCCCGGCGGATGAAAACAACCCTGCCGGAGATTGGAAGCGCTTCGTCTTTCATCTGTGCGGCATCACGGCCAGCGCCGCGACGATGCGATATCTGTAGCTTCGGATGGCCATAGCTACAGATAATCGGATATCTGTAGCTATGGAGGAACTTAGCTACAGATATCGTGCCGACGGACGTGCAGGACGTTGCGGATCCAGCGCCTTTCCATCTACTGATTTCCTTTAGGAGACGACGGCTAATCGGCATGTCATCGGCACAACGGAAACGCCATCAGGTCAGACTAGACGAGGCACCGCCACCGTACGTCGTTATACTTTTTATATTCTTTATACTTTCGGGACTTTGATAACGAATCTGTTCAAACCCACTGCATAACATGACGTCACCCATACTGATCGGCAAGGAAGAAGACCTTAAGAAATCCGAGGCGGTACTTGGCAATGCCCTGGGCGACATGGTGCACGCTCCGGAAATCGACGGGCTGAGCTCGATGCAGAAGGAGTATCTGCTCGCCATGACCCAGGGCGACGGACCATCATCCACCGGGGAGATCGCCAAACGCCTCGAACGAAACGCCAGCTACGCGAACGTGTACCGCACGCAACTGATCAAGAAGAACGTCATCTACTCACCCGCATGGGGCCAGGTGGATTTCAAACTGCCCTACATGCGCGACTACCTGCGCGAGCACGGCGCCTACCACTTCCTGCACAGTAGTAAGGAGTGATTGGTTCACCCAAAAACGACGATAACGATGCCGACCCCGAAAACGCAATCCACATCACCGTTCCACGCCTTGATTGGGACGGCATTGCCCATCTCATCACTTGCGACGCGCCAGTCTTTCGCGGAATTTCAAGCAATCCAAATATCCAGAGATTTCTACGGTTTGATTTTCTCTAGTCATCGTGTATACTGTTTAGAGAAATTCGAGATACGTATTTCTCTTATGGGAAGGATACCTCATGGCTGTCAGCATCACCCTCAAAGACGCCAAGACCCTCATCATCGAACTCGCGAAGTTCAACCTTGCGCCATTGGACATTGAACTCGGCACTGATAGCAGAGGAAACCTCTTCGCCTACAACACAGCCGACGACAGCACTATGTTGCTGCGTCTCAACGTCCGTCGCGAGAGCAAAAATGAGAACGCTCTGCAAGGCGTCACCGTCAAGGCAATCGAAGAGACCAAGAAGCTCGCCCACGAAATTACCGACATTGACTACGATAGGGCCGGCATCCTTATGGGACGCATCGTCAGCAACGGAAAAGTGATCAGCATTGCATTGTTCGACCTCGCGCAGTACGGGAAAGATTCCCAAGCCGGAAGCGTCGTCTCCGTAACAGACGGGAAATACAGCTACGATTACACGAAACTCGACCCGGCGCACATGCCATCCGGGATGATCATGCACGCTATCTACACCCGCGCCGAGCAGCGGAGCCGACGCTAACCAGAAACGGCGCCGACCCCAAGGGAGAACGGTCACCCGAGAAATTCGGCGCCGCACCATCAGCCTCTTCACTCGTCATCATCAAAGTCGATTTCGATATCGGCTTCATTGTAGAGTTCGACATTCAAATTCATGTCAATCTCCTCGACAATCCAAGGCTCTTCCTGAAGTTGGCAATTACGTTTGAACTCTTCGAAGTGGTTACGTCGATCCATACCACGAAGCGTGACAACAATACTGAATCGCATGCCGTCCCCGGCGTTGGGCCCTAGACTGCCGTCCTCGTCAATCGGGCGGTCGAACCTTTCCACTTTACGTAACTTGAAACCCCAGTAAGGCTGCTCAAAGCTCTTCCGCGGGACGAAGCGGCTCTTCTCTGTATCGCTGACGTGTTTGACGTTGTCCCATTTGCGATAGAGCCGGCGAGCATCCCCCTCATACGTACGGGCAAATGCATCCCCCTGGACATTGTTGCCCAATGACTTGATTCCCTTTTTGTTTACACGTCCAAAATGCAGATCCAGTTCCGTGTCAGTGTAATCCACACCTTGATTTTTGTCACACTTCGGAAAATAGCACAGTGTGGCACGTGCCATATAAGGGTACTTCCCTTCTACGAGAGGCACAGGAATTCGATAATTATATGTCTCAAAAGCATCCACTCGCCCCTCAAGAATGAACCTGATCTCATTACTTGGCGTCTCCAGAATATCCTCAATCCGCCGAGGGACGATACCGTATCCCAGTTTCATGTTGGTGGAAGACATGGTATTCCAACCAGAAGCGGAGTCAATAAGCAATGCCTTCGCTGTCTCACAAGATAAATTCATGACATGAATTAAGTATGCAATTTTTCGCGTGACCCAAGGCGCAGCAAATGATGTACCTTCATTTAAAACAACTCCATCTGGGCCATACACAGCCATTTTGTCACGACCATCACCACCGAAACACGAAACGTCTGGCTTCCGGAAGAACTGGAGAACCGGCCCTTCGCGCGTATAGCTAGCTGGCTCTCGAAGCGCCGAGCTAGCGTTCACCACGAGAGCGTTAATCGAGTCAGCCGGAGCCCCAATACGCTTCGGCTTATTGACGTCATCTGTTGACAACTTATTTGTACCGGAGACGACGAAGATAACCCCATATCTGTTCTGCAGTTCATCCAGCACGGCTGCTTCAGGAGATATGGTATTTGGGGGAATCTCCAAACCCGACCCCAGACTCAAGTTCCACACTGTAATATCGCGATTTGTCACCACAATCTGGCGAATCTTTGAAATGATGGCAAATGAGCTATTTTTACCTTGCTTGGCGACCGCAAAATGCCGAACACGAAATCGACCGCATCCGTCGTCAAGCGCCGGATTCAAGCGCGGTCCATCAACAATCAGCGAGGTCACCTCAGTCCCATGAATATAATCACCCGAATCTACACCCAGCTGCGGATCAATTTCATCATGATACTCAACCCAATCCGAATAATAAACACCAGCATCGAACCGCGTGTCAATAACGCCGACAATTGGTTCGTTCCCAGGATCAGGAATGGTGAGATTATACGGATCCGGAGATTTCTCCCCCTCAGGAAGCTCGTATTGCGATAGATCCGACAGAGACATCGAAATGAGGTACGGGGCTTTCTCGCACAACACCGTATACTGATCTGGGGCCATTCTGATTGTCGTATCATCAAGCAGATTTGCTGAAGTAACCTCAACGCCAAGATCATGTAGTAAGGAAACGGTCTGCTCTGCGCTGCGATCGGATCCATAGATGGTCACCAAAGGACGATAGCCATCAAGATCCTCTTTGGATTTCACGCCAAATCGAGCGACAGAATGCACATCGCGAATTACGTTAGCGAAAGTGGTCTTGCTTATGCCAGCTTGTTTATTCTGACCGGTCAGCCCATCGCGAGTCAGTGACTGCAAGCCCCTGTCGTCAATCTTCCCACCTAGAGATTCAAGGATACCCAGAGCCTTTTCGAGCTTGGAAATAGCGGTTCTGATTGCATCGAGACTAACTGAATAGGTGATGACATGACGCTGCCGACCCCGTACTTCAGATTCCTCAAAAGCCGCACCAACAATGGAATTGTTGGGCGTTTTTGAACCATCGGCCAACAGGCATTGCAGGCGCTTGCTCTTGGGAACAACTCGACGATAATGCACTTGGACCAATGGCAGAATATGAACCCGCTGCCTTTCCCAATACGTCGCAACAGATTCCAGTTGCTCAATCTTGCTCTTCAGATCGTCCGATTCCACAACGGCATTGGCAGGCAGAGTCGGCGCCCCCGGGGCTTGTGCACTTCTAGTCTGAAACTTCCCTTTCAACCTGAGAGTGTTATTCATTACTTTCCCTCCTTCACTTCTCGCGCAACGGTACTGCGCGAGATACCAGTCAGGGTCGCTATCTCACGGAGTGTGAATCCTTGCTTGTACAGCGCCCGTGGATCTTGAATGCGTTGAGCGCCATCAGGAACCAGCGCAATATACAGGCGACGCAGATAGTCATACTCTGCATCGGGTTTGCTGAACGCAATTGCCGAACGAATCAGATTCCTCAACTCTCCTGGATAGGGAAGCCGTTCCGGAACAGAGAGAATCTTGCGAAACAGACGGATATCCTTACCGACAAACGAGAACTGACCAGCATAGTCATTCATGATGGCTTCAGCTATCTCAATTAAATCTTCGCGAGAATATCTTTTGAAATCAACGATTGCATCGAAACGGCGAACAAAAGCCTTATCGAATTTTTCAAAAAGATTCGTCGTAGCAAACAACAAAACCTGTTCGGAGAGATTATCCATCTGCCGCAACAGCTCAGACGTCGCACGCCCCATCTCACGCACATCACGGGAATCCATGCGGTTTAGAGCAAGCGCATCAATCTCATCGAACAACACCATCACTTGATCAGGCCGCGTAAAACTATTGATTTCACCGAACAAAGCAGCGATGTTCTTAGCGGTCTGACCTAGATGACTATCGACCACCGAGTTGAAATCGACGACATACAACTCTCGCCGAAGAATGGCAGCGATCTGCTTGACCGATTCCGTCTTCCCTGTTCCCGCTGGACCATGAAACAAGAATCGATGCACTCCAACATTACGACTGATTGCATTTAAGACACCTTGAATATCCCCCATAATGGACTCCGGAAGGGGCAGTGACGTCTTCACCACTGGGCATTTTGCCAAAAAATCCGACTCGACAGAAGCGACAGACGATTGAGGAACGAAGGTATTCGCATCGGAAAGCAACGCAATGACATAGGCAGCCAATTGGGTGTCGCCGGAGCGGTCGAAGTCTTTTGCGATGCTGTATGCCTCATTGCGGAACGCAGCATCATTATGCTCGGTATGATACCGGATGAGATTGATGACGTCCTTCTTCTTCACGGTAGTTCTCCTGTTGCATTACTTCTAACGCATACCATCATACCTCAAAAAACTATACCTATGTCCCAAAGTGTCACCGGTTTGTCTTTCAGCGTTTTTGATGGTACCGTGAAGACTACTTCTACACAGAAGTAAAAACCGGCCTGTTGCAGCAGGCCGGAAAGCAAAACACGAGCTCAGCTCGCGGTTGTCGTCAAAATACAACAGCCGTTAGTCTAACGCGACGGAACGTCAAAGTCCGGCGCATGAGCTCCTTAGCTGAAAGGAGCTGCTTATGGCAGCCATCTATAAGCCTGGCGAAGACAACCGTCCCGCTGGCACCTATGAAGAAGTCGGTCCACGTGGAGGAAAACTGCCCGATCCACGCATCGTGCACATCGGCCCCGGCGACCGGCTCCCTCCAACCGCTGGCCCAAAACATGGTTGGCAGCGTCAGGGAGGCCGCAAACATTAAGAACATAACTTTGAATAGCTAGGGTGATGCCGGTTCCGATATGATTAGATGATTCAGGAACCGGCATTTGCCCTCTTTTCCCATTTATCTTATCCTCTTCACATCCTCCCTCTCTCTACAGAATTTCATAATCTCGGCCCAAAGCTCCATCGCATCCGAAAGCAGCAAGCTTATCATCGCACAGTCAGACTCGTCACTCTTTGAGCCCACGAAATCAGAACAACGCAGGTGCCCGCAACACGCCGACCTTCCGATCAAACGCACTCAAGGATGACACACAAATCAGTATCCCCTGACGGCGAACCCGCCCCAAGTCCGCCGCAAACATGACACCCCATACTGATCGGTAAAGAAGAAGCCTTGAGGAACTCAAGGTGATATTCGGCACTGGTGCGGGCGACATGGGCGCACGCTCCGGAAAACGACGGGCTGAGCCCGACGTAGAAGGAATATCTGCCCGCTATGGCTCAGGACGATGGGCCACCGTCCACAGGGGAGATCGCCAAGCGCCGCGAACGAAACGCCAGCTACGCAAACGTGTACCGCACACAACCGATCAAGAAGGACATCATCTACTCGCCCGCGTGAGGCCAAGTGGATTTCAAACCGCCCTACATGCGCGACTATCTGCGCGAACACGGCACCTACCACTTCCTACATCGTGACACAACGTGAATCGTCCCGACCGCCTACAAATCCGACGACAGCAATACGAATGACAGCGTGAACGTGACCGGCGATTCCGGCAGATACAGCACCGTTGGCTTGCGGATTTTGTTGAATACCGCAAGCGGATTGGTCTCTCCAAGCGACTCTTTACGGCGGCCACGATGTTCGAGCGTATCGCCACTCCCTATAGGCGATAAGCGTGCTATAACAGATGCCAGCGAAGGGCAACGCGGAGGAGGACATATATGGCACAACGACTATCCAGAGTCATCACGATAGGCGCGCTCATCGTCACCTGCGCGTTGGCGTCGTCCTGCGGGAGCGCAATAGGAAGCCCAGACGAAGATAGGTCGGCGAGGCAGTCAACGCCAAGCATCGCCCCATACATCAGCGCAATCGACAAAGATGGCGACGGCATCGACGACCAAAGCGACATTCTGCAGAACGCGCGCGCCTACATCGCCACAAAACCGGCATACAAAAGCGAGTATTACGCAACTGGCTACCCGAACGACGGGTATGGCGTATGCACCGACGTCGTAGGCGCAGCCCTGCGCGGAGCCGGCTACGATCTGATGACACTCGTGCATGAAGACATACTCGCTCATCCCGAACGTTATGACATCGACACACCTGACGCCAATATCGACTTCCGCCGCGTCCCCGTACTCAACTCGTACTTCGCTGCGCATGCGATCAGTCTCACGACAGACACCACAGACGTCAGCGCATGGCAGGGTGGCGACATCGTCGTCTACAACAACCACATCGGCATTGCCTCCGACACACGCAACGCAGACGGATTGCCGTTGCTCATCCACCACGTGAGCGCGAAGCAAAAGCAGTACGAAGAGGATGTGCTCGGCACGTTTCCGCAAGAGCTCGTCGGGCATTACCGAATCAGTTGAGAGCGGACGAGGCCCAGATTCTGGCTAAATCGCAGGACGTGCCATCCCGCTACTTCAAGGGGCGCCAAGCTGTTTTCGCGCCAGACATGCAACCTCACAGCTGACTGTATCTTAATCGACTACGAACTCAGCCGTCACAACAACAACCGCATCCCGCTCACTCATCACCGTCCTGCTCGAACCTGTCCATCAGAGCACCTGATTCGTCGGTGAGGGCGCCGGAATCGTCAAGGATGGGCGTATCGAGCACGGATTTGATGGACATGGCCAGCGAAACGCAGGCAGCGACGGACTGCTTGGCTTCCTGGTTGAACTGCGCGTAGTCCTCGCCCTGTGCGGCGATGATCTGATCAAGATTCTGCAGCGCCACGACGAAGCGAACGTCAAGTTGTGCAAGCGTCGCGTAGAACATCATCGCCCGATCCCTGATGGCGCGCGACATATCGGTGGCGGCCGCCCACTGCTCGCAGTAGGCGCTCACCTGCGCCGCATTGGCTTTCGCCTGCTCCAGATCCTTCATGCCGTTCAAACCGACCATGGCGCCAAACACCAGCAGTGCAGGGCCCGCCACGAGGCCGCCGAGCACCGCCATACCGCCGGCCATGCCCATGCCACCGGCGGCCAGTGCCCCACCACCGAAGAACGCCAGCGTCGCATTGGCCGCGGCCGCACCATGCAGACTGGCGATGGCCGTCCCGGTGGAAGCCGCAGCGAAATGCATCGCCAGACCATACGCGCCGAATGCCGTCAACGATCCGGCGGCCATTCCCGCAACTCCGCCTTTGACGATTTCGACGGCCAGATCACTGAGCTTGCGCAGTTCCTCAAACGAAGCCTCATCGATATGCAGACGCTTGAGCTCATCCAATCCGGCGGAGTCCCGCAGTTCCACGTTCTTGAGCCTGCCGAACGAATCCAGGAAATGCTTCATCGACGTATCCAGAACGCTGATTTTCTCGCGCCCAAGTTCGTCGAGCGCACGCCCACACTCCTCACGCAGCGTTTCCAGATTCTGCGCGGCGATGCGCTGACGCTCCGCCGTGTTTTCATTCAATCCCTGTGCCTTGTGCCCATCCGCGACGCCCTTGACTCCGGCGCCCACACCACCGACGCCGGCGAGCGCCGCCGCACCGATTACCAACGGAACGAAAACCACCATGATGACTGCTCCCTTATCCTCTATGCATCCCGTACGAGCCGTGCACTAGTTCTTCTTGAACCAACCGCCAACGGTATTGGCAACGTTGTTCCACGCCTGCGCGGCACCCTTCTGTACTTCGTTGCCCACGGCGCCCATGGCGTTGCCGACCTGTCCCGCGGCATCGGCGATAGCATGTCCTGCTTTGCCCGCCGCATCACCGATGGCACCTCCGGCTTTGCCTGCCGCATCACCGATGGCTTGCCCTGCCACGTTCATGAAGTCGCCTACGCCACGCATGCCTTGATCGACGATGTCCTCCTGAACCTGTTGCGCTGCGGGAACTGCGGGCATTCGGGAATCGTTGATGACGTCGAGCGCACCGGCAACCATCAAGTCGCGCCGGTGTTCCAGCTCATCGACGATCGGCTTGGCTTCGCTGTAGTTCATCGATGAGTTCTTCACCGCCTCCAGCTGGACGCCCACCGTCACGCAGGCGTTCATCATATAGACGAACTGCCGGTAGAGACGCTGATCCACATTGTTCACGCGCACGACGTGCTTGATCAGACGCTCTTCTTCAGCGCTGCATGTGCGGTCGGCGTGCGCGACAGCGAGCATGTCCCAAAGCACCATGCTCAACGGAATCTGCGGGCCTTTGCCGGATGACTTGCCAGCAAGCGCCTTGTCGACTCCCTCCACGACGAGCTCGTAGTATTCGAAATCATCGGCGGCACCGGAGACCTGCTTCTCACAGTCGGCGATCACCGTCTCTCGGCATTTTGCGAATTCAGCCGCATCAAACTGCTCGCCCAGCTGCTCGAACAGCTGCAGCTCATGCTCCTGAGATTGGCCATCCACCAGAATGAGGTAGTACAGCACGCTCAGTGCCATGCGTACGTCGCAATTTTTCATCACTCTCCCACCTTTCACCGATACAGACTCGTCGTACTCCATTTCACAGCTGCAGACTGTCGTCACGATTCATTAAAGCATCGAATTCCGTTTGAGACCTAAACTGTGGCTCATATCCCAACGCTTGCTGCAGCTGTGCGTTGGCTTGGATGAATCCATCGCCGTCCTGTTCCAGAATCGCCTGATCCATGGTTCGGAACGCGGTATCGAAGATGTCCAGATGCTCGCTGAAATAACGTTCGGATTGCTCATTGAGTTGCCGTCTCCATGCGCGCACCTGTTCCACGATCTGCGCGCATTCCGCTTCCGCTGCGATTCGTTCCTGCTTGGCGAGCTGATATTCCATCATCGCCTGCCGCAGGTTCCGGTAGGATCCCACTGCCACCTGCACGGCGATCATGTTCGCGATGATTGGCGCGAGCGTCACACCAGCGGCTGCGGTGCCGACTACGGCGCCCGCAAAGCAGGATGCCAACGCGCCGATGTTGGTTTCGGCCAGAGCGTCCAGGAACTCCTCACCGGTCATATCGCTCCTGACCAGCTGCTGGACCAGCATTGCGTTTTCGAACGCCAGCGACGCCATCATCGTCAACGCATTGCCTTTCGCGATGGCCTTCACATAGTCGCTGCCAGCGTTTTTCATCGCACCGTCAGCCGCGATCTGGATGAAGCCGATCACGTACTGGATACCACCGGCTAATGCCACATCCAGACCGTGTTCCTTCAATGATTCAGGCAACGACCGATTCCGCTGAATGCAATCCTGAATTACACCCATTATCGCCATTGGAGCCGCAGCGGCCATCACGCCCGCCGCCTGTCCCATGGCGCCCTGATGAGCGATTTTCGCCGCATGTTTCACCGTTTCGCGTTTGGGATGCAGAGCTGCCGCCAACGCCTCATCTTTGGTGAGACCGGCTTTGCGAATCTTCTTCTGCAGCTGCCTGTCTTGCTTGATGCGCTTGCGGTGCTTCGCGCAGGCATCTTTATCGCCTTGTGCGACCGCAGCCTTCAACCTGGCTTTGGTGTCCTGGATATCCTGACGAATGGAACCCGGCCCTTCTCCCAACAGTTGATCGCAGTACTCGTCAGGGAGGCCGAACAGGACGTTACCGTCGTAGTACTTTTCATATCCGCTGGAATGCAGCAGATCTAGGCACTCCTTCGCATCCTTGCCGACAAATTTCATCTGGATCCGTTGCGCCTTCAACGGCTGACCATGCGCTCCGAACGCCTGCATGTCCACGAGCGGATCATTGTTGTTCGTGCGACGCATACGACGCTTGTCTCCAGCGATAATTGCGTCCGCGTTATGATGCGCTTCGGCCATCGCCTCAGCAGCGAAGCCCTGTTTGACGGCAGGATTGGAGGCGTTCAGCCCGATGCCTTTCAGATCCACCGTGTACACGCCGTCGCCTTTCACCGCGCGGGCATCATGATTGATGTACGCCGCGCAGTACTCGCGCACAGCATCCCCGTACCGCTGCCCAATCTCATCCAACGACAGGCGATTCAGCGCATACCGAATCGCCTGCGCCCACGGTTCCGGCATGCCCTGACCGAAACCCGTATCGTTATGCTCACCCAATCACCACACCTCCTCCATCAGCACTTTGTTTAAAGCATAGTGGCTCTTCTCAAGCTAGTGCGTAAGGATGTCTCGCACACGGCGCTTAGGCATGCAAAGGCCTCTTCGACCGGATCAGGGAACCGTCGGGATTCGAACATGCTGCACTCGGGCTCAGGCCGTTCTTTCTCATTTTCTATTTCTTTTTTGATCACACAAGCAATGATGAAGTACGGTCCTTACGCGCTAGCTTGAGAAGAGCCAACTCAGTGACAGATATCTTAGCGCCGAATCCTCAGGATTCCGGGGATTCGGCGGTCCTTCTGCGCAACGATCTTTCGCGCGAACGACGCTAGTGGACAGGTCAATTGGGGATAGGGATGCCACAGGCATCCTGACCCCTTGAGTGAAGAAGACCAAACTTCCACCGAAACTAACACAAAACGCATGTATCACGTACTAGCATCATCGTCCTACCAGAAGGTAAGACACAGAGCGCACACACCAGCCATTGATGTATAATGTACTCACGTGAACACAATTGTACGTGTTCAACAATTCAAGATTACGGAGGCCAAAGATGACACGACGAAAGATTCGCAGCGACTGCAGAGTGGGAGCACTCGAAAAGATGTTGGGAGTGCCACTTGGAACCATTCGCAATAAAAACGGTAGGAAGACTAGAAGCGATAAGAAACTAGGGACTCTACGCAAAGAAGCAAAGAAGAAATAATTACAATCATATGGTGCATTGACATCTATTCGATGCACCATATGCTCTTTTACCAAACAGAGCTTCTTAACCAACATCCAACCGCCATCTTCCACCGAGCACCCACACTATCTTCACGCACTTCACCAACGTTCATTAAGTCGATCTAGAATCATCTTCACAGCATCCTCTACATCCTCACTAACATCACAATAGGATGCATCCCACTCTCCTGTTGAATATGTAAAATAAATATTCTCATATTCATCGTCAACAAGAACAAAACAAACAGAATCATCAGATGCATAGGCATATTCGATACCTTCCCCGAAATTCCAGCTAACTGCTTCTACAGCCTCACTAAGATCAAGCTTCTGCCCATTAGTGAGCTCAGCATGCTCACTATCACTATCCGACATTGCCATAAGCATTGCCCCACCCATTATCGCAAGAGCACCTAAAATCTCCTCTTTGTGTTCTTTGAAGAAACCTACAATGTCAATACCCATGAAACAATCATAGCACTCATTGCCACATACCAATCGAGATCTTTTCAAATTAGCACGCAAGTACGGATCCTCATCAATGTTTGCATGCTTAAAAACTAAACCTTCTCAGGGTTGCGCGCAAGGATGCCCTGGGTGTCTGCCGTGGATAAGGCATCGTTGTATGTTGTATGTAGCTGGTGGCGCTAACGAAACTCATGTCGCCGTCGCGCAGGGTCCCGCTCCTGTCGTCCATGACCCCCGTGGGCCTGTTTGCTCGGAAGAGGGCGAGGATGCGGCACTTGAGCACGCAGAGGCCCGTTTCGGGCGGGTCAGAGAACTGTCGGGATTCGAACATGCTACACTCCAGC
Source organism: Bifidobacterium sp. AGR2158 (assembly GCF_000424225.1). Lineage (NCBI taxonomy): Bacteria > Bacillati > Actinomycetota > Actinomycetes > Bifidobacteriales > Bifidobacteriaceae > Bifidobacterium > Bifidobacterium sp. AGR2158. Next base: position 367,235 of record NZ_AUJM01000012.1, read on the forward strand.
TCAGGCCGTGCTTCCTCATTTTCTATTTTGATCACACAACCAATAATGAAGCACGGCTCTTACACGCCGACGTGAGGGGACCCGATTACTTCCACTCCGCAGGCCAGTTCGCAGGTTGGGGAAGTTCTTCCAGCGGAGGTAACGACTCCACAATGTCCAGCGTGCGTAGGCTCACCGTGATGACCTTGCGCACAAGATCCACGATGTAGCGCGGATCGTCGGAGTACAGATTCGGGTCGTTAACGATGCCGGTTTTCTTATCGACGCGCACCTGATAGCGATCGATGATCCAGTCGAGCGCACTCTTGCCATTGACGACATACTGGTATGCACGCGTGGGGATTTCCTGGAAGGTCAAGCGCTCCGCGACCTGCAGCACAGTGGGATCCTTGATCTTCTTACCGGATTCAGGATCCTTGATCTTGTTCGGATACCGCATCTTCTCGGTGCGCCCTGGATTCGTACGGTCGCCAACTTCAACTACTGGATATGGCTCTACATGCTCATAGTCCAGATGCAACTGAGCCAGCTCTCTGCCCGCTTTCATGAAAGCCTTGAAATCTTTGGCCAGTGGGATACGCGGCAGCTCCTTACTCAGATTGTTCTCGAAGCGTTTGCGGTATTCCGGCGAATGCAGCACACCATATACATAGTAGAAAATATCCTCTTTGCTGATGCGCATGCCCGGATATGCCGCGCGGAACACTTGCAGACCGGTATCGGTTATGGCATCATGCCGCACATACTCTGTTCGCTTCTGCGTGGCTCCGTCACACAGATCCAGCATGGTCTGCTCAGCTTTTGGAGCATTGGGATCATCGAACAACGCACCTTGGGCATCATCAGCTGGGACGTCTACCTCCACTTGCTCATACCAATACAAGGGGAAGCACTGACCATGATGGTTAAACTCAAGGTCTGGAAGCAGATTCGACATGATCGCACCGCGCTCACCTACAGTAATCACCTTGTTTTCAAAGCAAGGAGTGTAATATTGTTGGAGCGTCATTTCGTTCGCCGAATTTTCATTCTTTTCTATTTGAAGCAAAGAGGATGAACTAGGGGTTGTTGGAGCGTCCTTTCGCCCGCTCGCTTCCGCGAGCGGGAAAATTCGGGGTTGTTGGAGCGTCCTTTCGTTCATGTATTTGTCAAAGTAAACATACTCTTTACAAAATGGGCGATACACCTCCGCAGTAAACCCATCAAAATTAACGGGAATACGGAAGCCCGATTCAGCATAATCTCTCACACGTCTCGTCCAGCTGAACTGCGCAAAATCTTGCGGCAAAGGAATATTGCTTGCAACAAAAGAGTCTGAGGCGATATTAGTTGAATCAATTAGTTTTCTCATATTGTTTACAACCAACGAAAGCGAGAAGTTGATTGCCCACGCATCACGTTGAGTTTTCAGACCACCCGAATAAGTCTCAAACAACCCGAGAGAGTGCTTATACTTACCCAAGCCTAATGGAACAAAGTCCTGATATGAGTCATCACGTTGATTCAGCCAGTCGCCATGCTCATCGGGCGTCAATATGGTCCATTCGGGATCTTCGTCAACTGCCTGTTTAAGGATATCGAGCTTCTCGTCACGGCTGAGATAGTCACCAATATCTTTGTAATGAATCACACCATGTTCGTCGGAATTTGGATTTTTCACCAGCATCGTGATGGCGATGGTCGCACGGGAACCAGAATCAAATATCTTCCCGCCTTCCTTCCGCGACTCCTCACCTTGCGTACGCTGGTTTCCTCGTAGGTTGTAGACGTAGATGGAGTTGAATTCTTCAATGAAGGAACGACGCACTCCCGCTCCCGCCGAACTGGTTAGCCATCCGCCATTGGAAACAAAGCAGATGACACCGCTATCATTCCCATCCTTGAGGATACGATCTGAAGCCCAACGAAATGCACGAATATAATGGTCGTAGAGCGAGTTATTGAGCGTAGCATCAGATTTTGCTACGTAGGTTTCCCCAATGCGCGCATCCAGGTACTTGTATTCTGTGTTCTGATTGCCTGTATTGTCTTTGTCATTAGCCCGGTATGGCGGATTACCCGCGATAACACGAATGGGAGTCTTCAACTGTTCGCATGCACGACGCGTATTTTCCTCAAAGGCAAGTTCGTGAGGTATCTCATCATCCTTTTCACTCATCTGGAACGTGTCTGTAAGCAATGCCCCCGGGAAGTTGACATAATCACCACCGTGACGAAGATGATATGACTGTTCGATATTAATGTCCATGATTGTGGCAGCCAGAGGCACAATCTCGTTGGAGTGCAGGTCGTGCATGTACTTGTATTCAAGCTGGTCGTCAGCAATCAGACTTGGATCTTCGATCAGGCGGCAGATATAGGTGCCGGTGCCTGCAAATCCGTCAAGCACATGCACACCGTGATCGCCGAGCTGCTGCCCGAATTCGCGAGCGAGAGCGCGCTGCACCATATGCAACTGTGCGTCCACGACCTCAACCGGCGTATAGACAATGCCAAGTTCGTTCGCAGTATCCTTGAACACCTTCGTGAAGAACTCGTTGTAGATCTCCTTGATCAGGTTCTGCTTAGCAGTGTCGGTGGTGATCTGCGCAGCGGCGATCTTGACCGAATCGTACAGGCTGAGCAACGTTGGATCGGTAATGCTGCTGGGCAGACCGGCCGCATACAGCTCATCCATGACCGTATCGAGCGCTTTCATCACGGGATTGTTGTTAATCACCGCATGCTCAGTGAATAGCGTCTCGAAAATCGGCTTCGTAATCTCGTGCTGGGCGAGCACGGTGATGGCCTGCACTTCCGAATAGTCGGGATTGAGACTGTCACGCAGCCCCCGCACATACTCCTCAAATGCTTCCTTGGCCTTGCCATGCTGAACGAGTTCATCAATCTGCTGTGCACGGGCGGCAGCGATATTGGCGATATCCTGTGTCCATTCACCCCAGTAGATCTTCGTGCCGCAACGGCGCACAATCTGCGCATTGATGGCCTTTGCCCACTCATCTGCTGTACCGGTGAATTCCGGCTGTACAGCTTGACCTTGATTGTGGCTACTCTTCACACCGCTGTTGTCGAGATCTTCAGATCCAATCGAGTTTCGCTCCCCATCGCCATTGGACTGATCCAACTGCCCAGAATGCCTATGTTTCCCCTTCAGCTTGAGCTGATCAGCATGAAGCACATCGACCTCAACAATGCGTTTGAGCGCCTCCGTATCTCCGAGCGAAGCTGCATTGATGACCGCTTCGAGCCGTTCATCATGACTACGCAACGCGCGCACCACATCCCAAACAATCTTGTAATTGCTTGATGACAGGATGGAATCCGGATCGGCGCCCAACGGCACCACCACCGGCACGATGATGTATCCAAATTGCTTGCCAGGAGCCTTCCTCATGACACGGCCAACCGACTGAATGATGTCCACATGACTTTTACGCGCATGCAGATAAATGACCGCATCCAGATCGGGTACGTCGACGCCCTCAGCCAGACAGCGCGCGTTGGACAGAATATGGCATTCGTTCGACGGCATATCTTCGGCGAGCCAATCAAGTTTCTCTCGGCGTTCCTCCGCATCCATCGTGCCGTCCACATGGTCGATCTCCACCTTCACCATGCGTCCGTTGCTGATGGTCTCGCGATTCTCTTCAGTGTCTTCCAGACTGGAGGTGTAGTCGTCAATAACCGCCTGGAATTTATCCTTCAACCGTTCGGAATCCTTGATGGTGCTGGCAAAAGCGATAGCGTGATGCAGCACCTGCCGGGATTCGTCATCCTCCAGGCCGGCTTGGGCATGTCGACCGACTACGCCGTTGAGATTGCTTGCATGTCGGCGGTCGAACAACGCCTTCCAACAACCGACGAACTTGGCCGCATCGGACAATGGAATCTGCGATTTCGCTTCGCTGTACCGTTCCTGCATCATGCGGCTCATCTGATCCTCGGCGACCTGCATGACCACAATCTTGTAATCGGTCAACAATCCCAATTGCACGGCCTTGCCGAAGGACAGCGTGTAGGCGACCCTGCCATACACGTCCACATTGTCCATGCTAGCGATTTCCACCGCTCCGGCCTTGGCCTTGTTTTTCGCATCCTCACCATAGATGCGTGGCGTAGCCGTCATGTACAAACGCTTATCGCCACGCACATTCTTATTTGAGTGCACCTTTCGGAAACTCACGTCGTCATCCATCGTGCCAGTCGTGCGATGCGCTTCATCGCACACAATCAAATCAAAATCGCACAAGCCCAGTTCCTGTGCCTCATGAATGACATCAATGGACTGGTAGGTGGAGAAGATGACATTGAGCGCATCTTTCTTGGGCTTGAAACGGTTCGCGATTGTCTGTGCATTGGTCGTAGCCGGGAATGGAATATCAGACAGCTGACCATAGGATTCAGCAGTAGTATGACTAGCCTTGGGACTCGAGCAGCACACATACAGGTTGATACGTCCACGCACCTGATTCACCCAGTTGCGCATCGTTTGTGATACCAGTGAAATCGACGGCGCAAGGAAGAGCACTGTGCCGCCCATCCCCGGAACCTGCTCGGCATAGCGCAAAGCCGTGAGCGTCTTGCCCGTACCACATGCCATGACCAGCGTGCACCGATCATGCTCGTCCAGTTCTTTCCGGACTGCCTCGATCGCTTCCACCTGATGCGGACGCGGATCAAAGGTCTCTCGTTCATTGGGCTTTTCGCCGCGTAGGAAGGCATGCCAATCCAAGTTGGAATCCTTCATCGTATCCAAATCAAGACGCACGATGTCCTTGGGAGACTGGGTAATGAAACTCTCCAGCGTGGACGTATATCCGGAAGCCGTGTCGGCAATCATGAAATGTCCATACAACGGATTGTCCGTCGCATTCATGAAGAACGATGCAAGCTTGTCCTGATTCAGCTTTTTTCCGCGATAGCACTTCGCCTGAATCGCCCAATACGAACCATCCACATCCAACGCAACCAGGTCGATGCCGGTATCAGTATGCCCTCTACGCAATGCTTCGGGCGCATCATCCCACATCCATACTTCAGTGATGCGTTCCACCCACGAGGGATCGTTCTCAAGAAACCATTTGACGGTGTACTCGAACCAAGTGCCCTGCTGCCGCGTATCTACGGACTCGTCAACGATACGCGCAAACAGATCTTCGACGAAGGACCTATCCCCGTCTTCACGATACTCAGCCGCCATTGCCTTATATCCCCTTTCAACCTATTCCATGAGAACATCTCCGATAAGCATTCCTACACTAACACGGCATCGCAGAACGACTGCGAATCTGTTTCGCGAGCGCTATGCTGAACGTGTTCACGAAGAAATAGAAGATTGTTCCAACTTCGGGCGTGTCGCGGGATTCACATCCTGCAGAAACGTTCGTTGAATCTTCGTTTTGCTTCTGAATCAGGCTCTTGTGATGGCCTGCAAAGTGAAAACGCGATAGAGGGTCCGAGGCAACAAGCCTTCGGACCCTCTACTACTCTCAAAGCACGTCAGTCATCATTCTTCGCGTTCGTGCTCCTAACGCTCAGCCAACCTATACTGAGAGCACCATCAATCAACCCGAAGGAGGCTCCCCATGGCGAGGGGCGTGCTGTATGTGATGTCAACGGTGGTGCCGGGACTCATCAAGATCGGCAAGACTGCGACGAATCGCTTCGACGACCGCATGTACGCCCTCGAACGCAACGGCTACAACAACGTGACCGGGCTAAAGCGCAAGTTCGCCATCGAAGTTGAGGATTATGACGAGAAGGAACGCATGCTCGACGACATCTTCGCCAAAGCGCGCGTGCCTGGATCCGAACTGTTCGCATTGGATCTCGACTTGGCCATCGAGTTGCTGTCGTCGTTCGAAGGTCGGCAGATCTTCCCGGAACCCACACAGGAATCCAAACAACAGGTGTTCGACGTCGCCGTACGCAACCACACCGAGTTCACCGCTGTCCAGCGCATCCCCGACGGCGTCTACTTCCTCTCACGGAAACGGCCGCCGCTAAACGTGGAGATGACGGTCGAGGACGGCGCACTCACGATCCGCGCCGGGCAGCATGTCGCCGGTAATGACAGCCCGAGCCTCGACAAAACCGCACGCGCACTGCGCCGCGACAACATCGATGTGCACGGCGTCGTGCGCAACGATGTGCGCTTCAGCTCGCCGTCGCAAGCCGCCGCGTTCGTCACCGGCAGCTCGAGCAACGGGTGGACGCAGTGGAAGACGAAAGACGGCAAACCCATCGCCCAATTCCGCGCACACGACGACTGACATCAACGAAGATACCCTAACGCAGATCTTGAGCTTATCCGACATCCTTGGTCTACAGTAATTACACAATCCATGGTAACTGCTGTAGACTGGAGGATATGGATAGAGCCGCCGCCTTACACCGCCTAGCAGAGGCAGACCGATCGATGGGGCTGTATGTGTATCGCAAGCACGATCTGGCAATTCCATTCGGAGAGACGGGACGTAGGCTCACCGCCACGATTGCTTCATTATGTAAAGCCGGCATCCTCGAACGGGTGAGCAGAGGAGTTTACGTGTTCCCCTACTCCAAGCATATCGGCGCATCCACATTGGATGACATCGCCAAGGCATTGCGTCCAGGCAAACTGGTGTGGGAGAGCCTCGAGAGTGCATTAAGCCAATGGGGCGTTATCAGCCAAATTCCATTAGGCCGCGTCACCTACATGACGACTGGGCGAGAAGGCGAATTCTGCACGAAGTATGGCACAATCGAGTTCACACACAGCGACCTCAAACCCTCGCGCATCATCCCGAATCTGATCATGAGAAAGGGACGCCTACCATTGGCAGGCAAGAGATTCGCATATGAAAATCTCAAAGCCACAGGTCGCAACCTACATTTAATCGACTATGAGGAGCTGGAGGAAGACGAAGATGAGTGAGGAGACACCGGAAGAACTCGCGGCAATCATAGCCGAGGAGGATGCGACGCCAGATATGGTGCCCGTCATCACCAAAGAAATCTATCATTACCATATTCTGTCCGCAATGAGAGAGAACGGTTTTCTGGAGCAGTTAACGTTCCAGGGCGGCACCTCGTTGCGCTTATGCCAAGGCTCCCCACGCTACAGCGAGGATCTCGACTTCGCCGGCGGACCCAGCTTTTTACTCGACGACTTTACCGCATTGGGCAACGCCATCGAGAACAGACTCAAAGAAGTCTCCCCGGAATCACATGTAACCGTTCGTCCGCCAACTCGGGAACGGAAGGTGAACAAATGGAGCATTCAAATCAGAACAGCCCTGCTCGCCAAAGACATGCCCAGCCAGCGTATCAAACTCGAAATCGCAGCCATCCCCTCCTATGATCCGCGAATGACGCTTGTACGGGTCAACTACTCTCATCTCGAAAGCATGTTCTTTCCCCTACCGATCTCGGCAGAAAGTCGCGAAGAGATCCTTGCCGACAAGATGCTTTCCTATATCGCGTCAGGGCACATCCGATACAGGGATCTGTGGGACATGGGTTGGATCGGCAGCCGAACCGACGTCGACCCAACACATGTATGGGAGATGATCGACCGCAAACAGTCCGACTATGGCGAGAGCCCCGACTGGCGAGCACACCTCAAGTCCGACCGCGACATCGCTACCGTCATGCATTCTAAGGAATTCGCAAACGAGTTAGGACGTTTCATCACACCCCAAGCCCGCAGGCGAACAATACAAGATTCACGATGGATCGATGCCACCGTGAACCAACTGAGAGACTTGTACGACGAATACCTGCAGCATGAGCTCTATTCCAAACCGAACTCCACACACTGACCCTCAAATTACAATCTGCCTCCTCCGTCATTGACCGTCATGTTCGCATATGAGAACATGACGGCATGGGTACATCGACGAACGACGAAACAAACGACGTCGTGCCGAACGACATCCGTCGGCGGAACGTCGATCTCGCGCTGCAATCGGTCGCGTTGGAAGGCGGACATATCGACGGCGACTTCGCGGACATATTCATCGCATACGCCGACGGCAAGGTTGATGAGGATCAGCTGACCAAACTCGCAATTGCTCGTTATCCCTATCGCGATGCCGAATTGGAACATCAGACGACCGGCACGAATGCGACAGCCGTCGACCCGTATCTCATCCCCGGCACGCAGGTGCTGCGCAATCTCGTCGGCGTACACGACGCGGAAACGCTCTCCACGATCGAGTTCACATGGTTCACGGTCCGATCGATCAAACTGCAGACGATGCAGATACCGGCGCTCGGCACCGTGCGGCAGCTGCAGCAGATCCACCGCTATCTGTTTCAGGACGCGTACGACTGGGCAGGCAAGCTGCGCACCGTCACCATCAGCAAGGCATACACGACGTTCCTGCCGACGCACATGTTCGTCACGGGCATCCCGTACTGCGAGCGCGCGCTTGCCGACGACCGCTATCTGCGCGGTCTGAGTCGCCGGCGATTCGTGGAGCGGATGAGCGTCCACTACGACGATTTCAATGTGTTGCATCCGTTCCGCGAAGGCAACGGACGCACGCAGCGCTTCTTCTGGGACCTGGTGGCGCGCGATGCCGGATGGCGGTTCGACTGGCGACTGATCGGCAAGCGGGAGAACGACGTCGCATCCGCGCGCGCGATGCTCGTCGGCGACTATGCGCCGCTCATCCGCATGTTCGACAAGATCGTCAAGCCGCTGAGCGAGTCCCTCGCTACCGACGAAGCTGCACTGCTGCGCCGGGTGGACGCCATGTCCAACACGGGCTGCTGAGACACAATGCTTCGGAAAACATCAGTGGATGATGAATGGAGATACAACAAGAGGGTCCGCGGTTTGCCAGCCGCGAACCCTGATATACACAGCCATCGTGCGTACGAAAAGACGGCGCCAAGCGGCGCCTGAAGTGGCTTCGCTACTACAGGGTCAGTCTGCACAGTTACTCTGCACAGTCGCCGTACTCAGTCGATGATCAGATACGACTTGATCATCGAGACAGAATTCGGACGTGAACACGCGGCCCGGTCCCCGCCATACTGCGTCACACAAAACCCTAGATGCAGATGCCCGCGGTTTGGGATTGCGTCGGCAGGTCGAACGCGCCAAGCGCCTTGCATTCCTTGTCGAACTGCGCACGGTTGGCACCGCTCAGATCAAGCTGATGTTCAGGAATCGCAATCAATGGACCATTCGGTTCCAGACCGTCCTCAGTCTCACTGTTATCGACAAGCACGATGCCGACGCGGCGCAGATCGGCACGGGTGACGCTGATGAGCGTGAGCTGGCTGGACATCAGGTAGCGGCGCAGCCAGTTGTAGAGAAAATCAAGCATCGCATCGGACGGTTCGTTCGGCAACGGCAGTATCGGCATGCGCGTCGAGCGCAAATCCGATAGATAGTAGGCGTCGCGCATCCTGACGAACTGTGCGGCGTCCTTGACGACGAGGAATCGTTTTCTGACGAACGCGAGGTAGCGCTCGCACGCGATGAACGGGATGACGATCATGAACACCATCGACACAAAACCCAGCAGAATGTGACCGTACTCGCCAAGCATATACGTCACATACGCAAGTCCGATCACCAACGCGACCATGGCAATGCACACCATCGTGGCGTACGTTTTCTTGCGCAGCATGAGAATCGACGTGATGTCGTTACGGATCACGCGACTCTCCGTTTCCGAACTTGTCTGCGGCAGACGACTGCGACGCGACCAATAGATGAAGAACGGGGAGCCGATGATCGCGAACAACGCGGCGATGAACGTGAACACGATGATCGGATAACTCCACTCGCCGAAATCGTTGAGCGCCGCGACCACCAGAAACGCGAAATCAACAAGCGTAAGACCCCAGCCGACGAGCTGCCAGAACAAATACGGATGCCGCTGCGAAAAACTCATGTCGCCGCCTTTCCCGCTCCTTCGTCGCACGGTGTCCCTTCAGCATAGAAGCGGCGGGGGCGAGGCGACGCGTTCATCTCAGCAGCCGTCGACGCTGCCACGAAGCGTAGCAAAGAGGGCGGCGGTGATCGGCCGGACGTCGGTCGGCACCGCGGCTGAGCGAACGAGACTGGTGCAGACTGCACCCAGTCCGATCGCTATCGGCTGGCTAAGCGAACGCGGCCGGTACAGACTGCACCCGGTCCGGTCGCAACTGGTCACCTTAGCGAACGTGTTGGGGGCGCCCCGCACCCACTCCGATCACAACCGACCCACACACCCGCGCCCACGCACCCGGCCTTCACCGCCGCGTCACGCCGACGCACGGCGCCAGATATTCGCCGGTCACGCTGAGCGGATTCGCGGCGACCTGTGTCGGCATGCCGGTGGCCACGATTTCGCCGCCGTTTTCGCCGCCGCCGGGTCCCATGTCGATGATCCAGTCGGCGTTCGCGATCATGTCGAGGTCGTGTTCGATCACGAGCACGCTCGCACCGTGGTCGATGAGCTTCTGGAAGACGCCGATCAACGTGCATACGTCAAGCGGATGCAGGCCGATCGTCGGCTCGTCGAAGACGAATAGCGTCCCCTTCTGCGCGCGTCCCATTTCGCTCGCGAGCTTGAGTCTCTGCGCCTCGCCGCCGGATAGCGCCGGCGTGCTCTCGCCGAGTGTCAGGTAGCCGATGCCGAGTTCGTGAAGCGTCGCGAGTTTCGCATGGATGCGCCGCTGCCCGGCGAACACAACCATTGCCTCATCGACCGTCATCGCGAGCGCGTCCGGCAGCGACACCGCGGTTGCGCCGTCCGCGGGCGTCCACGTGATCTCACCCGCCTGATCGCCGTAGCGGCTGCCGTGGCAGTCGGGGCAGTCGATGTCCACGTCGGGCAGGAACTGCACGTCGAGCGTGATCTGCCCGGTGCCGTCGCACGTCGGGCAGCGCAGCGAGCCGGTGTTGTAGGAGAACGCGCCCGCTTTCAGGCCGCGCGCCTTCGCCGTATCGGTGCGCGCATACAGGCGACGCAGATCGTCGAGGATGCCGCTGTAGGTGGCGACGGTTGAGCGCACGTTGGCGCCGATCGGCGTCGCATCGATTATCGTGACGCGTTCGATGCCCGGCGCGTCAAGTGCGCGTACGTGTTCGGGCATGCGTTCGTCGGCGATCTTCGCGTTGAGCGCGGGCACGAGGCTTTCGAGAACGAGCGTCGTCTTGCCGGAGCCGGAGACGCCGGTGACGACGGTCAGTCGATGTTTCGGGATATGCGCGTCCAACGCGTGCACGGTGTGCAGCGGCGATGTCGCGATGTCGATCGAACCTTCATCGAACATCGCGTCGGCGGCTGTCTGCGGACGCACGATGCGCGCACGTTCATTCGCGAGGAACGGGCCGATGAGCGAATGCGGATCGTCTTCGACGTCGCCCACCGTGCCCTGCGCGATCACGGTGCCGCCGTGCGCGCCGGCGCCGGGTCCCATTTCGATGATCCAGTCGACGTCGCGCAGCACGCGCGTGTCGTGGTCGACGACGATGACGGTGTTGCCTTGCGCTTTGAGGTCGCGCATGACGCCGATGAGTCCGTCGACGTTCGCCGGGTGCAGGCCGATCGACGGTTCGTCGAGCACATACATCGCGCCTGTCAGTTCGCTGCGCACGGAGCGCGCGAGCTGGATGCGCTGGCGCTCGCCTGTAGACAAAGTGGAGCCTGCACGGTCGAGCGTCAGATAGCCGAGGCCGAGTTCGAGCAGACGACGCGCGGTGCGCGTGAATTCGTCGACGATCGTCCGCGCCATCTCGCGCATGTCGTCCGGCATCGTCGCGGGCACCGTGCGCACCCACGCCGCGAGGTCGTCGAGCTGCATCGCGCACTGTTCGGGCAGCGTCCTGCCGTCGACGGGCAATGTACGCGCGCGTTCGTTGAGCCGTGTGCCGTGGCAGTCGGGGCATCGTTCCTCTTTGATGAACGGCTCGACGCGCTTGAGCGCCTTCGAGTCCTTCGCCTTGTCGAGCGCGTTGAGCACGGTGCGTTCGGCGCTGAAGTATGTGAAGTCGAGTTCGCCGGCGCGGTTCAGTTTCTTCGAGTGGTACAGAATGTGCCGTTTCTCGGCGGGGCCGTGCAGCACGATCTCCTTCTCATGATCGGTGAGGTCCTTGTACGGAACATCGGTGCGCACGCCCATCTCACGGCACACGTCGACCATGATCGACCACATCAGCGAACGCCACGGCGCGACCGCTCCTTGTTCTATGGTCAGATTCGGGTCGGCGATCAACGTCGACTCGTCCACGGTGCGCACGATGCCCGTGCCTGAACATGCCGGACAAGCACCGCCCGAATTGAAAGCGAGATCCTCGGCGCCAAGCGGCTGCACATGCTCGCCGCACACCGGGCAGACGATCGGCCTCTCGAGCGCGACATTCGGCGTCGGATCAAGCATATGGCCGTTCGGGCAGCTGTAGTTGCCAAGACGGGACGTCATCAGCCGCAGACTGTTGAGCAGCTCGCTCATCGTGCCGAAGGTGCTGCGGATGCCGGGAACGCTCGGCCGCTGATGCAACGCGAGCGCCGGCGGCACATGTTCGATCGCGTCGAGCTTCGCCTCACCGCTCTGCGCGATGCGTCGACGCGTGTACGTCGACAATCCTTCCAGATAGCGACGCGACCCTTCCGCATAGAGCACGCCGAGCGCGAGCGATGATTTGCCGGAACCCGATACGCCCGCGACAGCGACCATCTCGCCGATCGGCACCTGCACGTCCACATGTTTGAGATTGTGCACGCGCGCGCCAGTGATATCGATTGTCTTCGCCATGCGATCGCTCCTAACCTATTTCACGTAGTTCCGAGCGTAAGGCGTGCGCGGGCGCTCCGCCGCAGGCGCACCGTTGCCTGTGGTTACCGGTCGGAAAGTGACCGGAGTGCACAGGCCTCACTGCACCCATGTGAAGTGCTGGGCACCTGCTCCAAGTTCAAAGTGGTATTTCACCAATCCTTTGTTCACTCCGGCAAAGATGCTCTCCTCGCATGTGATGGAGACGTCATGCCCTGTGCCGGTGATGAAGAAATCCTGCTTGTCAAGCGCCGTAGGCGCGAAGAGCGCCGCCTTGACGCCATCAGTGAACCATTGCGGAGCCGGGCCGTCATACGAACTCACCTGCGCGGGTGTCTTTGTTTTGTGGGGCGTGCCTTGTGTCGCCCCGTACCCGACGACCACAACGCCGACGGGTTTGGCGCCTCCCGCCTCCCGCTGCACGGTTTTGCGGCTGAACGTGCCACCGACCCACCATGTGTTGAGTCCGAGGGTCTGTGCATATAGCATGAGATCCGCGCCGGCGTATCCCAGACGCTCGTCGGCGCCGTCGGGTCCCGCCATGATGAAGAAATTGTTGACGTCTTTCGCCAACAGCAGCTTGATCGCCATCGGAATCGCACTGCCGTTGTCTGTCATGAGTTTGATGGACAGCCCATATGCTTCGTTGTTCTTCTGTACGCGTTCTTCCAATTTCGCCACGATATCCGCAGGAATGGGTTTGTCGAGATATTTACGGACCATGTGACGTTCACTCATCGCTTGTTGCATATCCATCATGGAATCCTTTCATTCATTGGCTTGTGTGGCATTGAGCTGTTTCGCACGTTCGGCCATGTGGGCAAGACGGCGCTCGAGGAAGGAGACCTCCTCGTCCGTCATCCCTTGCGTCACGTACGCGTCCCACTCGTCTCGAAGTCCACGGATGGTTGGTTCCAGGGCTTTCGCCTGAGGGGTGAGCCATATCCGCTTGGAGCGGCGATCGTCCATCTGTGTCCGACGCAATACGAGGTTTTTCGATTCCAGTTTCCTCACGATGCGCGCCGTAGCCGCCTTGTTGACCGCGAGCACCGCCGAGAGCCGCTCCTGTGTCAGGCCGTCCTCCTCGTACAGTGGCGCGAGATACATCAGTTCCGATGCGGTCATGTTGGCTTCCCGTATATGACGGCCGAGGAAAACATTCAACTGCCGCATCAGCACGACCACACTGGGTCCGATCAGCTCCATCACAATCCTTCCGTCACCATCCACGATACACGGATTAGTTGATATATCAACTAATATAGTGGCACTATCCCACTCAACTCATCGACTCATGGATATTTCCGCGTATTGACAACGTTCTTTGAGGATGCGTCACCGGTTTTCCAAGATAGGCGCGTCTATATTGGAGACGTCAGCTCACGGGATACGCGAACTGGGATAACTGAATATCTCCTTTTTCTTTCTCTCTACAGTGTTCGGCTGGGGCTGCGACTACGCAGCCCCAGCTTTCTCTGTTGTGCGGTGCGATGAACGCTCGTTGAGCGGTGCGAGGAGCGCGTCAATGTATCGATATGACAATCCACAATCGCCATCCCGTGTCACAATCGACCTTCACAATCCGCCATTCAGCGCTAAAATCGACGTTCAGCACACGCCATTCCGTGCAACCGTGTTGCTTGCATACCACTCCCGCGCTGCGGTACGGTGGGAGGTGCCGTAGCGTACCGCAGCGCGACAAAGTCAGAAGCCGCTGGTGTCATCCCCTTCACTCGCGTCGGCACCGAATACGCCCTGCTCCCCGAGCAACTCGAACACGCCGGAGATCGCGTCAGTCTGCCGCCGTACATGAGCGGGCTGCTGTAGCAACTGCGACAGCTCGCACGGTCAACCGCATCGCAGTATGTAGAGCAGTATGTAGAAAGGAGCAGTCCATGATGTCACGCAAGGAGACCTTGGGAGTTCTCGGGCATTGGGGATTGGCGGATGAACCAATCACTGACATTCACCCCAAGGGCAGTGGAGAGGAAGAAGCCAGGGCCTTTTACGTCGGCGATGATTGTGTCCTGAAGTGTTCCGGAAACCTCGATGAGGTCAAAAATGCCGTGGCGCTCTACGAGGCACTGCACAGTGCCGACAAATGCGTGTCCCCAATCATCAGGACAACAGATGGCCGCGCATATGTACAGGACAGCGGACTGTTCTTCTATATGACCCAGAGAATCTTTGGTGCGCAATTGTCGGTTCAGGATTTTTACGAAGGGGATCACGCCACCAAAGCACGGATCCTCGGTGAGGCCATTGGAAAACTGCACCACGCTTTACGTCAAGTGACGGCGTCCGTGAACGATGTGAACCCGTACGAATCGGTGAAAGACTGGGCGTTGCCGACAATGAAACGCGTCCTTCCGCTTCCCGAATCATTCTGTCAGAAGTATTTGCATACATTTGGGGAATTGTATGATCATCTGCCCAAACAGATCATCCACGGTGACCCGAATCCATCGAATATCATCGTCTCGCACGACGAATGGAGTTTTATCGATTTCGAACTGTCGAAGAGCAGCCTGCGCATGTACGACCCCTGTTACGCAGCCCTCGCCATTCTCAGCGAAAGCTTTGACCCGAACGATGATGCCGCACTCTCGACATGGCTGAACATATACAGAAATATCATAAGCGGCTATGACGATGTGATGCGACTCACCGACAAGGAACGCATCGCGCTTCCTTATGTGATCGTGGCGGAACAGCTGACCAGTACGGCATGGTTCTCGGAACAGAGCGGATACACGAAACTGTTCGAGACCAACAAGCGCATAGCCGAATGGCTCATCTCCGTTTTCGACGAATTGGGATTCGACAGGATTCTGGATTCAGCAACTGTACACATCACCCTCAATCCGGCTTCTAGGCGTATTGGTGCTGCAAATCATTGGAATTCCAGCGGTCCACAACACCAATAACCATGCAGGCGCGCGTGTCGGTGAAATACAGTCGGACTACTGCTCGGCGACCATACCGATCAACGCGTCGGCCTGGTGTTCAATCGACGTGCGCGCGGCGTCGTCGAGTTCGAGGGTGTTGCTGACGAACATCTCACGGCTCAACGCGACACCGGTGAACGTGGCCGGCGCGAAACGCATCTTCATGAACTCAAGGACCGGCAGCAGTGTTGCGAAGCTGTCGCGCACGCAATTCGCGCCACCGGCGCCGCTCATCGTCATCGTCTTGCCGAACAGCGGCGACGGCGAACCATCCTCAGCCGGACGCGACAGCCAATCGAGCAGATTCTTGAGCGGACCGGGCATCCCGTGGTTATATTCGGGAGTCACGATCCACAACGCGTCGGCACCCGCGACCGCGGCGCGCGCGGAGGTCACCGACTCCGGATTCGGGAACTCCTCATCCTGATTGAACACGGGCACGTCATGCCAATCAAGGAAAATCACGTTCGCACGTCCCGCGAGCGCATGCGCGGCGAACTGCGTGAGTTGTTTGTTGAACGACTGTTTGCGCAGCGAACCGACGATCATCAATACCGTCGGCAGACTGCCGTCATGTTCCGCGA
This sequence comes from Bifidobacterium sp. AGR2158, assembly GCF_000424225.1. NCBI lineage: Bacteria > Bacillati > Actinomycetota > Actinomycetes > Bifidobacteriales > Bifidobacteriaceae > Bifidobacterium > Bifidobacterium sp. AGR2158. The sequence goes on from NZ_AUJM01000012.1 coordinate 383,526, forward strand.
TGCGCGCTTCGTTGGCTGGTTCCATGGTTCGTTCCTTTCGTGGAATCGGATTAGTGATGTACCTGTTCCAACAGATTGCGTGCACCGACGCATCCGCGTCTCGCGATGAGCTGAGCGCAGTGGGCATATGTACGGATGTTGTCGTGCGTGGTGTGCGTGGCGTCACGCAGTGCCGTCGTTGCGCCGATGTCGTGTCTCTCCTTGCGCTCGTACGGGTTCACAAATCGGCAATCGGTGCTGTCAGACGATTTGTGAACTGCTGCGCCGCGGACGCTCACGGCACATGTGCGCAAAACGATTACGTATGCGCACATGTGTGCCGAATGATGATGCCTGTGTGCGCAAATGTGCGGTTCTCACAGCGCGCGCGGCACAGCATCCGTACGTGCAGGTCACAAATCAACGATTCGATCGAACTATCGATATATGAACGACGGTGTCCTGTGACGCCACCGCCCGCCCACGAACGAGACTATCACCAACCTATGCCATTCACACTGTCACATCACTATCATTCACACTGTCATATCACTATCACTGTGATGGTGTGATGATAGTGATGTGACAGTGTGATGATAGCGACACCACAATACTCATCCACTTTTTCTTAAATCCGATTACTCGACACGCCGTTCATGTTGACCTTCACATCATGTCAGGCCGTAGCGTACGAATCATGCGAATGAGTGAACAACGGACGATCGGCGAGACGTCGGCGCTGTGCGCGGTGAGCGTACGGATGCTGCGGCATTGGGAATCGACGGGACTGCTCCGGCCGAGCCGAGACGGCAACGGATACAGGTTGTACAGCGAAGACGACATCGCACGCATCCGTCGTATCCGTCTGTACCGTGACCTCGGACTCACGACGGAGCAGATCCGCGCGGCACTCGACGGTCCAACCACGACAACGCTCGCATTGATGCGCGACCAACGGGCGCGCATCAGCGACCATATCGCACAACTGCAGCTGATGTTGCAGGACATTGATGAACTCAGCGCATACGCACACAACACGAACAAGGATGAGCATATGAACGACCCATATATCAACGAAGCACACGAACGTTGGGGAGACAGCGCACAGTGGATGGAGTACGCGGAATACCGCACCCGTATGAACGACGCGCAGCAGCAAGCGGACCGCGACGCGATGCAGACAGTCGAACATGAACTCGCGCGGGCGATGCGCGACGGCGTCGAACCAGGCAGCGACACCGCGAACGAACTCGCGTTGCGGCACAGGGAATCACTCACGTGGTACCACGTGACGCCGTCGATGCACGTGTGTCTTGCGCAGATGTACACCGCGGATCCGCGGTTCCGCGCACATTACGACGCAATCGAACCTGGACTCACGGAATGGTTGCGCGCGGTCATCGAAGCACAGGCCGCCACGGAGGGTGTGGACGTCGAGCACGCGCGTTGGGAGTAGTGTTCAGCTGCGCGTCTGGGGTACTTCGAAGATCGTACAGCGGTTGAGCTCGCGACGCAGCTCCTTCCACTCGGGCAACGCGTCACTCATTCTCGCTTGGAAGCCGGCGCCATGACCATGCTCCCACAGATGCGTCATCTCATGGACGAGCACGTATTCGAGGAACTTCGGATCCATCAATCCGAGCTGCAGATTCAGGCGGATTCGCGATGTCTTCGGCGTGCATGACCCCCATCGTGACGTCATCGCACGCACGGTGATCTTCGACGGCGAACGTCCGATGATCGGCGTCCACTTCTCCACAAGCGCCGGAATCCGCTGTTCGATCGAGCGCCGCGCCTTCTCGACGTACTGTTCGTTCCACGTGAAACCCGCTGCTGAGTTTTCGGCGTCGGTTTCACGCGCTGCGGAGACTTCGGCGCCGGCGGCGGCGATCGACGGCGACGGCACCGACGGATCCACATCCGCCGACGCGAAGGTGCGCGAACGCGCGACCGCCATCTTGCGCAACGCATCATCGATCCACTCGCGGCGGTCGCGCACGAAATCGATGATCGTCCGTTCGGACATGCGCGCGGGGGCGGTCACTTCGACGGCGCCATACGGTGGCTTAATACGCAGATACATGTTGCGGTTGTTCTTGCGCAGCACCGTCACCTGCAGCCCGTCGACATTGAGCGTCTCACGCGAGATCAGCGCACGCCGCGACGGTGCGGAGAACGAGCGGGCACGAGGCATTCCACGAAAAGACATACGAGCATTATCAACATGCATTCGGACATATGTTCGAATGTGCACCGAAGGTCAGACGGCGCGTAGCGCGAGCGACGACACGCCGAACGGCGGTCAATTTGCACAAGTACACCTTGAAGTGTATTCTCTTTATCTGTTGCGTCTAGCGCAATCGGATCGGGCCCGTAGCTCAGGTGGTTAGAGCGCATCCCTGATAAGGATGAGGTCGGAGGTTCAAGTCCTCCCGGGCCCACGTGGGGAGCATTCTCACGTGTTCCCCCGTTCGGGGCTATAGCGCAGCTGGTAGCGCATCTGCTTTGCAAGCAGAGGGTCCCCGGTTCGAACCCGGGTAGCTCCACTCACGACAACCGTTGAAAACACTGGGTTTTCAGCGGTTTTTCTGTTTTATCCGGCAGCAGCGGGGCCTGTTCGGGCAGCCGCCCGCAACAGCGCAAGCATCGCACTCACGCTGCGCACAGCCGCCCTACACGAGACTCTCATGCACGGACGCGTTCACCCACTGGGTCTGCGCCACATTGTCGCCGGAGAAGACGCCGATGTCGAGCATGCAGTCGCGGTAATCACGGCCATGCGCAATGGTGATGTAATTGTCGTCGACCATACGGTTATGTGTGGGGTCCAGACCGATCCAACGGCGGTCGCGATACACCTCGACCCACGCATGCGTCGCCCCTTCCCCGTCGAGCAATCCCGCGATATAACGAGCGGCGATGCCAAGGTCGCGGCATACGGCGAGCATCACATGCGCATAGTCCTGGCAGACGCCCTTGCGTTGCGCGAACGCCTCTTCGGCGGTCGTCTGCACTGTGGTGGATCCGGGAGTGTAGTCGAACGACCGATACACCTCATCCATGATGACACTTGCACGGTCCAGCTCATCGGTGCCATCCCCCAATGCATCGATTCGGGTGCGGCAGCGCACAATCAGCGCTTCGATCGCCGGCCCCGGCTTCGTCAACGCGGACGGGAACCGATACAACGGCTTGAACGGCTCCTCCTTGATGTTCGCATTGTCCACGAACGCGATGCCGGTCACACGATAGCCGAACTCGCTGTGTGCCTGCGGCATGTAGCCGGTCATGACGAGCGAACCGAAGGAATCGATCGTCGACTCGAGCTCCACCTGCGGCTCCATCTGCACATCGACGTCGATGACCTGCTGACGAGGGCCGGTCACCGGGGCGCAACGCAACTGGAAACGGTGCTCGGCCACCGGCGCGCTGAACGTCAGTTTCATCTCATACGCAAAGGTCAGTTTCTTCACGCGACACACCTTATATCATGCACACAGATGCTCAGTCGAATCGGTCCGCAGACCAGACAGCATCGCGGCCAGAGCCTCGGAAATCGGCGCATAGCCGCGCACCAAGGTCTGTTCGATGAGCCACACCAAACCAGATTCAAGGCATTCTGGCATCTGCAGACCATCCAGCACCTGCACATAGGTGGTCATCTTACGCAGCGGCGCGTCAAGCTCCTGCGTCGAAAGCCCGAAACGCGTATACAGATCCACCCGTTCCAGATACTTGCCGAGGAACAGCAACGCCTTGAGCGGCGCGTCGATCTGCGAATCCTCGATACCGCCCCAGAAGGACAGGATGAGGTCGGCTATGTCGCGATGATCATACAAATCGTCGGCATGCGAGGAATGCGCGGCGGCCTCGTCGATTCCACCCATCGCCAGCTCGATGTACTGCAACAGCCGCGAGCCGAGCTCGGGACGCAGCGGCACCGCGTTCGTGAATGCACAGCGGATGGCGGAGCGAATCGAGTCGGGATTCTCGCCGTCATACAGGAACGACGTGATGAACGTATCGAAATCAGCGAAATCCTGCGGAAGGTCGAGCGCGCTGGCGAACGGGCGGAACGCATCGACGTCGGTGTCCATGACACGGTCATAGAACGGCAGGAACGTGTTCAACGTCGTGAACACGCGCTCGCTGTAACGGCCGAGCCAATAGAGGTTCTCCACTTTCGACTTCGTGATGAGCGCGCTCGAATGCGCGGCGGATTGCGCGGACGCGCGGACACTGGCCGGCTTGATCAGTTCGACGTGCGGCGACGTGTCGTATTCCACGCCGGTGTCCTTCGCGAGCACCCATGTGTCCTTGAATCCGCCGCCCTGCGACGAGTTGACGATCATCTGCCCCGGCACGGACGAGTAACGGGTGAGACCGGAATACCAAACATGCGTGTTCTGCCCCGTGAGTACGAATGCGCGCAAATCGCATTTCCTGGGCGTGCGCTCGCCCGTGTCGGGATCGATGACATCGATGTCCTTGAACTGGATGACTTCCTGCGCGATGAAACGGCGCGGCTCCTCGGCGATCTTAGCGGCGAGGTCGCGACGCTGTTCGCGGTCGAGCGACGAACCGAACACGACGCCGTAGCCGCCTGCCTCGGCGACGTCCTTGACGACGAGCTCGCCAAGTCTGTCCATGATTTCCTTGCGATCTTGTTCGAACAGCGGCATATAGGTAGGCGCGTTGTTGAGCAATGGCTCCTCATGCAGGTAATAGCGGATCATCTGCGGTACGAAATAATAAATCGCCTTGTCATCGGCCACGCCGTTGCCCGGCGCGTTCACGATGGCCACATTGCCGGCGCGGTAGGCGCTCAGCAGCCCTGGCACGCCAATCACCGAATCCGGGTTGAACGCGAAGGGGTCGAGGAACTCGTCAGACAGACGTCGGTACAGGACGCCGACGCGGTGGCGACGGCCGGCGTAATCAAGGAAGAACAGCCGGTTGTCGACGACCTCGAGGTCTTCGGGGAACACGAGCGTGGCACCGGTCTTCTCGGCGAGATATGCGTGTTCGAAGAACGCCGAGTTGTAACGGCCCGGCGACAGGACGACGGCCATGCCTTCGGTCGAGACGAAATCCATCGATTTGCGCAACAGCCGCGGATAGTCCCGGTTGTCGCGCACGCGCACGTCACGGAACAATCGCGGCGTGGTGCGGCGCTCGATATCACGGGCGAACAGCGGATAACTGGCGCCGGAGGGGATGCGCAGATTATCCTCGAGCACCCACCAAGCGCCGTCCTCTCCCTGTACGAGATCCTCGCCGGCGATGTGCGCGAAGACGCCGCCGGGAGGCGTCACGCCGTTGACCTGCGGGAAATACCCGGAGCAGGTGTAGACGAATTCCTCGGGAATGATGCCGTCGCGCACGATGCGCTTGTCCGAATAGATGTCGCGCAGATAGGCGTTGAGCGCGTTCACGCGTTGCTTGAGACCGGCTTCGAGCTGATCGAACTCATCGGAGCCGAGGATGCGCGGGATCGGATCGTAAGGGAAGAGCTGATCCTGGTATTCACCGTTCTTGTAGATGCCGAACCGCACGCCGTTGCGCGCCAGTTCGCGATTGAGCGCGTCGCGCCTGTTGACGAGTTCGTCCGCCAATTGCTGTGCCGCTGAAATGACCATGTCCTTCTCCCATCCATTCCATATTTATGCATGTACATGCCCTCTGTATGGATTATCGCGTCCTGTAACAGTGCTGCATTCCGGTATAGGAAGAAGAAATTACCTGTAACCATTGGTTTTGTTACGGTTATGCTTCGCCGCCATGGACGTCTGCACGAGCTAGAACGCACACATCGCTATTCTGTGAGCGATACCCAACGCGCGGATGCCGCCCAGCGACCCCGGCATCGACGACCGTCGTCTACTCGGTGAGCATCGCGACGATCTGCGCTTCGGGCCAATATCCCCACGACTCCACAATCTTCCCGTCGATGACGCGGAAGTTCTCGAGCGCCTCGAACGCAATCCGGCGTCCGGTCGGCGCAACCCTGCAGCATTCGCCTATCTGATAGCCCTCATACCGGATGCGCGTGGACACCATCGCACCGTCTGCGAACACGTCCTCAAATGTCAACTGCAAATCGTTGAACATACCCTCGACGATGCGCAGAATCCCCACAGCGTCCGCGTTGCTGCGCGCTCCAGCCGGACTGTGATCCACATAGTCCTGCGCCACGAGATCCATCACACGGTCATAATCATGATCGATGTATCCCGCCGTGAAGAACTCGCGCACCACCGTCGCCGCCGTTGTTTCGTCCACCGCCATATATCCATCCTTACCTGTCGGCACCACCATGCGTGTACGGCGCCGACAGCGTCGGTGACGTCTCCTCCAGAATCGAATCGCATGAGGCATGGTTGGTCTCCGGATAGGTGAACTCGATCGTGCTGATGGCCTTCTCCCCGATGATCTCCCTCACATAATGCACGTCGCCATCCTGCGCCCACGTGGCGATCATGACGTCGCCTTTGATGAGGCTGTAGCTGACGTCATAATTGTTCTTGTACATTGCGAGCTGCTGCTGCGGCGTCGTATCCAGGACATTGTGCATCGCGCTGACGGTGATGCGCATGTCCAGATCCTTGTTCACGAACGTCCGTCCGGCGCCGTTATCCGGTGCGGGCGTCACGATTGCGAAATCCTCGGGGATCTGTGCGCTGAATCCGTAGCGCGCGTTGATGTATTCCCGCTTGCCGCCCTTCGGGTAGGACAGCCAATCACCGTCGATGTTCTCGCCGTTGGCACGTGCTGACGAATTCGTCGATTCCTGATCATCGTTTGTCCGCTGCGCCTTGCGCGCCTCCTCTTCGGCCGCCTGCTGCTCCTGCTGGCGTTTTTCCTCGGCGGCCGCATCGGCGGCTTGCTCATCGGCCTTCTGCTGCGCCTTGCGCGACGCTTTCACCGCCTCGACTGCCTGGGCGACAGCCTGCGCGTCCTTGCGCTGTGCGTCGGCACGCGAACGCGCCTGCTGCGTCACGTAGTCGAGCACATCCTTATGTGCATCCGTTGCGCAGGTCAAACCGTTTTTGTCGCCGGAGAGTTTGCGATAACGGTCGATTGCACCCTTGAGTTCCGTGACTGTATCCTCATCGGCCACATCATCCGCCGACAACGTTTCCAATTGTTGCGCCTCATCGACTTCCTGCTGCGCGGCCGCGTACTGATCTTCGAGTTCCTGCACAGCGGCGGTACAGGATTCTCGCGCCTGCGTCAATTCCGATTGGTGCCGACGATTCCAGATGAAGCCTCCAACCGCACCGATGACGATGACGACGGCCGCGACGATTGCCGTGATGATGACGGCCTTTCCGGCGCCATGCGCATGCCGGTCATCATGAGACGGTTCAGGCTGCGGTGCCGGAGCCGGCACATTCACGACCGGCGGCGCGGACGGCGCAGGCGGCACCGACGGCACGAAGGTCGCCGTCTCGTCCATGGCGGACATCATGCCCGTCGCAACCCGCGTTTGATCCGGCATCGGCGCAGTCTCAAGCGGCATCCCGCAGTTCGGGCAGATCGCGGCATCCGCCGCCACATTCATGCCGCAATTCGGGCACGATCCCCATTCCCGCTGCACCATCGTTGTCCCCTTTCCTATCGGTTCGTCGCCATCTCACCACGATGCCCACTGCTCCTTCCCGCCAATATACCGCCGTTTCACCCCGCCAAGCGTCCGATATTCCACTACCGGCCATCCGTCTTCGTCCCGTTTCATCGACCAACTCGACATTTTCCCCCGCAGGCAGGTCTGTCCGCGTCCCAGCCCATCGGCACTATCGACAAACCAACCCGCAAAAGACCCCTTTTCCGACCCAATCCATCGAACCGCCCGACGAACCGACCCATACCCCAATGCGGGCGTCTCTCCCCCTCCCCCCACACACAACGGCATTCTCAGGAGATGGACTTGCCGCCCCGCTCCGCTCCTCCCCTATGCCACAATCTTCATCATTTACAGCACCGAACGTTCGCACAAGCAGAAGCCGGGCATGCATAACCCAAGAAAGGCGCCGGCAACCATCATGAGCACCAGCACAGTCAAATCCCCACGGTCATGCAAGCGCAACCTTCTGCTGGCCGTTGTCACGACGATCATCACCGCCCTCCTCCTCGGCTTCGCCGGTACGATCCTCATCGCCGGCATCGCGAACAGCGGCCGTGACGCGCGCATGGCCTACCGCACACTCGACTACGACGTGACCGTGGAGGACGACGGCAGTCTGCGCATCACGGAAACGGTTGACGTGCGGCTGGACAAGCAGAAGAACCACAAGCCGTGGCGTCAGATCTACCAACGCTACACGCTCGACTCCAACCAGCTGATCGGCATCAGCGGCATCGCGGTCGAAAGCCTCGACACCGGCGACATCTACACCGAGGGCGACATTGTGCAGCCGAAGGACGTGCGCCGCGCACACAACTGGAACAGCGAGCACGCCGGCACCTGGTACATCGCGAACGTCGAGAATCCGAAGTCGAAACAGTCACCGCTGACCTCATACACATCGATCACACCTACCGACAACGTGGCCGATCCGCATAAGCAGACGGTGGAGGTCGGTTGGAACATCCCAGAGACGAAGCGCGCATCGAGTCTGCGATTCCGCGTCGAGATGACCTTCGACAACGTCGCGACCTCCTACAGCGACGTCACGAAGTTCCAATGGGAGCCCGTGTCGAAGGAGAACTCGGTGCCAATCGGCACGCTCACGGCGCGCGTGCACTACCCGCAGCCGCTCGATGCCGACGATTCGTGGGCGTGGCTGCATTTCGAGGGTCCCGAATCGTCGATCAGCCGCATCGACGATGGTTTCGAATTCCGCGCGCACGACGTGCGTTCGCGCATGTACGTCGACTATCTGAGCATGACTGCGAACGATGTCACGCCATATGTCATGCGCATGGCGGATACGACAACAAAAGATCAGACAATCGCCGCCGAAGCGCAGGCGCGCGCCGACTGGGACAGCAAACGCACATGCGACGCGCGGCTCACGATCGCCGGCATCGCCATCGGCGCCGCGCTGTGGCTCGTCTGTGTCGTCGCCGAGTGCATCCAATGCGCACGCATCCTGCGCGGCATCCGCTACCGCGGCCCGATCGAATACTGGCGCGCCGCGCCATCGCTCAGCCCGGGTGCCGCGGCACGGCTGTACAACATCGTCATCGATTACGGCAACGGCGAGGCCGCGACGGCGCCGGCGATGGCTGCCACGCTGATGTCGCTCGTCAACAAACGCATCGTCGCCGTCTTCCCCGGCAAAATCGCGCTGTACAACGGCGAGGACGGGCAACCGCCGCTCGATCTGACGAGGACGACGCCGTCGATGGCGAGGGCGAGGCTCAGTATGCTCGACGACGATCGCCGACGCAAAGCGATGAAACAGTGCACGTTCGTGCTGCTGCCCGCCGCCTTCGACGAGTGTGATCCTCACACGGCGCGCCTGTGCGCGTCGGAGCGCGCGCTGCTCGACATCTTGTTGGAGATCGGCGAACGCTCACAGTCGAATGTCTTCGACACGAGGCAGATGAACAAGACGGTGCGCAAATGGAAGCAAGCGAGCAAGCGCTTCGAGCAGTTCACGCAGACGTGCCGGGGCGAGCTGCAGCATGCGCATGCCGTGCAGGTGTCCGACCGCGCGCTGCATTGGTGGGGCGCCGGCGCGATCGCGTCGCTGCTGCTCGGCTGCGTGCTGCTGTGCTTCGGCGTCGGCGAGGTCGTGCTCACCGGCATCGTCGCCTGCGTGGCGTTGACGCTGACATTGTTCCCGATGATCCGCGCGCCGAAGTACACGATCGACCCGCAGGGCGAAGAGATCGTCGGACAGGTGGAGGGATTGGCGCGCTATCTGCTCGATTTCAGCCATTTTCAGGACCGCACGATGCTTGACGTGACGCTGTGGGGCGAATATCTCGTCTATGCGACAGCTTTCGGCATTTCGAAGGACGTCGTCGCACAGTTCGCGAGCGCCGCCGTCGAGCTGCGTGACGCCGCATGGCTCGACGCGCACGCCGACATGGCGCCGGTGCTCTACTGGTCGATGTGTTCGACGACGTCCGGCTCCGCGTTCACGAATGATGGCGGCGCGAGCGTCGGCGGCGCGTCGTTCTTCGATTTCGGTTCGCAGATGGGTTCCAATTTCTCGTCGATGATGTCTGCGGCCTCGGGCGGCGGATCGTCGTCGGGCAGTGGTTTTGGCGGTGGCACAGGCGGCGCCGGCGGCGGTTCGTTCGGCGGCCGCTGATGGTGACCGCCGCCGCGCACGGGATTCTTCGCGTCCAGTGGGACGCAGAACCGGATTCATGGTGCGGTGGCGCATGCGGGGAGATCTCCTACCCCGCATGTGACCTCTACCTATTGCGCGTATTCCCTGTCTGTCTCTATGCCCGATTACGACATGGGCAGGCGTCCGGATTCGGGACGCCTGCCCAAGCAATGCGGTCGTATATGCGACCGGTACGGCGAAATGCGGCTGCTACTTGGTTTCGGGGGCTGCCGTGACTGTGGCGGCGTTGCCGGTGTTCTGCTGGGCGGCGAGCGAATCGCGGATCTGCTGCAGCAGGATGACGGTCTGCTCGTCGGGGCTCAGGTCGGGTTCGGCGGCGGCGACGTCCTCGTCCTTGTCGCCCTTGACCTTCGCCATCGCCTTCTCGCTCATGTCACGCAGCTTGTTGATCGGCACGACGATGCAGAAGTAGACGGCGATGGCGATGATCAGGAAGTTGAGCAGCGCGTTGAGCACGGAGCCGAAGGAGATGACCGAGTTCTCTCCGGCCCAGTTCGTGATCGTCCAGTTCCACGTCTTGCTCAGGTCCGGCTTGCCGAAGATGGCGGCGACGAGCGGATTGATGATGCTGTCGACGAGCGCGTTGACGACGCCCGTGACCGCGGCGCCCATGACGACGCCGACCGCCATGTCGACCATATTGCCTCGCGCAATGAATTTCTTGAATCCGTCCAACATGATGCTGACTCCTTTTTCAGTGTTCCGACGGGTGATGGCCAGCCATCCGTCGGTGCCCCTCCGCCTCATGGCATGGAGAAGGGCGGAAATCGGCGCAATGACGACCACGTACTGTCATAGTAAGCGACTCGATTACGGGAACATGTCCATATCGTCGGAATTGCCGCCGACTTCCGCGTTGCGCGCATTGTCGCCGATGTGCGCAACAATCCCGGATTCATGAATCCGCCGGCGCCCGATCATGCAACGGCGACGGCCGTGTCAGGCGCATCGCGAACAGCGCGGTCTCCGACCCTGCCCGCGCGCCTACAATGGCGACGCCGCCATGTACGACGCCACCGACTCGACTGGGGCACCGGGTTCATCATCGCGATCGGTCGCGCATATCCCCATGCATAGCACGGCGGCGACCCCGGATCCGCGCGGTTTGACGTCCATCGGACATCCATCGGACGTCCATCGAAAGGAAGCTTCCATGTCCCATGCATCCAAGCACGCCGACGAACGACGCAACAAACGGAGGTTGTCGATGAGCGGGCGCACACCGACCAACGGATATACGCGTCGCGACGGCGACGGCCGCAAGGAGCGTCTGATCACGCGCGATGTGGTGCTCATCATGGCGGCCACGTTCTTCTTCATGACGGCGAGCATGATGAGCGGCCCAATCATCGCCGGCTTCGCGCACACGCTCGGCGCGAACGGCGCATTGATGGGATTCATCGCCGGTGCATTGTCGCTGGCCGCGCTGTTCTGCCGCCCGGTCGCCGGACATCTGTCCGACCGTACGAGCAAACGCGTGCTCGCGGTCGTCGGCGGCGCACTGTACCTGATCACGAACGTCTGGTACGCGTATGCGTCGAATCCGGCGTCGCTGCTCGCCGCACGCATCGTCAACGGCGTCGGTTTCGCCTGCATCTCGGTGTGCCTGTCGACGTGGCTGTCGACGTTGCTGCCGTTGTCTCGCATGGGCGCCGGCATGGGATTGTACGGGACGATGAACGCGTTGGCGCAGGCCTTCGGCCCCGATCTGGGCATCCGCATCTCGAAGGCAGTGAGCTACCGCGCCGCGTTCCTGACGGCGTCGACGATGGCGGTGCTCGTCGTCGTCTGCGTGCTGTGCATCAGGGACTCCGGCCGCCCGTACGCCGCACGCGCCGCGCGACCGGCGGACGACGGCCGCCGTCCGCGGCTGAGCGCGCTTTTCGAACCGAAGGTGATCCCGATCGCGCTGATCTTCATGATGTTCGGCATCCCCTACTTCGCGAACCAGTCATTCATCGTCGATTATGCAGCCCGCATGCAGGTGCCGTTCGGCGTCTCCGTGTTCTTCCCGATCTACGCGCTCGTGCTGCTCGCCGTCCGCATCGTGCTGTGCAACTGGTTCGACACGAAATCCTTCCGGTTCTTCCTGACGCTGTGCACGGTCGGCGACGTCGTGATGCTGCTGTCGCTCGCCCACCTGCGCAGTTTCTGGATGCTCGCGTTGGCGGCCGTCATGACGGCCGGCGGCTACGGGCTGATGAGCTCGGTCACGCAGGCGAAGGCGGTGCTCATCGCCGGCAAGGCGCGCAGCGGCATGGCGAACACGACCTACTACGCCGGCATCGATCTGGGCATGTTCCTCGGTCCGCTCATCGGCGGTCTGCTGTTCAGCGGCGTCCCGATCGCCTGGTTCTATCCCGCGCTGCTCGTCACGATGCCGGTCGCGTGGGCGATCTATCTGCCGTTCCGCCGCACAATCGACGGCGCGACCTCGCGGGAGTGATCGCGACGGCGAACACTGTGTCCATCGCGGCTGTGATGCTCGCGGCGATATCCACGGCGGCGAAATCACCTTCCAAAACATGAAACATGCTTGTGTACGCGTTTTCGCTGTCTTTAGAATGATGCTGTTTTGTCCGTATCCGACAGCAGAAAGAGGAACAATGCTCACCGATGAGTATGTGAAGCGCGTCTACGCCAAGGTCGAAGAGCGCGACCCCGACCAGAAGGAGTTCCTGCAGGCCGTGCAGGAAGTGTTCGAGAGCATCGAACCGGTCTTCGCGAAGCACCCGGAGTACGAGGCGGCAGGCGTCCTGCAGCGTTTCGTTGAGCCGGAGCGCCTCGTCAAGTTCCGTGTGGCCTGGGTCGACGACAACGGCGACGTGCAGGTCAACCGCGGCTACCGCGTCCAGTTCAACTCGGCGATCGGCCCGTACAAGGGCGGCCTGCGCTTCCATCCGACTGTCACCGAGAGCGTCATCAAGTTCCTCGGCTTCGAGCAGATCCTGAAGAACTCGCTGACCGGTCTGCCGATGGGCGGCGGCAAGGGCGGCGCGGACTTCGATCCGAAGGGCCGCTCCGACGCGGAGGTCATGCGCTTCTGCCAGGCCTTCATGACCGAGCTGCAGCGCCATATCGGCCAGTTCACCGACGTGCCGGCCGGCGACATCAACGTCGGCGCCCGTGAGGTCGGCTACCTCTTCGGCCAGTACAAGCGTCTGCGCAACGAGTTCACCGGCGTGCTCACCGGCAAGGGCCTCGAGTTCGGCGGCTCGCTCGCCCGCACCGAGGCGACCGGCTACGGCCTGTGCTACTACACGCAGGAAGCGCTGCGCGTGCTGCGCAACGACTCCTTCGAAGGCAAGACCGTCGCCGTCTCCGGCTCCGGCAACGTCGCGATCTTCGCGATCGAGAAGGCCACCGAACTTGGCGCGAAGGTCGTCACCTGCTCCGATTCGAACGGCTACATCTACGATCCGAAGGGCATCGACCTCGACGTCGTCAAGGACATCAAGCTCGGCCACCGCGGCCGCATCAAGGAGTACGCCGACCGCGTCGCCGGCTCCGAATACCACGAGGGCTGCAGCGGCGTGTGGACCGTCAAGTGCGACATCGCGCTGCCGTGCGCGACGCAGAACGAGATCGACGGCAACTCGGCTCAGACACTCGTCGACAACGGCTGCACCGTCGTGTGCGAAGGCGCGAACATGCCGTCGACGCCGGACGCGATCGCCGTCTACCAGAAGAACCACGTGCTCTACGGCCCGGCCAAGGCGTCGAACGCCGGCGGCGTGGCCGTCTCCGGTCTGGAGATGAGCCAGAACTCGTACCGCCTGTCGTGGACCTTCGAAGAGGTCGACGAGCGCCTCAAGGACATCATGAAGAACATCGTGTCCGAGTCGCTCGACGCGGCGAAGGAGTACGGCCATGACGGCGACCTGATGTTCGGCGCGAACATCGCCGGCTTCGTCAAGGTCGCCGACGCGATGGTCGCTCAGGGCATCTTCTAAGCCCGACGGCGCCGCGTCGTATCAATACGCGAGCCACCCGCATGCGCGGTCGTTCCCCGTCAGAAGAACGACCGCGCGTTTTTTCATGCTCTTCCCGTGCGCGACCCTATGCTAGAGGCATGGCCGGCGAGAACAGCAGAAAACGGAAGAATCAGGTACGGGCGATTTCTCAGAGCCATCGCCCCATCTACAACATCCCACGCACGGAAAACGAGGAGCCGCGCAAGCCGAAGAAGGCGGTCACGGCGAAGAAACTCAACGAGCAGAAACAGCGCACCGCATGGTTCCGCGACTGGAGCGAACGCCAGCAGATCCTGCGCGCGAAGCCGAAACTGCGCGGATGGCTGCACCTGATCGCGTTCCCGTTCTCGATCGCCACATCGGTCATCCTCATCTGCCTCGCCCCGGCGGGATGGATGAAGGTCGGCATCAGCATCTACGGCGCGACCGTCATGCTGCTGTTCGGTGTGAGCGCGACGCTGCACCTCGGGCATGGGCACTTCCCGAAGCTCGTCGACACCGTCCTCGTACGCATCGACTATTCGAACATCTTCCTCGTGATCGCCGGCACCTGCACGCCGTTCCTGTTCGCGCTCAACAACAAGCCGATCTGCTGGACGTACATGGGCATCCTATGGGTGACGGCGGTCGTCGGCACCGTCGTGCACCTGCTGTACCCGGAGGGGCTTGACTGGCTGTTCACGATCATCTACTGCATTCTGGGACTGTCACCGCTGTCGATCATCTACTTCTTCTGGGTTTCGCCGTACATCGGCCCGGTGCCGACGATTCTCGTCATCTGCGGCGGCGCCTGCTACATCATCGGTGCCGTGTTCTTCGCGTTGCGCAAGCCCAACCCCTTCCCGCGTTGGTTCGGATACCACGAGCTGTTCCATCTGGGGACAATCGGCGGATACGTGTGCCACGTCATCGCGCTGTTCATGGTCGTGCTGCAGATGCGCTGAAGTCGTGACTGCGTCGCCCGGCACGAGATCCCACGGCATGCGGTGCACGAAGATCCACCAGAGCACGAGCGCGGCCGTCAGATACCAGAACCAGCGGTCGGCACCGGTGTTGAGCAGTACGAACCAGGTGCCGAGCACGAGCATGCGGACGGCGTAGAACAGGATGCGCCGCCAGCCGGTGCGCGGCATCGTCTCGATCGTCATGCGCGTGTAGGCGGCGCCGAGCGTGCGGCCGTCGTGACGCCATGGACGCCACAGCTCAAAGATCAGGAACAGGATGCCGGCGAGGATGCCGGGCACCCAGCGCACGCCGTCGGTCGTGATGAGCAACGCGCCGATTGCGTAATGCGTGCTGTCGAGCGTGACCGCGCACTTGTAGAACACGTAGGTGAGCAGCAGCACGAGCGCGTAGAGGATGACGTCCATGATGATGACGTCGATCGCGAGCGCGACGGCGCGGTGCACGAATCCGGGATGCGTGTTGATGCCTTCGATCTGCTTCGTGCGTTTCGGCACGAGCTTCGTGTAGAGGACGGCGAGTGCGTAGCCGAGCATCGCGCCGATTGTGTTCGTCAGCATGTCGTCGACGTCGAAGTAGCGGTAGGCACAGGGGTAGAGGCCCCAGATGCCGGTGAGCTGCGTCGTTTCGATGAAGATCGAGCAGGCGAGGCCGGTGCCGGCGGTCTGCCAGAACTTCCAGCCGGCCCAGCGGCCGAGCATGAAGCCGAGCGGTATGAACAGCACGACGTTCATGACGAGCTGCAGCACGCCGGACAGGCCGCTTTGCGCGTCCTGGATGAAGCGCAGCAGGTCAAGCTGCGGGCCCAGATGATGGGTGAGGCAGTAGGCGGTCGGGTCGTCGGGCATCGGATACATCGTGAACGCGAGCAGGCCGAGCGCGTAGAGCACGGCGACGTAGGCGGTGAAGGCGCTCATGAAGCTCAATCGATGGTTGCGGTGATAGATGACCGCGACGATCGGCAACGTCAGCAGGAACGACACGAACGGCCACAGCATGACGGCGAGCATGAACGACTGGCTGAAATACCCGAGATATCTGAACACGGTCTTGAGTTTACCGGCCGCCGCGACCCGGCCCCATGGTCCGTATGGATGATTTTCCGTCCGCGATCGCTTCCGCCACATTGTGCACCGCCGACGTTCGCGAAGACGATGTTTTGCGAACGCTACAGCCGCACGCTGCACCCGAACCGATCGCGAGGGCATATGCCCGCGAACGCGACCGCCGCAATCCACACCCGAACCAGTCGCAACGATAGAAGAAAAGGCGGCCTGCGGACGATTACCGTCCACAGGTCGCCTTCGCAGCGAATTTCGGAGGATCAGTCGTCGCCGAGCGTCACATGAACGCCTCCGACGAGCGAGCAGACGACGTTGTACAGCAGCGCGAAGATCGTGACGAGGATTGTAACGAGCACGATTTCGACGATTGAGAAGATCGTGACGCCGCTGAGAATCGTCGGCAGCGAGAAGACGTTCGCGAGATTGATGCCGCCCGCATCGAGGCCGGCCGACGAGACGATCTGCGTGACCTGGTCGAAGACGCCGACGACCTTGAGCAGCGACCACAGCAGCGCGACGGCGATGATCTGGATGAGCGCGCCGGCGATCGACAGCATGAACGTGACCTTCGCGACCGACCACGCGTCCAGATGCGTCAGCGACAGCTTCATGCGGCGCGCACCCGGCTTCTTGCGACGCTTGATCGGGCGGACCGGCTTGTTTTCCTCGGGACGATCCTTGTCCGCGATCAGCGGGGTGTTCGAGGCGGAACGGGCGACGCGCGGCGCATGCTTGTCATGCGTCATCGAAGCGGTCGTATGCTCCAGTGGATTGGCCTCGCGGGGGTCGCTCATGCTCTGCTCCTTGAAATGCTCATGGCTTTGAGGTTGAGATTACCAACGTTCGGGGACGTGCCCACGGCGCACATGGCCGTGGGCACGTCCCTTCACGGACGATGGTCACTCGGCGTCGCCGTCGCCGTCGCCGGTGCGTTCGATCGCCGCCGAATCCTCTTCGATGACCGGCGTCGGCTGGTCGCCGTCGGCGCGGACTTCGAAGACCGGCTCACCTTCGGCCGGCTGCACGCTCGTGCTGCCGGACGCGGAATCGGTCGTCACGGTGTCGCCGTCGGCGTCGTCCTCGGTTTCGGCATTGCGCGCAATCGAGACGATCTCGTCGTCCTTGTCCGGCTTCGCGAAGGTGACGCCCTGCGTCGTGCGGCCGGTGCGCTTGACCTCGGCCACGTCGGAGCGGATGACCTTGCCGGACTTCATGATCGCCATGATCTGGTCCTCTTCGGACACGACGAGCGCGCCGATGAGGAAGCCGCGGCCCTCAACGAGCTGCACGGCCTTGACGCCGTAGCCGTTGCGGCCCTGCAGACGGTATTCGCCCAGCTGCGTGCGCTTCGCGAAGCCCTCGTTCGTCACGACGAAGAGATCCTTGTCGGTGTCTCCCCACACGACGTCCATCGCGAGCAACTCGTCGCCGTCGCGGAACTTCATGCCCTGCACGCCGGCGGTCTGGCGGCCCATCGGGCGCAGCTGCTCGTCGTCGGCGCGGAACTTGAGGCTCATGCCGTGCTTCGAGACGAGAATGATGTCATCCTCGGCGTTGCACAGGTTCGCGCCGATCAGCTCGTCGCTCGTCTCGCCGTCCTCGTTCTGCATCAGACGCACGGCGATGAGGCCGCCCTGACGCGGCGAATCGTATTCGGACAGCCGCGTCTTCTTGACCTTGCCGGAGCGCGTCGCGAGCACGAGGTACTTTGCGACCTCGTAGTTCGGGATCGACAGCACGGTCTGGATCTGCTCGTCGGGTTCGAACTGCAGCAGGTTCGCGACATGCTGGCCCTTGGAGTCGCGCGAGCCTTCCGGCAGCTCGTACGCCTTGCAGCGGTAGACGCGTCCTTTGTTCGTGAAGAACAGCAGCCAGTTGTGCGTGCTCGTCAGGAAGAAGTGGTCGACGACGTCGTCCTCGCGCAGCTTGGCGCCCTTGATGCCCTTGCCGCCGCGGTGCTGCGCACGGTATTCGTCGGCCTTCGTGCGCTTGATGAATCCGGCGTGCGTCACGGTGACGACGACGTTCTCCTCGGCGATCAGGTCCTCGACGTTCATCTCGCCGGAGAACGGCAGGATCTTCGTACGGCGGTCGTCGCCGTACTTGGCGACGATCTCGTCGAGTTCGTCGCCGACGATCTTGCGCTGGCGTTCCGGCTTCGCGAGGATGTCCGCGTAGTCGGCAATCTTGCGCATCAGCTCATCGTGCTCGTCGAGGATCTTCTGACGTTCGAGCGCGGCGAGACGACGCAGCTGCATCGCGAGGATCGCGTCGGCCTGCACGTCGTCCACGTCGAGCAGGTTCATCAGGCCGGTGCGCGCGATTTCGACGGTCGCCGACGAACGGATCAGCTGGATGACCTCGTCGATCATGTCGAGCGCCTTGAGGTAGCCCTGCAGGATGTGGTCGCGTTCCTCGGCCTCGCGCTTGAGGTAGGCGGTGCGACGCGCGATGACGTCGAGCTGGTGGGCGACCCAGTGGCGGATGAAGGCGTCGAGGCTCAGCGTGCGCGGCACGCCGTCGACGAGCGCGAGCATGTTCGCGCCGAAGGTCTGCTGCAGCTGCGAATGCTTGTACAGGTTGTTGAGCACGACCTTCGGGACGGCGTCGCGCTTGAGCACAAGCACGAGACGCTGGCCGGTGCGGCCCGAGGTCTCGTCGCGCATGTCGGCGATGCCCTGAATCTTGCCGTCGCGCACGGCCTCGCGGATCGAGACGACGAGACGGTCCGGGTTGACCTGATACGGCAGCTCGGTGACGACGAGGCACATGCGGCCGTGGATCTCCTCGGTGTTGACGACGGCGCGCATCGTAATCAGGCCGCGGCCGGTGCGGTAGGCCTGTTCGATGCCCTTGTGGCCGAGGATCGTCGCGCCGGTCGGGAAGTCCGGTCCCTTGATGCGCGCGATGAGAGCGTCGAGCAGCTCCTCGCGGCTCGCTTCGGGATGGTCGAGCGCCCAGTGCACGCCGTCCGCGACCTCGCGCATGTTGTGCGGGGGGATGTTCGTCGCCATGCCGACGGCGATGCCGGAGGAGCCGTTGACGAGCAGGTTCGGGAAGCGCGCGGGCAGCACGGTCGGCTCCTGCGTCTTGCCGTCGTAGTTCGGCACGAAATCGACGGTGTCCTTGTCGATGTCGCGCACCATCTCCATCGCAAGCGGCGCCATGCGGCATTCGGTGTAACGCATTGCAGCGGCCGGATCGTCGCCAGGGGAGCCGAAGTTGCCCTGGCCGTCGACGAGCAGATAGCGCATCGACCACGACTGCGCCATGCGCACGAGCGTGTCGTAGATCGCCGAATCGCCGTGCGGATGGTATTTGCCCATGACGTCGCCGACGACGCGCGAGCACTTGTTGTAGCCACGGTCGGGGCGGTAGCCGCCGTCGTACATCGCGTAGACGACGCGGCGGTGCACCGGCTTCATGCCGTCGCGCACGTCGGGCAGCGCGCGTTCGACGATGACGGACAGCGCATAGGAGAGATACGACTGGCGCATCTCCTCCTGCAGGTCGACCGGCTGCACGCGCGTGCCGACCATCAGGCCGTAATCGGTGTTGTCCGCTTCCTGCGGGCTCAGCGGCTCCATCGAGCCGGAGAGATTGTTGAGCTCGTCATCCGAGCCGTTGTTGGTGGGTTCGTCTGCCACTTTGTTTCCTTTGCCTTCACCGCGTCTGGGCGGTCACGTCTTGTTGCGGGTGCCTGACTCGTAGGGGACTGCTGTAGGGGTTGCAAGTCCGATCAGGCGTCGATCCAGCGGGCGTTGTGCGCGTTGCGCTGGATGAACAGACGGCGTGGTTCGACCTCGTCGCCCATCAGCATCGAGAAGGTCTCGTCGGCCTGCAGCGCATCCTCGATATGCACTTGCTTGAGCACACGGTTCTCCGGATCCATCGTCGTCTCCCACAGCTCTTGGTAGCTCATCTCGCCGAGGCCCTTGTATCGCTGGATGCCTTCGCCCTTCGGTAGCTGGCGGCCGTTTTCGCGGCCCTCCGCAAGCACGCGGTCGCGTTCGGCGTCGGTGTACACGAAGTCGTGCGGTCCCTTCGTCCACTTGATGCGATACAGCGGCGGCATCGCCACGTAGACATAGCCGGCGTTGATCATTGGACGCATGTAGCGGAAGAACAGCGTCAGGTTGAGCGTCGCGATGTGCGCGCCGTCGACGTCGGCGTCGGCCATGATGATGACCTTGTGGTAGCGCACCTTGTCGAGGTCGAAGTCGTCGCCGTAGCCGCCGCCGATTGCCGTGATGAGCGATTCAATCGTGTCCGACTTCATCATGCGGTCGAGGCTCGCGCGCTCGGTGTTGAGAATCTTGCCGCGCAGCGGCAGAATCGCCTGCGTGTTCGGGTTGCGTCCCTGGATCGCCGAGCCGCCTGCCGAATCACCCTCGACGATGAACAGCTCGCACTCGCTCGGGTCGTTTGACTGGCAGTCCTTGAGCTTGTCCGGCATGCCCGCCGATTCGAAGATCGATTTGCGGCGCGTGTTCTCGCGCGCCTTCTTCGCGGCCATGCGCGCGCGGGACGCCTCGATCGCCTTCTGGATGATGTTCTTCGCCTCGTTCGGATGGGCGTCGAACCAGTCGCCGAGCCGGTCGTTCATGATGCGCTGCACGAAGGTCTTCGCCTCGGAATTGCCGAGCTTCGTCTTCGTCTGGCCTTCGAACTGCGGGTTCGTGAGCTTGACCGAGACGACGGCCGTCAGGCCTTCGCGCACGTCGTCGCCGGAGAGATTCTCGTCCTTGTCTTTGAGGATGTTCTTCTCGCGCGCGTAGCGGTTGACCATGCTCGTGAGCGCCGCGCGGAATCCTTCCTCGTGCGTGCCTCCCTCGGTCGTCGCAATCGTGTTCGCGAAGGTGTGCACCGACTCCGAATAGGCAGTCGTCCACTGCATCGCGATCTCGGCGGAGACGCCAATAGAGAGGTCCTCGGCCTCGATGTCGATGACGTCCGGCTCGATCGGCTGCGCCTTGCGCATCTTCACCATGTACGCGACGTAGTCCTTGATGCCGTTCGCGTACTGGTAGGTGACGCTCTGGTGCAGTTCGTCGCTCGCATCGCTTTCACCGGTGACCTCGTCGCCGGTCGGCTCGGTCTCGCGCATGTCGGTTAGCGACAGCTTGAGTCCTTTATTGAGGAAGGCCATCTGCTGGAAGCGCGCGCGCAGCGTCTCGAAGTCGTAGATCGTCGTCTCGAAGATCTTCGGATCCGGCCAGAACGTGACCGACGTGCCGGTGGATTCGCCGTCCTCCATCGCGCGTCCACGCTCGAGCGGCGCCGTCGGACGCTGGTTGATGTAGGTCTGCGTCCAGTAGTAGCCCTGGCGGCGCACTTCGATGTCGACGCGCGTCGAAAGCGCGTTGACGACCGAGATGCCGACGCCGTGCAGACCGCCGGAGACCGCGTAGCCGCCGCCGCCGAACTTGCCGCCCGCGTGCAGCTTCGTCATGACCGTTTCGACGCCGGAGACGCCTTCGCCGGGGACTTCGTCGACCGGGATGCCTCGGCCGTCGTCGACGACGCGGATGCCGTTGTCCGGCAGGATCGTCACCTCGATGTGCGTCGCGTAGCCGGCGAGCGCCTCATCGACCGAGTTGTCGACGATTTCGTAGACGAGATGGTGCAGGCCGCGCGGACCCGTCGAGCCGATGTACATGCCCGGGCGGATGCGGACCGCCTCAAGGCCTTCGAGGACACGCAGGTCGCTAGCGTCGTAATGTTCGGGGGAGAGGGTGTCGTCCAGCTGGCCGTCGATGACCTGACCGTCGTCGTTCGAGGATGCGTCCACCGCATCAGCCGTGAGATCTGCCACAGAGTATCCTTTCTGTGCTCGTCGCGAGGGTGTTTTCGCGATGCGATATGCCCTATAACACGAATAAAACGCCCTTGTAGGCGCTTGAGTACACTACTAGATATCTTACTCATGCTTAGGGACGGAATGCAATGGCGGCCCGTTCTGCATCGTTGTTCTCCTTCGGCGAACAACGGCGTCGCCGATGACGACTTTCGACGTCTCTATCAGCCGCGCGGACGTCGTGTATTCCGCTGCACGTATTTCATCATGCGCACGCCGCGGCCGTGTGTCTGCGGCCCGGTGACGCGCACCTCATCGATGCGCAGGCCGCCGAGGCGTTCGCGCAGCGTCTCAGTGAGCATCGGCGCGATCGCCGTGAGCTGTTGCGTCCACGACGGCGAATCGGCGGCAATCGTCAGCACGCCGTCCACGTAGCTGGCGACGCGAGAATGGCGCGCGTTGACTTCTCCGACGACGGACGCCCAATCCGATTCGAGCGATGCCATCTTGAGGTGCGGTCCCCATCCTGACTGTTCGACGATCTTTGTGAGCACGTCGCCGAGTTCGTGCGGGTCGCGTCCCGGTTTGCCGAAGTTGTCGAGCGCCTCCTCGCGGCGCACGCGCAGTTCCCTGATGAGGCCGGCCTTCGCTGCCACGCGTTGGAATTCCTGGGCGCCGAGCTTGCCCTCGTCAAGCTTGAGCGTCACGGCGATTGGCGTATGCATCAGCGTGCCTCCTCGTTGTATGACTGCTCGCGCAGCGTGGCCACGTCGATGATCCGCGCATCGGCGAAGGCGTCATCATCAGAGATGTCATCAGTAGGGATGTCGCTCGCCGCGGCGACGGTGATGAACACCTGCCGCTGCGCCGCCGCGAAGCGCAGAATCTGCGTGCGCCGCGTCTCGTCGAGCTGCGCAAAGACGTCGTCGAGGATGACGATCGGTTGCGTGCCGAAGCGTTCCTCGAGCAGCCGGTAGACGGCCATCTTCAGTGCAAGGCCGAGCGTCCACATCTCGCCGTTCGACGCGAATTCGCGCGCCGGGAAGCCGTTGAGTTCGATGAGCAGGTCGTCGCGCTGCGGACCGATGAGGTTGCGTCCGCGTGCCACCTCGCCGGCGTAGAGCCGTTGGAAATGCTCGCTGATGAGCCGCGGGGCGTCCCCGCCCTGCGCGATCTCGTCGAAGGAGGGTTCGTAGTCGAGCGTTGCGTCGTTGCCGGGGCCGGCGAGTTCGTGCACGAGCTTCCGGAACGGCTCGCGCACCCGCTCGACGACGGCCATGCGGTCGCGCGTCAGCTGCAGGCCAAGGTCGATGTACTGGCCGGTCCAGATTTCCAGACCGCTGAGCGTCGCGTCGCGGGACGCGTCGAAGCCTTCGGATGCGCCGAGCTGCTTGAGCAGCGTCGCACGCTGCTTGGCGACGTGCGTGAAGCGCTGCAACGTGTCGGCGTAGCCGCGTACAAGCAGCGAAGCCGTCTGGTTGAGGAACTGCCGTCGCGAGGCCGGATCGGCCGAGACGAGCCGCTGGTCATCGGGCGTGAACGCGACGAGGGGGATGTCACCGACGATGTCGCGAAGATACATCGACGGGCCGCCGTTGACGCGTGCGCGGTTCGCACCCTTCGCACGGATCGTCGCCTCATAGGTCGTCGTGCGGCCCGATTCGTCGTCGGTCAGGTTCGCGCGGATCGTCGCCGCGTCGAAGCCGCGTTCGACGAGCGGCGCCGACGACGAGGCGCGGTGGCTCGCGCCGGTCGCCAGGAACTCGATGGCTTCGACGATGTTCGTCTTGCCAAGCCCGTTCGCACCCTGCAGGATCGTCACGCCGGGCGCGAAGTCGAGCAGGCAATGGTCCCACGAACGGAAGTGGTCGAGGGCGAGGCGGGAGATGAACATCGGTTTCCAACGGTTCGGCGGGTGGATGGAAAAGGAAAGCGGAAGAAAAGGCGGCCGGGGCGTCTCCATGCGGCAAAGACGCCACGGCCATGACTCAGCTGTTGAAGCGCATCGGCACGAGCAGATAGCGGTAGGCGAGCGATTCCTCGGAATCCGCCTCCTGCTGGCCGTCGAACTCGACCGGCTTGACGGCCGTCGTCATCTTCATGCGGACAAACGGTTCGGTGATCGCGCTCAGGCCCTCGCGCAGATAGTTCGGGTTGAACGCGACGGTGATGTCCTCGCCGTCGAGGTCCACGTCGAGCACTTCGCTCGCCGAGGCTTCGTCGGTGGCGCCTGCCGTCAATGTGACTTCCTGGCCGGCGAAGACCATGCGGATCGGCGCGTTGCGTTCAGCGACGAGCGCGACGCGCTTGATCGCGTCGAGCAGGTTCTGCTTGTCGAGCACGGCGTGGATCGGGTAAGAGTCGGCGTACAGGCGGTCGACAGCCGGGAAGTCGCCGTCGATGAGCTGGACTGTGGATATGCGGCCAGCGTTTTCCACACCGAGCAGCGTCGGGTTCTCGACGTCCAGATACAGATTGACGTTCTGGCGTTCGTCGAGCGAACGGGAGATGTCGCGCAAATGAGTGCCCTTGACGAGCGCGACAGCGTCGAGGCCGTCGTCGGCCGGCGACCAGTGGAAGGTCGAGCGCGACAGGCGGAAGCGGTCAGTCGACGAGAGCGTCACCGTGTCGCCGACGAACTTCATCTGCACGGCCGTGAGCACCGGTCGGTCGTCGGTGCGCGCAATCGCTACTGCGGCCTGGATGATCGACTGTGTCAGCGTCGGCGCGTCCACCTGACCGAGCAGTGGCGGGAGCTGTGGCAGATCCGGGTATTCGCTTTCCGGCATGAGCTGCAGCGTGAACGTCGACTTGCCAGAGGAGATGCGCAGCGTCGAGCCGTCGGTCTGCAGGTAGGTCTTCTCGAAGGGCAGCGACTTGCTGATGTCGGCGAGCAGCTTGCCGGGCACAACGGCGGCGCCGGCTTCGTCGACGCCCGCCTCGATGTGGTCACGCGACGAAAGTTCATAGGTAAATGTGGACAGTTGGAGCGCACCATCCCGAGCCTCGAGTTTGATACCGGAGAGCAGTGGGTTGAGCTGCTTGGCGGACAGGATGCTGGTGGTCCAGGACACAGCATCGGCGAACGAGGTGGAATTAACTTCTACTTTCATGCGCTTTCCTTGACTGTTGACGATTGTGTGAGTCTGGCATTCATTCTAACTGCTTCTTGCTTGCTTCGTCGAGAGAAAGCGTGCTTCAGCGCGAACGTGCGTTGATGGTCATGATGATTACTTAAGTATGTAAGCTTTCATCACCATCATAAGGACGGTGGATATGTGGAAAACCTCTGG
This sequence comes from Bifidobacterium sp. AGR2158, assembly GCF_000424225.1. Lineage (NCBI taxonomy): Bacteria > Bacillati > Actinomycetota > Actinomycetes > Bifidobacteriales > Bifidobacteriaceae > Bifidobacterium > Bifidobacterium sp. AGR2158. Next base: position 408,906 of record NZ_AUJM01000012.1, read on the forward strand.
AAGCCTTACAGGCCAGCGGTTTATCCACAATTGGGGCATGTGGATAACTTCTGCATCGGCTGTGGATAAAGTGGCGGTTTTTCCACAGGATGATTGGGGACTACTCGCTATCCACATTTCGGCTGCTCCTCTCCACGAGTTATCCACAGCTGATTTCGGCGTTTTCCTCGCGTTGTCCACGAGCTTTGCCAACAATTGTGGATAACCATGTGGAAAACTTTGTTGCGAAATCGGCATGCTTGAGTGTGTCGCGCGTGTGCCGTATCCACACTGGACGCTGCCGAGATAGGCCCCGGCAGCTCGGCGAAACGCGGGCGCGCGTTCCGATTGCCGTGGGTTCCCGGCTACTTGTTATTGCGCTGGCGCAGCAGCACCGTCAGCTCGGTGACGTAGTTGTAGATCTCCTGCTTCTGCTTCATGCCGTCCGAGACGATCTTGATGTTGTGCATGACCGTCGTATGGTCACGGCCGCCGAACACCTGGCCGATGTTGACGAGGCTCATGCTCGTCAGATCGCGCGTCAGATACATCGCGATCTGCCGGGCGAGTGTGATGTTGCGGTTGCGCTGCGGGCCGACGATGTCGTCGAAGGTCAGATGGAAGTACTTCGCGACGCGTCCGATGATGTCGGTCGGCTTGACCTCGATATCGGTGGAGAAGAAGTCCTGCAGCGTCTGCTCGGCGAGCGCGACGGTGACCGGCTGCCCGTTGAGCGAGGCGAGCGCGGTGACGCGGTTGAGCGCCCCCTCGAGCTCGCGGATGTTCTCGGTGAAACGTTCGGCGATTAGGTCGAGGACGTCGTAGGGCACGCGCATCCCCGAATTCGACGCAATCATCCGCAGGATCGCGATGCGAGTCTCGAGGTCCGGCGGCTTGACATCAACGGTGATGCCCTGCTCGAAGCGTGAGATGAGTCGCGATTCGAAGTCCTTGAGGTTCTTCGGCGGCACGTCGGATGCGATGACGATGCGCTTGTTCGCCTGATAGAGGCTGTTGAAGGTGTGGAAGAACTGCTCGAGTGTCTCGGTCTTGCCGCCGAGGAACTGGATGTCGTCGATGAGCAGGACGTCGACCTCGCGGTATTTGCGGTTGAACGCCATCACGCGGCTCGAGCCGGACTTCGTGCCGGCGTCCATGCGCAGTGAATCGATGAACTCGTTCGTGAACTCCTCGCTCGTCACATAGCGCACGCGGGCGCCGGGCTGCTTGACGAGCGAATAGTTGCCGATCGCGTTGAGCAGATGCGTCTTGCCCAGGCCCGATCCGCCGTAGACGCACAACGGGTTGAAGTCGCTGCCGCCGCCTTCGGCCACGGCGAGCGCGACGGTGCGCGCGAATCGGTTCGAATCGCCCGGCACGAAGGTGTCGAAGGTGTCGGAGGGGTTGAGATGCGTCTCCGGATCGATCATCGGCTGCGGGGTGCGGCCGAAGCGTGCCTTGAAGACCTCGGGGACGCCGCTGAGCGCCGTCGGCATCGCCGCTGCCGGATCGAGGTCGTCGCCCATCGAATCCTCGAAGGTCTGCACGACGGCGTCATCGTAATGTGTCGTCTTCGGCTGCTGCTGCACGACGACCGGCTCAGGCTCCGGTTCAGGTTCGGGCACCGGCTGGCGTTTGCGCGTATCCCCGCGCGGCGCCTCCTCGCTCAGCGCGGTGACCGGCAGCACCGGCTGTTCGGGTTCGTTTGCGCGCACGGTGATCTTGAAGGCGGGGAAGAGGTCGATGCCGCCGTTCGCGATGCGCAGCGCCTGCAGCAGCTCGTCGTTGAGCTCCGTCTGCAGCACATGCTGCGTCTCGCTGTTCTCGACGGCGAGGATGATGTTGGTGCCGAAGAGCGCCTCGGGGACTACGCCCTCGAACCATCCCTTCTCGCGGGCGGTCAGCGACGAGTTCTTCCGAAGCAGTTCGAGCGCGTTCGACCATATGACGGTCGCTTTGGCCGCCGGGTCGTTGGATGCTTCGACCATGATTTCGTCTCCATCGGTTAGATGCACATGCGTAACAGGTCATTTTTACTCTGACTGATGGAAGTTATCCACAAGCTCGCGTGTTGGAAATGCTTGGTTTTGTAATTACAGCGGTGTGGTTTGTGTATAACTTCCCGCGGCTTTCCCCGCCATTCGCGACCGCGCTGTGGATGGCCGCGCGCAGCCGTCCACGACCGTGCGCCGGGCGTGTCGTGGATACGCCGTGCGAGGCTGGGCGTCGCTTGCACATGCGCGAGGTATAGGGGTATCGGTAAATTGGTAGAGATTGTCTCAAGCGAAGTCATGCATAAACGCATGACCCACCGACCTAACCTAACGGGAGCATGAAACTATGAAGAGGACATTCCAGCCGAACAACCGTCGTCGCCACATGAAGCACGGCTTCCGTGCCCGTATGCGCACGCGTTCCGGCCGCGCGCTGATCAACCGCCGCCGCGCTAAGGGCCGCAAGACCCTTTCCGCCTGAGTTTTCGATTCAGTCGGACGAACGTGGAACGGCTCAGAAGCCATCGCGATTTCGTCGCCGTGCTGCGTCGTCGCCGGAAGGTCTCCGGCGACGACGTCGTCGTGCATTATCTGATGCCCGACGACATGCCCGACGGCGGCGCCGGCGATGCATCCAGACATGTGGGGCTGGCCGTTTCCAAGGCGGTGGGGAACGCGGTCGTGCGCAACACGGTGAAACGCCGTTTCCGCGTGCTCGCGCAACGCTACGAGGACGAGCTCCCCGAGCGCTGCAGCGTCGTGCTGCGCGCCAAGCCGAGCGCGGCGCACGCGTCCTTCGCGTCGCTTGACGCGCAGATGGCGCAGCTGTTCCGTGCGGTGCGCCGTAAGACGGCACGTTGATGACGGGTCACGCAGGGCGGGCGATGATTCGCTGCATCCGCTGGTATCAGCGGCGGATTTCGGCGAACACCCCGCCCTCATGTCGTTATTACCCCAGTTGCTCGAACTACGCGATTCAGGCGATTCGCCGCTACGGCGCCGTACGCGGCGGCACGCTCGCCGCGTTGCGGCTGCTGCGCTGCCGCCCCTGGAGTGCGGGAGGCATCGACGATGTGCCGCAGCGGTTCTCCCTGTTCTACAGATTCTCTTGGTCGCGCGCGCACGAAGAGCCGCGGCTGACCCCCCTGCCCCACGACGAGAAGGAGTGAACGGCCAGATATGACGGATAATTTCTTATTGGATAGCGGATTCTGGGGATGGCTGTACAAGCTGCTGACCCCGGTCGAGTGGCTCATGACGCAGGTCATGTACTGGTTCCACAAACTGCTTACGCTCATCGGCATGCCGGCCGTGGGCCTTTCCTGGGTGCTGTCGATCATCTTCCTCGTGGTCGTCGTGCAAGCCTGCGTCTTCCCGCTGTTCTACAAGCAGATGAAGTCGATGCGCGGCATGCAGGCGATCCAGCCGAAGATGATGAAGATCCAGAACAAGTACAAGGGCAAGAACGATCCCGCGAGCAAGGAAGCGATGCAGCGCGAGATGATGAAGCTCTACAAGGACAACCACGCCAATCCGGCGGGGTCGTGCCTGCCGATGCTCATCCAGGGCCCGGTCTTCATGTGCATGTTCTACGTGCTTTCGGCGATCCCATACATCGCGCGCGGCAAGCGCGCCCCGCTCGGCGCCTTCGACGTGGCGACCGCGCAGGAATTCTCGGCGACGACGTTCTTCGGCACGAAGGTCTCCGACACCTTCACGACGGCTGGCACGAGCGGCAAGGTCGTCATCGCGATCTTCGTGTTCGCGATGTGCGCGTGCCTGTGGTACATGCAGTGGAACACGATGCGCCGCAACACGGCGCCGGCATCGATGAACAAGCAGACCGAACGCATGCAGAAGATGATGCTGTGGATCTTCCCGATCATGTACATCTTCTCCGGCGTCGCGATGCCGTTCGCCGTGCTCGTCTACTGGCTTGCGAACAACATCTGCAACCTGCTGCGCTCGTTCTGGCAGCTGCGCGAATTCCCGACCCCCGGCTCGCCGGCGGCGATCGACAAGGAGAAGCGCGACCACGACAACGAGAACAGGAAGCGCGCCCGCGAAGGTCGCCCCTCACTTGAGGAGGAGGAGCTGATCGAGGCGAAGAAGGAAGCGGAACGCAAGTCTGTGCAGGGCCATCAGCGCCAGCAGCCGCAGCGCAAGAACCGCAAGAAGAAGTAACGGCCGATTCTCCGGGCCGCCCGCGATTCCCACGACCGTCCGACGGTCGTGGGAATCGTCGTATCGGGGCCGTTGCCGCGCGCGGCGTGCCGGGTGACGTGGGACTGCCTTACACTGGTGTTCTGCAGGCGTGTATGTCCGGCGGCGCGTTCCCCGGACCGAACGATTTTTAGTATTGAGAACATTCCAATGCATGCAAGGAGTGCGTATGGTGCAGGACGAAGAACGAAGCGTGGAACAGCTGGACCGCGAGGCCGACATCGCAGCCGACTACCTCGAGGGTCTGCTCGACATCGCCGACTACGAGGGCGACATCGAGATGGGCGTGCGCAACGGTCGGCCGATGGTGCAGATCGTGGCCGACGACGACACCGACATCAAACATCTGATCGGCCGCAACGGCGAAGTGGTGGACGCGCTGCAGCAGCTGTGCCGCCTCGCCGTGCAGCAGGAGACCGGCGAACGTTCCCACCTGATCGTGGACGTCGACGGCTTCCTCAAGCGCAAGCGTCAGATTCTGCGTGACATGGCGCTCGACGCCGTCGACGACGTGCGTGAGACCGGCGAGCCGGTCGATCTCAAGCCGATGAATTCCTTCGAACGCAAGATTATCCACGACGTCGTGCGCGACGAGGGACTGCGTTCGCGTTCGCACGGCGAGGAGCCGAAGCGTTACGTGACGATCTACCTCAAGCACAACGACGCCGACGACGAAGAGCTCGAGGACGACGAGTACATCGTCGAGGACTGACGAACGCTGATCGCCTGATTCGCCGTGTCGTACAGACAGCGTACGCGGCGAATCAGCGCACATGTCAGTGCACACATGATGAGGGACGCGCGAACGATGCGGTTCGCGCGTCCCTCATGCGTTTTGCGATGTGCCGATGATTTGCGTGTGCTGACGATTTGTGTGCCGGCGGCAGTCGTCCGCGGTCACCGTCGCGACAGAGCGGCGACGGCGACGCCCGCGCCGCAGAGCGCCGCCAACGCGACGCGTATCTTCGGCTTGCGCAGCAGGTCGCCGATGCAACCCCAGTCGCACAGCGTCCGGTCGCCGAATGCGCGGTACCAACGGCGGCGCGGCGCACGGCCCAACAGATCGCCGTACGTGAGCAGTCGCGTGTCGTAGGCGGCCGGATCGTCCTCGTGGAATTCGAAGAGGCGCAGCGCATGGTCGCCGCCGCGCGGACCGTAGGATGTGAAGCCGCATGTGGGCGTATAGCCGATGTCGAGGCCGTCATGGCGGGTGACGAACGCATTGGTGTGGTCATGCCCGCAGAACAATGCGAAATAGCCGCCGGCGCGACGGATTGCGGACACCTCGCCGCTGTTGTGCTCGCTGCAGCACGGATGCTCGCGCAGGACGGAGCCGGGGCGGCTGTGCGCGGCGTCGAGGATATAGCAGGCGTCCGCATGCCTGCGATAGCCGCGGATCGCGTTCGCGGTGAAACGGCCCACCGGCAGCAGGCAGTCGTAGATCTCGGGCGGCGGAATGTGCTGGAACACGACCGACGGTGCTCCGAGCGACCCCGCCGCCTCGCCCAGCCATGCCACGGCCTTGTCCGATGGCGAGCCGTAGCCGCATTCGGGGGCGAAATCACCGGAATTGACCATCATGATGCCCATCGCCGGCCTTGTGTCATCGGAAGAATCGACGGCGAGGGCGAAGGTGCCCGGCTCCGGGGAATCGGCGGGATTAAGACAACCGGGGAACATGCGGTAGAGCTCGTCCTGTCTCGTCAGTGGCACGCCGCACTGGAAGTCGTGGTTGCCATAGGTGACGGCGAAGGGGACGCCGTGCGCGACGATCGGCCCCAGAAATCCCGACAGGCAGCGCCGCACGGCCACTTCAAGAGTCTGCGGTGTGACGGCATCGTCCGCAGATCGCCGGCTGATGCGGTTGATGGCGCGGACGACGGCCGCCTCGACGCGCATGCCCGGCGGCAACGGTGCGCCGGGAGCGTCGCCGCGCCGATGCATGTAGGTGGCGGCGAAGGTCGGGTCGTAGCCGCGGATCTGATCGCCGGTGAGCACGACGAGATCCGGGTCGGCCCGCTCAATCGCCGCCTCGATCAACGCGATCGCATGGCGATCCACGTCGGGGCCGTCCTGCACGTCCGCCAGCTGGAGCACGCGGAAGGTGCCGTCGGGACGGAAACGCAGATGGGCGTCGCGCGTTGCGGTCCCGTGATCGTCCACGCGGCCGCCGCGGCGTGAAGACATGGCCGCGGTCATGGGCGCGCGACCTCGTCGAGCGGGGTGGCGGCGACCGGGACCGGGCGGATCTCCAACGAGACATGGTCGCCGGGAAGGAAACGCATCGAGGAATCATGCTGGCTCACAAGCGGCGGCATCGTCGGCGCATCGTCGTGCGTTTCGACCTGCGTACGGCCGAAGGCGCCGAGGAACATGCTCGAACGCACGACGTAGCGGCCTTCGTCACGCCGATGCAACAGCACATGTTCGGGGCGTACGAACGCGGTGACCCGCGTGCCCGCGGGCAGCGGCCTGAGCGGCGGCACAGCGTGGCCGAGCACGTCGATCATGCCGTTGGGCAGCACATGCGTCTCCAGACGGTTCGATTGGCCGATGAAATCGGCGACGAACGGCGTCGCCGGCTTCGCATACAGCTCCTGCGGCGTGCCGATCTGCTCGAGACGGCCGTCCTTCATGACGGCTACGCGGTCGGCGATCGCGAGCGCCTCCTCCTGATCGTGCGTCACGAAGATCGCCGTGATGCCGAGCTCATGTTGGATCGAGCGGATCTCGTTGCGCAGCTGCACGCGGATCTTCGCGTCCAGAGCGCTCAGCGGCTCGTCGAGCAGCAGCACGCTTGGATTGACGATGAGTGCACGGGCGAGCGCGACGCGCTGCTGTTGGCCGCCCGACAGCTCGTTGGGGTAGCGTGAGGCGAAATCGGCGAGTCCCACCTGTTCGAGCATGCAACGCGCGCTGCCGAGGCGTTCGCGCCTGTCCACTTTCGCGATTTTGAGGCCGAACGCCACGTTCTGCAGCACCGTCATGTTCGGAAACAGCGAATAGTGCTGGAACACCATGCCCATGTTGCGTTTGCGAGGAGGCGTTCCGACGACCGACGTCCCGTCGACGAGGATGTCGCCGCGCGTGATTGTCTCGAAGCCGGCGAGGCAGCGCAGCGCCGTCGATTTTCCGCAGCCGGAGGGGCCGAGCAGGCAGATGAGTTCGCCCGGGCCGATTCGCAGATCGAAGTCGCGCAGCACCTCCTTCGCGCCGTAGGATTTCGAGACGCCGTCGAAGCACACGGTGCGCCCGAGGCCGTGCGCGTCGGCGACGTCGTCGCGGGAATGCCGGGCGGCGGTGTACGTGTCGCGATTTGTCTTATGCATGGTCAGTCCTTCCTTCGGGGTTTGCGATCGCCGCTCGTCATCGCGAACAGTGCGAACAGTGTGCACAGCAGCACGATTAACGTGACGATGACGGAACGGTAGACGTCGGTCTTCGAAATCGAGATGAGCGCCGTCTGCAGTGTTACGCGGTTGAGCAGCGAGGCTATCGTGAACTCGCCGAACGCGATCGCGGTGGTGATGAGCATCGACGCGACGATCGAACGGCGTAGACACGGCAACAGCACATCGATGAGTGTGCGCGGCCAGCCTGCCCCGAGTGATTCCGCCGCTTGGGAGAGCGTGCGGCAGTCGAGGCCGCGTAGGTCAGACGAGATCGTCGTATGCACGAACGGCAATGCGAGCACGCCGTAGGCGAGCGCGAGCGTCCACGTGTTCGTGCCGACAACGTCGCTGAGCACGGCGAGCACCGGGGCGAGTCCGACGACGAGGATGATCGCCGGAATCGCGATGGGCAGCAGCATCAGCATGTCCATCGCGCGGTCCAGCCGCGGGAAACGGACGGCGATGAGCACGAAGGAGGGGATGACGACAATCAGTTCGATGGCGAGCGTCACGGCGACGAGCATCAGCGAATTGAGCACGCCGTCAAGCAGTGTCGTAGAGGAGAAGTCGTGCGCATCGAACAACGTGAGCCAATGCTCGAGCGTAAATCCGCCGGTGGGGGAGCGGAACGTGAAGTACAGCATGCCGACGATCGGCAGCAGCAGGAAGAGCGCGAAAGCGGACAGGACGACCGTCTTCACGGCGCGGCCCGGACGGTCGTAGCGCCGCCATGCCGTGGCGGTCGCTGTATCTGCTTGGCGCGTTCGGTCGACGCCGCGGGCGGACGCGGCTGTGCTGCTGACGTCAGTGCCGCCGATGTCCGCGCGACTGCCGGCGTCCGTTTCGATGTCGGTCGCGTCGATCGCGATGGATGGGGTCAACGAAGCCATGACGAGGCCTTTCTGTCGATGACGGCGTAGAGGCAGACGACGAGCGTCATGATGGCCAGCATGCCGACGGCGAGCGCCCCCGAAGCGCCTTGTGATCCCAGTCCGGTTTCGCTGATCAATGCGGCACGCACCTGCAGCGGCGCGATCTGGGAGCCTTGGCTGATCAACGCGGCCGCCGTCGCATAGGCGGAGAACGCGTTGGCGAACAGCAGCAGGAAGCCGCTCATGAACGACGGCAGCAGCATCGGAATGCCCACATGCCGCCAGAAGCAGCCGGCGCTCGCGCCGAGTATCGCGACGGCTTCGGAAAGATGCCGCGGCAGCCGTGCCATCGCCGGGTAGAACGTGACGATCATCAACGGCATCTGGAAGAAGACGTAGGGCAGCACGAGGCCGATCGGCGTGTACAGCCATACGCCGTGCTCGTAGATGTCGAGATGCATCGTGTCGCGCAGGAACAGCGTGACCATGCCCTGATTGCCGAGCGTGGCGATGAAGGCGAAGGCCAGCATCACGCCGCCGAACTGGGAGAGCGTGCTCGCGGCGGCGTCCGCCAGACGGCGCACGGCGCCACTCTCCTTGCAGCCGAGCAGCGCGTAGCAGACGAGTGCGCCCAGGATCGCGCCGATCGCCGCGGTCAGCGCCGACAGCCACAGCGAATTGACGAAGGCGGCGGCCACGCCGGGGCGGCGGAAGATGGCGAAGTTCGCGATTGTCCATTCGCCGGAGGCGCCACGGAAGGCACTTGACACCACGAGGGCCGTCGGCAGCGCGAACATGGCCAGCACGTAGATTGCGAACGGCGCGAGCCCCATCGCGTTCGAGGCGCGGCGCATCGCCGTCGTCCCCCGTCGCGCATCGGCCGCGCCTGATGCAGCGGTTGCGCGGCTCATGATGCGGCGACGCCCGACCAACGTTCGGCAAGCAGCGTGTTCGCCTGCTCGGTCTGCTCCTGCGTCGCGAGGTGGATGTCCTCGGGCAGGCCGCCGGCCTGCTTGAGGGCCGCGTCGTCGATCGTGCCGTCGTCGGTCATCGCCTTGGCCATCACCGGCAGCGCGCCGGCCTTGAGGAACAGGTTCTGCGCGTCGGGCGTGTAGAGGAACTCCTCCCACAGGCGTGCGGCCGCCGGATGCGGCGCGTCCTTGTTGATCGCCTGGCTGTAATAGGAGCCGTAGGCGTTTTCGGGCAGCACGATCGTCTTGTAGTTGGGGTTCTGCTTGGCCGCGGCCACGTTGAGGTAGTTCCAGTCGATCACGACCGGCGTCTCACCCGAGGCGATCGTGGCGCTCGTCGCGTCGACCGGCAGGAAGTTGCCGTGCTGCTTGAGCTTCGCGAAGAAATCGATGCCCGGTGCGAAATCGTCGAGCGAGCCGCCCTCCTGCAGCGTCGCCCACGCCACCGCGGCGAAGGCGGCGCCGGCCTGCGTCGGATCGCCGTTGATGGCGACCTTGCCCGTGTAGTCCTTGCTGAGCAGATCGTTGAGGCTCTTGGGTTCCGGCGCCTTCGACGAGTCGTAGCCGATCGAGACGACGCCGGTGTAATCGTTGACGTAGAGGCCATCGGGCTGCTTGTTCTTCTGCGGGATCTTGTCCCACGCGCTCACCTTGTACGGGGCGAAGTAGTCGGTGCTCGACAACGCGACCGCCTGTCCCAGATCGAAGACGTCCGGCGCGTTCGCCTGTCCCTTGAGGTCCTGCGCCGCCTTGATCTCCTCGGCGCTCGAGGCTTCGGGGTTCGTCGAGTTCACCTGGATGCCGTACTTCGACTGGAATGTCTTGATGACCTCGCCCCAGTTGACCCAATCGTCGGGGCATGCGATGATCGTGAGCTGCCCCTCCTCCTTCGCCGCCTTGACGAGTCCGTCCATGCCGCCGAAATCGGCGACGCTCGTCGCCGTGCGCGATTTGTCATCGACCTTGCCCGACGAGGATCCGCAGGCGGCCGCCGTGGCCGCCAATGCCAGCGCGCACAGGACGGCCGTGGCGCGGCGCAGCGTCGACATGATGAAGCGAGATGTGCTATCGGTATTCATGCTATTCTTTTTCTCTCTATAGGAAAACAGATACTATGATTAAAAGGCATTATTGCGTATTGATAGCAATATTGTTTTTTTAACCTTTGGTTTAAGACTAGCATGTGCCGTTTGCCGTGTGGTGGGGTGCGGAAGCACGGTCGGGACGCTCGGAATTTTTCCGTCCTTTTGCTAGATTCAGACGGCCGTGTGATGTCGACAATACTTGGAAATACTACGTTTGCGGCAGGCGATGCCGCCGTCCCGACGACTGTTGGTTCGTATGCGCGTCGTCTGCGGTTCACCGATGATTCATGCGTGGTTCGCGGTGTATTCACCGTCGGTTGGTACACGGTTCAGCCGATGTTCGTCGGATGTTCATCCAAGTCAGTTGTGCGGCACTGCGTCGGACAAGGAGCGGAGGTCGGCGGCCGGAGCCGTGGATAGCCTGAAATACAACGGGGCGCGCACGAACCGTGTGGCTCGTGCGCGCCCCGTGATTCGTTTATGACGCTCGGCTCGACGCTCAGTGCGCGTCGCGCACGGCCTGCAGCGCCTGATCGGCGTTGAGGAACTGCACGCCGCGCATGCCGACCTCGGTCGCGGCGCGCGCATTCTCGAACTTGTCATCGAAGAACATCGCCTGCTCGGGCTTGAGTCCGAAGCGTTCGATCGCGATCTCGTAGATATGCGGATCGGGCTTCGCACAGCGTTCCTCGGAGGAGACGATCGTGTCGCCGAGCAGATGCATCGCCGGGAACTCGGCGTGCGCGAGCGTGACGAAGGGCGTGCTGAAGTTCGTCAGCCCCCACAGGCGGTAGCCGTCGTCGTGCAGATCATGCAGCAGCTGCGGCATTCCCGGCATCATGCCGGCGAAGGCGCGCCGGTAGTTCGCGAAGTACAGGCGCATCGCCTCGTTGAGCTCGTCGTCGTGCGGATGGTGGCGGCGGAAGTCGGACAGCACACGTTCCTCGCTCCAGCCCAGATCGCTCATCAGATCGTAATACCAGAAGCCGTAGGGGTCGGCACGATCGAGCACCCGGCGGATGACCGGCGTCGGCACGAGCCCCTCCATCGTCAGTTCGGGACGCCAGTCCAGCAGCACTCCGCAGTAATCGAATACGACGTCGGTAATCGGCATGATTCCTCGCTTCCCGCGCTCTACGCGTCCATGGTCTTCGCGGGCACAGCGTGGCCGCACATGCCCGGGCGTCTGCGACATCCACCATCCTAGCGTCGCGGCCGCGTTGCGCCCGCCGCTTCGCACGCGCAGCGGAAACGGCGGGCGCAACGCCGGCGTCGTCACTGCGCGCGCGTCGCGGAGAGCCGCACGAAGCCCGAATGATGCATCGTGAAGCGCATGCGGTCGGCGAGATACGTGTCGATCGCGCGCTCGCACGGCACGCTGTGCGCGTCTGCGGCGATGCGGTGGATGCACAGCAGCGGCGCGCCCTCCGCGGTGCCGAGGAGGTTCGCCTGCTCGCTGTCCGCGGCGGTCACGTCGAGCGTCTCGTCGACGAACTTCGGGTGGATGCCGTAGACGTCCTCGAAATGTCCGTAGAAGGACGTCGTCAGATCGAGGTCGAGGAAGCGCGCGAAGCGATACGCCGGCAGATGCGTCTCTTCAAGGGAGAGTGGCGTGCCGTTGAGCATGCGCAGACGGATGATCCTGTAGATCATCGAACGGTCCTCGGGCAGCCACAGCAGCCGGCGATCCGCCGCCGACCCGGGCGTGAGCGTTGCGCTGAGCACGGTCGACGTGAGCCGCCACCCCTGCCGCCGGGCGATCTGCGTGAGTGATTCCACCGTGTTCAGCGAACGCTCGAGTTTGCCGTCGGAGACGACGATGCCGCCGCTGCGGCCGATTCTGCGCACGATTTCGTGGGTCTGCTCGAGCTGTTCGAGCGCAAGCCTGAGCAGCGTGCGCGAGATGCCGAACGATTCCGCGAGCGCGCGCTCCGAGCCGAGTTTCTCGCCCGGCCGCAGCTCGCGCGCGCGGATGACGGCGCGTATCCTGCGCGCGACGTCGTCGGCGGTGGGATGGGTCAGCATCCGAGTTCCTCGAGCGTGGCGGTGAACGCGCTGATGAACATGTCGACGTCGTCCTCGGTGAAGACGAGCGGCGGCCGCAGCTTGAGGATGTTGCCGAAGCGTCCGCAGACGGAGGTGAGCACATGGTGGTCGCGCAGCGTCTCGAGGATGTCGAGCGCGGTCGGCTGGTCGGGGTCCTTCGTGCCCGGTTTCACAATCTCGCAGCCGATGTAGAGGCCGGCGCCGCGCACGTCGCCGATGCACGGATGCTCGGCCATCAGATCGGTCACCGCCTGCTTGAAGATCGCGCCGACGCGCTTCGCGTTGCCCATCGTGTCATCGTCGCGCATGACGTCGAGCGTGGCCTGTGCGGCGGCCATGCACACCGGGTTGCCGCCGAAGGTGTTGAAATACGGGATCGTGCCGGCGAAAGGTTCGAGCACTTCGTGACGCGCGGCCATCAACGATGTGGGCAGGCCGTTCGCCATCGGCTTGCCGCTCGTGACGATGTCCGGCACGATGCCCTGGCGTTCGAAGCCCCAGAACGCGTCGCCGGTGCGCGTGAAGCCGGGCTGCACCTCATCGGCGATCCATACGCCGCCGAGCTCGTGCACGGTGTCGATGACGGGCTTGAGATAGCCGACCGGATCGGGGTAGACGCCGTCGGAGGAGAAGATCGAATCGGCGAGCAGCGCGGCGAAGCGGATGCCGTGCCGTTCCATGTCCGCGACGGCCTTGCGCACCTCGCCGGCCATCCATCCGCCGAATTTCTCGGCCGTGCATTCGCTGGCCGGCTTGCCGTCGATGACGAGGCGGTAGGTGTCAGGCGTGGGGATCATGCGCATCGTCAGACCGAGTTCCTGCGCGGTGCCGAGCGCGGGGGAGAGCTTCGACGTGAGTGCCGAGTTGCCGTGGTACGCCTCGGCCGTCACGATGACGCCTTCGCCGCCGGTGTAGGCCTGCGCGACGCGCACGGCCAGGTCGTTCGCTTCCGAGCCGGTGCACTGGAACATGATCCGGTCGATTTCCTCGGGCATCGTCGAGAGGATATCCTCCGCGTAGTTGAGGATGTTCTCGTGCAGGTAGCGCGTATGGGTGTTGAGTGCGCTCGCTTGGCGGCTCATCGCGTCGACGACGCGCGGGTTCGCATGGCCGACCGACGCCACGTTGTTGTAGACGTCGAGATATTCGACGCCGTCCGCGTCCCACAGGCGCGCGCCCTGACCGCGCACGAGGTGCACGGGATTGCGGTAGAACAGGCGGTAGGCCGGGCCGAGCACGTTGCGTTCCTCGGTGAGCCTGCGCGTCTGCGGGTCGAGTGCCGCCGCCATCTCCGGGCGGAAGCTGTTCGTGTCCATGATGGTCGATCGTGTGGCCATGGGTGCTCCTTGACGTCTGCTGGTTGCTGATCGCTGTTGATGGCGAGCGTATCGCGGCAATGTAGCGGCGTCGGATACGTTCTGGAAATGAACCATTATGGCGCGAAGAGCCGTAAATGGTTGTGCGGAGCTGTGAAATGGTTGTGCACAGCGGCGAAATGATTGCGCACAGCGGCGGCGGATGACAAAGCGGGCGCCCGCCGCGACTGCGACGGGCGCCCGATATGCGCGCAATCAATCGAAATCAGCGATGATCAATCAACGATGATCAGTCGTGCGTCTTGTATGCGGCGGTGCCGCCGGAGGCCGCGAACTCCTCCTCGGGGGAGAGCACGAGGTGTTTGCGCCCGTAGGCGGCGAAGAACACGGTGGCGGCCAGATAGATGCCCACCATCACGTAGACGGCGAGTCGGTAGTCCGGGTTGAGCAGGACGGCCACGAAGATCGCGAACGACAGCAGGCCGGCGATGACGGCGCCCGGAACGCCGAAGCGGGAGACGAAGGGCCGCTTGATGTTCGGCATGTGCCTGCGCAGCAGCACATACGAGACCATCTGCAGCAGGTAGGCGAGCACGGCGCCCCAGACGGCGATGTTCAGCACGACCGAACCCGCGCCCTCGCCGCCGTAGGCGATGATGAACAGCGCCGCGAAGCCGATGACGGCGCCGACGACGAGACCCCAGTACGGCGTCTTCTTCTTGCCGGTCAGCGACAGGAACGCCGGATAGTAGCCGGCGCGGCTCAGCGAGTACAGGTTGCGGCCGTACGCGAAGGTGATGCCCTGCACCGAGGCGAGCAGGCCGATGAGCGCGAAGGCGGACAGGATGGCGGCGAGGTTGCCAGGCAGAATCGCACGGAATCCGTCAAGCAGCGGCTCGTCCGAACCGCCGAGCGCGGCAGCGCCCATCACCGACGGATTCAGGAAAACGACGATGATCGCGGACAGGCCGAGCGTCAGGATGCACAGGCGGGACGCCTTCGGGATGTTGCGCTCCGGGTCGCGCACCTCCTCGGCCGCGAGCGGCAGCTGTTCGATGCCGAGGAACAGCCACATCGCGAACGGCATCGCGAAGAAGATCGCGCCGACGCCGAAGGGCAGGAAGCTCGAATGGCCGGCGGTCGGCGTGATGTTGAACAGCGAGGCGAAATCGACCTTGCCGCTCAACAGCGCGCCGACGCCGAAGAACGCGACAATCGCGAGCGCGGCGATCGACACGACTTGCGCGAAGCGGAACGAGGTCTCGGCGCCCACCCAGTTGAGCGCGACGAAGATCGCGTAGATGGCGAGCCACCACACCCATTGGTAGCCGGCGTCGGTCAGCGAGAAGCCGGAGATGTCCATCAGGATCGAATCGGCGTAAGCGGACGAGAAGTAGACGATCGTGGCCGCCGTCATCACGTATTCGACGGTCTCGGCGAGGCCGGTGAAGAAGCCGCCCCACGGGCCCATCGCGGCACGGGCGAAGGAGTACGCGCCGCCGGTATGCGGCATCGCGCTCGCCATCTCGCTGATCGAGTTGAGCATGAGCACGTACATGACGTAGACGACGCCGGCGGCGATGAGGAAGCCGCCCCATCCGGCCTGCGCGATGCCGCCGTTCCAGCCGGAGAAGTCGCCGGAGACGACGGCGCTCACGCCGATCGCCCACAGTCCGAACGCGCCCGCCGTGCGTTTGAGCTGACGTTTCTTGAAGTAGTCCTTATCCGTGGCGACGTAGGTCACCGATCCGAGTCCTGATCCCGATACCGTACTGGACATGGTGTGCTCCTTTTGTGCTTCAGGTGTGCATCTGTTCGTTTCTTTGTTCTTTGTTGGTGAGGTTGGTTGATTGATGATTGGGGGAGAAGAGAATTGGTTGATGAGGGCGACCGCCCGCGTATCCGCTACCGCAGCAGCCAGCGCGAGTCCTGCAGATAGCGTTCGGCGCACATGACGCTGCCGGGCGCCTGCTCGCGCGCGAGGCCGCCGGGCAGCGCGTCCTCGCGGTGGTTGGTCGTCCATCCGAGCATCTGCAGACGGCGGATCATCGACAGCGCGGACATGATCTCGAGTTCGTCGGGTGTGAATCGGCCAGCGACCGATTCGTAGCCGCGCATCCACGCCTTCGCGAGATCGGGGGCGTACTCCTTGTGTTCGATGAAGCTCAGCGAGGCCGCGTAATCGTAGAGATACCAGCTGTAGCCGGCGTCGTCGAAGTCGATGACAGTGAGCGTGCCGTCGTCGCCGCGGATGATGTTGCTCGGGCGCAGATCGGCGTGGATGAGGCCCCACGACTGCGCGTCGCGCGGCGCGTGCGCCATGACCTTGAGCGCCTTGTCGAGCGCGGCGTCGCACAGGCGGCGCTGCAGCGCATTGAGGTTGGCGGTCTCCCAGCGGCCCCAGCGCGGTGCGGTGCCGACCATGTCCGAAAGATCCCACGTGAAGCGCTTGAATCCGTAGGGCTGCTTCCATGCGCGCGACTGCGCGTGGAACTTCGCCGCCCACGAGCCGATTGTCTCGTAGTACGCGCTCGGATCGTCGAGATCCTCGAGCACGGTGCCCTCGACGAACTTCGTCGAGACGACCATCCAACTCACGTCGTTGAGGTCGCGGATCTTCGTGACGAACATGCCGCGCACGGTCGGCACCGGGTTGATCAGATTCACGCCATCGATCTCGTGCAGCGCGTTGAGCCACGCGATCTCCGAGGCGACGGCTTCCGGCCCGCCGACGTATCCCGGCTGGGAGACGCGCACGACGCCTTCGGGCCGGCCGTCGATGATGAGCACGAAGGTCGCGTTCTCAGAGACGGTGATGAGATCGAGCCGCGCGCGCTCCGTTTCGATGCCCCACGCGCCGCACACGCCGCGGAACAGCCAGTACGGCGCCGGCGAGCCCTTCGTGAGCGAGCTGAATGCGTTGAGCGAGACGGAGGCGACGGGGTCGTCGAGCAGCGGTTCCGTCTCGATGTCCTGTTCCTGCATGGCCACAGCTCCTTTCCAGTCCTGAATGTTGTCTTCGATTGTGCGCGCCTGCGGGTTTCCGCGCGCCCATCTGCGGTTACGGCCCAGTAAATAAACCCTTCCGATTAATTAATGGTGCGTTACGTGCATATGCGATTCGTGCCATATATGTTTCACGTGGTGATAAAAGTTTCACGTGAAGATGAACTGAGACGGGGATGTTGCACGTGAAAACGGTATAGGATGGTGCGTTATGAGTGACGAGATCCATACCGACGAACAACTCGCCGATTCCCCGGTGCTTGAGGCGACCTTCGGTGATGCGCTGGGCGCGATGAAGGTGTTTCACGGGAAACTCGCGCAGGAAGGTGAACCGAGGGGGCTCATCGGGCCGCGCGACGTGGACATCCTGTGGGAGCGGCATCTGCTCAATTCCGCGGCGATCGTGCCGTTCATCCGCGAGGCGACGGAAGGCAAGCGCTTCCGCACCGTCGCTGACATCGGCAGCGGTGGCGGTTTTCCGGGCCTCGTGGCCGCCGCGATGCTGCCTGATTGCGCGTTCACGCTCATCGAGCCGATGGAGCGTCGCTGCGAGTGGCTCGCCGAATGCGTCGAGGCGATGGGGTTGTCCAATGTAATCGTCGTGCGGGGGCGCGCCGAGGAGGCGATTGCCGCGCTTGACGAACGTCAGCCGGAGGCGAAGCGTCACGTCAAGGCCTCCGTCGTCGTCCCCGAGGGGGTGCGCGACGCGATTCGGCATCCCTTCGCGGCTGTGACTTGCCGCGCCGTCGCGCCGTTGATGAAACTCGCCGGCTGGACGCTGCCGCTCGTCGAACCGGGGGGTGAGCTCATCGCGCTCAAGGGGCGCTCCGCGCAGACTGAGATCGACAAGGCGCGCAAGGTGATCGCCCAATACGGCGGTGTGCGCCCGCGCGTCGTGACGGCACCGGTCGCCGACGGCCTCGAGGATACGCGGGTCGTCATCATCAACAAGAAGGCGACCAGCAAAAAGGCGGCGAGGCGGTAGGTTATCCACATCGACTGTTGATTGGAAAAAGTTATCCACAATCTCGATGTGGATAACTTGATGGCCGCTGACAGCTTGTAAATCAACGATTTTCACAGTGGCAGGGCGTGGGGAAAACGGAAGTTATCCACAATCATCCACCGGTTATCCACATTGGGAATCGGGCGGACGCCCTGTCCAGACGGCTACACAGACTTGAAGACACTGCGACTCAACTAGGAGGACAGTCCTCGTGACAGATCAAGGGAACATCCCCGGCATGGAAAGCACAACGGAAACGCTCGCGCGCATCTTCAAAGGCAGCGATTCCGGCGTCGGCTCGCAGATCGCCGACGAATCTACGCGCTACGAACGCATCAACGCCGCGGAATTCAAACGTCCGGCACGTACACGCCGCATCGCCGTCGCCAATCAGAAGGGCGGCGTCGGCAAGACGAGCACGGCCGTCAACGTGGCCGCTGCATTCGCGCAGACGGGCATGAACGTGCTCGTCGTCGACATGGATCCGCAGGGCAACGCATCGACGGCGCTCGGCGCGAAGCACAACTCCGGCGACCCGTCGGTCTACGACGTCATCGAGGGCCGCGCGACGATCGCCGACGTCATGCAGGTCTGCCCCGATTACAAGACGCTGCACGTCGTGCCCGCGTCGATCGACTTGAGCGGCGCCGACCTCGAACTCGCCGACATGCCCGACCGCAACAACCTGATGCGGCACGCGCTCGACGAATTCCTCGCCAACAGCGACGTGCACTACGACTACGTGTTCGTCGACTGCCCGCCGAGCCTCGGCCTGCTCGTCATCAACGCGATGTGCGCGGTCTCCGAGATGCTGATCCCGATCCAGGCCGAATACTACGCGCTCGAAGGCCTCGGACAGCTCATCAACACGATCGGCCTCGTCCAGTCGAACTTCAACCCTGAACTGCTCGTCTCGACGATGCTCGTGACGATGTTCGACCGTCGCACGCTGCTCAGCCGCGAGGTGTACGAGGAAGTCAAGACGCACTACCCGAGCATCGTGCTCGACACGACGATTCCGCGCACCGTCAAGATCTCGGAGGCGCCGAGCTTCGCGCAGACCGTCGTCAGCTACGATCCGCGCGGCATGGGCGCGATTGCCTACCGCGAGGCCGCGCTCGAAATCAACAACCGGTCGGCCGTCGTACTGGAGACCATCGCATCGAGAAGAAACGAGGAGTGACATGGCATCGAAATCACGTTTGGGCCGAGGACTCGGTGCACTGTTCCCCTCACTGCCCGGCGAACAGCCCGACTCGGTGACGCCGCCCGAGCAGCCGAAGAAGCAGACGCCGAAGCAGCCGACACAGCCGACGCCGGCGAAGTCGCAGCCGAAGCCGGCGAAACAGCAGCAGACGCCGGCCGCCGCGTCAGCCGCCAGTGAGCAGCCGGCCACGCCGGTGTCGCCGCTGAGCTCGACGATTCCGTCGATGGGCACGATGACGCGCCACGGCGAGACCGTCTCGAAGCTCGCCGCGCCGATGACGCTGCAGCCGGAGGCAGCCGAGCATCGTCCTGCGGCACAGACCGCCGAACAGTCGTCGCAGTCGCGCTCGATGTCGGCAACGACCTCATCGTCGTCGCAGAAGCGCGCGACGATGCCGGCGATCGGCGACATGGCGCACCCGAGCGACATGTTCTTCGACGGCACGCCGATCGTCGCGAAGCACGACGCCGCGCCGCAGCAGGAGACAGCCGAGGACGGCCTCAAGCCGGTCGAAGGCGGCTACCTCGTCGAACTCGAGGTCACGCAGATCGGACCGAATCTGCATCAGCCGCGGACCGTCTTCGACGACGAGGAACTGCGCGAACTGTCCGAATCGATCAAGGAAGTCGGCGTGCTGCAGCCGATCGTCGTGCGCAAGCGCCCGGTCGAGCAGATCCGCGCCGCCCATGCGCAGCCGCAGCAGCCGAGCGGCGACCCCTTCGCCGACCGCATGGACAGTGAATACGAACTCATCATGGGCGAGCGTCGTTGGCGCGCGTCGCAGATCGCCGGCCTGACGAAGATCCCGGCGATCGTCAAGACGACGGCCGACGACTACATGCTGCGCGATGCACTGCTCGAGAACCTGCACCGCGTCGCGCTCAACCCGCTCGAGGAGGCGGCCGCCTATCAGCAGATGATCGACGAGTTCGGCCTCACGCAGATGCAGCTCGCACGTTCCGTCTCGAAGTCGCGTCCACAGATCGCCAATACGCTGCGCCTGATGAATCTGCCGGCGAGCGTGCAGAAGACGGTTGCCTCCGGCAAGATTTCGGCGGGACATGCGCGCGCGCTGCTCGGCCTGCCGGACGCCGCGTCGATGGAGGCGCTCGCCAAGCGCATCGTCGACGAAGGTCTGAGCGTGCGCAGCGTCGAGGAAATCGTTTCGATGCAGGCGAGCGACCATCCGAAGAAGCCGAAGACGAACAAGCACAACCCGTGGGCCGGTTCGCCGATTCAGGTCAGCCTCGAACAGCGCTACGGCACGAAGGTCTCGATCAAGGGGTCGGAGAAGCACGGCCGCATCGAGATCGTGTTCTCGTCGCCCGAGGAGATGGACCGTATCATCGGCCTGCTCAACCCGCAGCAGTAACGCCTTAGGCGTCGGCTTCCTCGGCGATCGATTCGAGATAGGTCTGCACGTCGATCGCTGCGCGGCAGCCGGTACCGGCTGCGCTGATCGCCTGCTGATAGACGGGGTCGGCGCAGTCGCCTGCCGCGAAGACGCCGGGCACGTTCGTGCGCGTGCTCGCGCCGTCGACGACGATGTAGCCGTGGTCGTCGAGCGTCAGCGCGCCGCCGAGGAACGCCGTCTGCGGGATCTGCCCGGCTGCGATGAACACGCCGTTTGCGTCGAGCTCACGCTCCTCGCCGGTCTTCACGTCGCGCACATCGATTGACGTGACGGCCTTGCCGTCACCGTTGATGCGCGTGACGACGGTGTTCGTCATCACATCGATCGCCGGATTCTCCATCGTGCGGTCGATCATGATGCGCGACGCGCGGAACTGGTCGCGCCGATGCAGCAGCGTCACCGACGAGCCGAAACGGCTCAGGAATCCGGCTTCCTCCATTGCCGAGTCGCCGCCGCCGACGACGACGATCGGCTTGCCGCGGAAGAAGAAACCGTCGCATGTCGCGCAGTACGAGACGCCCTTGCCGGCGTACTCCTCTTCGCCGGGCACGTCGAGATGGCGGTAATACGAGCCGGTCGCGACGATGACGGCGCGCGCACGGTAGACGTCGCCGCCGTTGCAGTGCACCGTCTTGATCGTCTCGTCAAGTTCGACCGATTCGACGTCGTCGTAGACGAGTTCGGCGTCGAAACGCTCCGCCTGACGCTGCATCGCCTCCATCAGATCAGGGCCGAGCACGCCGTCGGGGAAGCCGGGGAAGTTCTCGACTTCGGTCGTGTTGACGAGCTGCCCACCCGGCGTGAGGGCGCCCGCGATGACGAGGGGTTTGAGGCCCGCCCGTCCCAGATAGATGGCCGCCGTGTAGCCTGCGGGGCCCGAACCGATGATGATGACATCGCGAATTTCACTCATGTCTTCACAATAGATGCGCCCCGTCGATTATTTCGATGTATCTCTGTGGGCACATGCGCTCGTCCCGTGACGCAAGAACGCGGCGGGGCAAGCGACTGCTGCCGCTTGCCCCGCCACGTTGTAGCGACTCAGGTTTCCTTAGAACGCCTGCACCGAGTTGATGTACAGCTGATTGCCCGGCAAGCTGTCGAGCGGCACCCACATGATGATGTCCTGCGTCTCGATCGGCTTCGAGAACTTGACTTCGGTCGTGCCGCCCTCGGCGAAGGTGAATTCGGCCATCTTCTCGCCGCCGGTCGGGTTGTCGGCCGTCGCGTTCGCGTAGACGACACCCTTGCCGCCCGAGGACTGGATCTTGACGACGAGCCGGTCGACGTTTTCCTTGTTCTGCAGATGCAGATAGTAGCCGTAGCCCTGCTGTCCGGCCGGGCGGTCGAGGAACTGCTGCGAGGCGACCGGATAGGCGGTGTTGTTCGGCGCCTTCGACGGTGTCTCGGTCGGCTTCGGCGTCTCGCTCTGCCGATTCGCTGCCTCCGGGGCTTTCACGTCGCCGCCGTTGCGTTCGCCGAAGGGGACGTTGGACAGGTCGGCGTCCGGCCAGTACGTCGTGTCCTGCCTGCCGAAGCCGAACAGCGATCCGCTCGTCGCGATGCTGTGCACGGCGAAGCCGAGCGCGACGAGGATCGCGATGATGCCGACGATGATCGCGGCGCGCTTCTTGCCCTTCTTCTTCGGCTTCGGTTCGGTGACGTTCGACGTCGGCTGCGACTTCGGACGCTCCTGCGGCGCGAAGCTCGGCGGCAGCGCCGGCGCGCCCATAACATAGGTCGCGTCGATGTCCTCGTGCTCCTTGCGCAGTTCGCGCTGCGACTGTGAACCGTCGGGCACGACATTGCCGTTCTCGTCGATCGCCGGCAGATGGCCGGTCGACGACGTCGACGACGACGTGTCGACGGTACCGTCGCGCATCGAGGACACGTCGAGCGGCACCGTCAGACGCGACGGCGTCATCGGCGTCTCCTGGACGGCGTTCGGGTCGAAGGCCGTGAACATCTCGGTCGCGTTGTTCGGCGAGATCTCCGGGATCTTCGCGGCCGTGTCGTCGGTGCCGCCCATGATCGCCTTGCTCTTGTTCCACACCGCCTTGAACGAGCGGCCATTCGCCGCGTCCGCGTCGTCCTTCGCCTCTTGGGTCTCCTCTTCGAGTTCGGCGAGCGATTCGGGGTCGAGCTGCTGAGCCGGGAACATCATCGACGGCATCGTCTGCGACGAGACCATCGAATCGGGGATCGGCAGGATGTCGCCAGGCAGCGCTGGCTGGATCATCGCACGCACGATCGAACATTCGCCGTCGGCGCCGGTCAGCCGCAGATCGTGACGCGTCAGCGCATGCAGCGGCTTGCGCGCGCCGAGCAGCGCGTCCATTTCGGCCATCGTCACGAGCGGCACCGTCGGCTTGTCGCCCTCGTTCAGTTCGAGGCCGCGCTTGACGATGAGACGGAACTCGATCGGCGCGTCCTTGGGCAGCCGGTCGAGCGAGAATCGCGGATGCATCGTCGACGGCGTGCGCGTGAGCATGCCGTAGAGGACGCCGGCGAGTTGACGGATCGCACGGCGTTCGTCGTTATATGAGGCGGGCGTGTTCGCCGTGTCTGCGAGCGCGGCGCTCACCGGGGTATCGGCGAGCTGCACGCCGTTGCGCGTCAGGCGCACCGTGTCGGTCGACAGTGCGCGATGCGTCAGACGGTCGTGCTGCAGGAAACGGATCGCATCCATCGTCTCGCCGATGATCGTGCGCATCGCCTCGTAGCTGAGCGGCGGCGCGCCGGCACCATCGTCGCGCATGTATTCGGTGATTGAGACTCCGCCGTCGAGACGGGTGAGAATGACGGCGATGTCGCCGTCGTGCTGCAATTGGATGACCTGCGTGAAGCGCGGGTCGCGGGACGCGGCGAGCGTGCCGGCGAGCGCATTCGTGCTCGCGAGGACGGCGCGGTTGTTGACGATGAACAGCTGGCAGTCGCGCGACAGAACACGGTCGTTCGACTTCCACACCTGCAGGCCGGCCTCTTCACGCAGCGGTGACACGAGCGTGTATCGGTTGAGAATGGTATCTCCCAGATGAGGCTTCATGGTTTCCCCTGATTCGTAAGGCCGTGCGGATGTGTGCACCGTCATTCTACTGTTCGCGGTGGTCGTCGGCGCCGGCGTGCGCGGACGGTCGGCGGCGAGCGCAATCGGTGCTTCGGCGAGGCCTGCCGGCACCGGCGGGTCGAGCTGCACGAGCTCGTCGATCGGCACCGCCGGTGCGATGCGGCTGAGCTCGGGCATGACGCGCGTGCTGTCGTCGTCATAGGCGTCGGAATCGGCGGCGGCACCATTGGAATCATCAACGATGCCGTGGGCGGCGTCGAACGCGCGCTCCTCGCCGTCGACGGCGTCGACGACGGCCGGCGTTCCCGCCGCGCCCGCGCGGCGCGAAAGACGCGCGCGCAACGCGGCGACGCCCTGCGTGAGCTCCTCGCAGCGCAGCACCCACAGCACGGCCAGATAGACAGCGACGATGACGACGAACAGCACGATCGCCGCGCCGACCGACTCAAGCCAGCCGACGACGCCGGAGCTCGACGGATCGTTGACATGCAGCAGCCGGTAGATCGGCCCCTGCAACGCGAAGCCGATGACGACGCTGACGATCATCGCCGCGAAAGCCTTCAGATAGGTGAGTGCGATGCGGCGGCCGTCGAGCGAGCCGTCGAACCGTTTGCGCAGCATATGCACGAGCGGGATGAAGGACAGCAGATAACTCGCCGACGCGCACAGGCCGACGGCGGTTGCCCAATCGGTCGGCGGAAGGAAACGCGTGCACAGCAGACACGACGACAGCTGCAGCGCGTACATGATCGTCATGAAGACGAAGGGGGAGCGGCCGTCCTCGAAGGCGTAGAACGTGCGTTGGATGATCAGATACGCGCTCGCCAACGGCAGGCAGGCGCACAAGCCCATCAACGGGCCGCAGATGAGGATCGCCTGGTTGACGGAGACGGTCGGCAGCAGAGCGCGCGTGATCGCGAGCGGCATGACGAGGAAGAAGGCTGTGAACAGGAACATGATCGCGCCGACCGTGCGCAGCGCGCCGCTCAGATCGCCGCGCGCGCGTTCGATATCATGATCGGCGATTGCCGACGAGATCTGCGGGAAGATCGCTGTGGCGACCGAGACGGCGATGAGCGAATACGGCAGGATGTAGATCGTGTACGCGTTCTGATAAGTCGCGTTGCCGGCGACGTCGAACTCGCTGAGATGCATCGTACGTGCGGCGACGCCCGGCGCGCCCGTCAGAATGCGCGTGATGATGATGTTGGCGATCTGGTCGATCGCGACGATGCCCATGCTCCACGCGGCGATCGGTCCCATCGTGCGCAGGCCGATGCCGCGCACGCCGAAGCGCAGACGGAAGCGGAAGCCGGCGCGCAGCAGCGGCACGAACAGAATCAGCGCCTGGAACGTGACGCCAAGTGTCCACATGCCGGCCGTCAACGCGATTTTCGGCGTCGTCCACGCGCCGGCCGACGACTGCGAATGGTTGCCGTAGAGCACGATGAACAGGACGAAGCCGAGACAACTGATGAGGTTCGCGCCGACCGAACTCCACGCGTAGGCACCGAATTTGTTCTTCACGGCGAGGATCTGGCCGAGCACCGTGTACAGGCCGTAGAAGAAGATCTGCGGCGTGCACCACAGCGTGAACGCGCACGTCAGGCTGATCAGCTCGGGGCTGCCGCTGACGTACAACCGCGTGATCCACGGCGTGAGCGCGGCCATCAGCACGGTGACGCCGAGCAGCAGCGTGACGGCGAAGGTGACGATCTTGTTGAGCTGCTCCTCGGCGTTGTCGCTGTGCAACGTGCGCACGATGTGCGGCACGAGGACCGCGTTGAAGATGCCGCCGGAGACGAGCGTGTAGATGACCTGCGGGATCATCGAGCCGGCCTGATACGCGTTCGCCGCCAGACCGGTCGTGCCAATCGCCGCTGCGAGCAGAATCGTGCGGATCTGGCCGGTGATGCGGGACGCGGCCGTGCCGGAAGCCATGATCAGCGAATTGCGGCCTACGGAAGAACTCATTCGTCGGGATCCTTCTTGCGGTGGAACTGTCGCCACAGGCCGAGTAGGCCGAGCGCGACGGCGAAGATGATGATGACGAGACCGCTCTTGTCGCTGATCTGCAGCGAACTGGTGATCGACGTCTGCTGCACTGCGCCGAAGAGGTCGCCGTCCCTGTCGGCGAGCTGCTCGCGCGCGACCGCCGTGCCGGAGGTCGTCACGCGAATCGAAATCGACGCCTGCGCCTCGCCGTGCGCCGGCACCGTGATCGGCGTCATGCGCGCCGTGACGATCTCGATCGCGTCAGTGCGCGACGAGATGCGCACGTCGATCGGGAACGGCAGGCTGTTGCTCACCGTGATCGGCATCGACGCCGTCTCCGACAGCACGCTGACGTTGCCCGACGGGTTCAGCGTGATCGCGTCGAAGGCCGCGTCGGCGAGTTCGCGTGCGGCCGTACGCATCGCCGTGCACGACGTCGCATCGCCCTGCAGCGCGAACAGCGCGAGCAGGGCATGGGCATCGAGCAGCCGGCGCGCGTAGGCGGCCTCGGTCAGCCGGGACGTGTCGGAGGTCTCCTGCGGTGCGGGACTCGCGTCGACGGTCGCATGCGCCGTCGCCGTCGCTGCGTCGTCGTTCGATTTCGCTGTGTCGGTGGATGTCGCTGTGTCGGTGGATGTCGCTGCATCGTTCGGTGTCACGGCATCGTTTGGCGTCGCTGTGTCGTTTGATTTCGGCTCGGCCTTCGATTTCTTCGCGCCGCCGTCGCCGTCGCCGAGAATCGACGAGGCGAGTCGCGTCAGGTCATTGCGGCTCGCGCCGAGCTGCACGAGTGTCTCACGGACGGCGTCGACACGACCGCCGGACAGCCCGACGTTCTCATCGATCAGCTGCGGCATCAGATCGGAGGAGACGAGCGAATCCTGCGCCGCGAGGTCGGCAAGCGACGTCAGATCGATCCAGCTCGCGTCGCCGAGCGCATCCATCAGCATGCGCACCTCCTGCGCCGTCGCGTCTTCGCCGAAGCAGACGAGCAGCGTGCGCTGCGCGTACGGCTGCTCCATCTGATAGAACGCGCTCTGCGCGATGAAACGCGCGATGCGACCGGCGTCGGTGCGTTCGGCGCGCGCGTGCTGCGACGACGCGTGCGCGTTCGCGAGGGACGTGAGCAGCGGCTGTGTGCCGAGCACGGTGACGTCGCCATGTTCGGTCGGCGTGCGGTAGACGAGCGTCTGCGCCGTCGCATCGTCGGCGATGTTGAAGTCGCCGGTCGCGATCACCGTGTCATAGCCGGCCCCACGCGCCGCGTCAAGCGCATCCATCGTCCAGCTGTCGGAACCCTGCCATGCGATCGTCGGCGCATCGGCGGACGTGTCGCCGAGCGCGTCGCGCAGTCGTGCGACGGCGCTCGCGGCGCTCCAATCATCGTCGTCGACGCCGGCGCGCGCATAGGCCTGCGGATCGCCGACGCGCGCGTATGCGGTGATGTCGAAACGCGCAGGCTGCATCAGCGCCGTCAGATGCGGCGTGCCGAGCGTCGCGAGCACGGCGGGATCGGTGACGACCTGCAGTTTCGGATACTTCGTGCTCAGCTGATCTTTATCATGCAGCGCCTTGCGTTCGGCGTCGCCGAGCGTCGCGACGGCGGACGCCTGCACATCGCGCGCAGCCGATGTGATGAGCTGCTGCCGCGTCTTCGCATCGGCGTTCCAATCGTACGACGTGAGCGGCATGACGACGCTCATGCCGATTGATGGCGTGCGCACGCCGGCCGCGCCGTCCTGCGAACGCGTGACGTAGGTGTTGAGCGTCGCGCTCGTCGGCTGCGCGTCGCCGCTCTGCGCGGAGTAGAGGATGCGCAGCGGGCGCGGCCCCCACGTCGTGAGCGCGGCGAGCGCGGCGTTGTCGGCGGCGAGCGTGGCGTGCACGCGCACGCGGCCGCCGGCCGGGATCGCCGCGACGCCGACGTGCGCAAGCTCGTGCGTCGTGTCGATCTGCGCGGTGCCGTCCGCCCACTCCTGCACATCGGTGCGCGAGATGAAGTTGTAGTCGGGATTCGTCAGGATGTCGATTGCGCCGGCGTCCATCGGCTGCGTCGTGCGGTTTTCGACGGTGAGCGTCGCGGAGAATCCGGAGGTCGCGGTGATGACGGCGGTGAGCGATTCGACGGCGAGCGCGACGCCGGACGCGTCGTTCGCCGTGGCGTCGCGCTCGTCGGCGGCCGCTTGCGGGATGTGCACGTCAAGCACCGTCGCGATCGCGATGAGCAGCACCAGCAGCGCGCACCAAGCACGACGCCGGGCGTGCGTATTGGTGTGACGTCGATTCACGTTAGCCCTGCCTGTTCAGTTTCCTTGCATACAGCCAAGCTATCTTACGCTCGTTGGGGTAACTGAGCACGTCGTCCAGATCGGCGAAGTCCACCCAGATGGCGTCCTCGGCCTCATGGTCCGGGTCGCCCTCCACCGTCAGTTCGCCGCCGATCTGGCGCAGCGCGAAGTGGTGGACGAGCTTGTGGACGCGTTGGCTGGTTCCGGTAAACCAATAGTCTATCGTGGCGATCGAATCAACGACCTCACCGAGGATACCGGTCTCCTCATGCACTTCGCGCACGGCCGTCTGCTGAGGTGTTTCGCCTTTTTCTATATGGCCTTTCGGCAAACACCATTCGAGGTGGCCGCTGCGTGAATGCCTCGCGATGATTGCGACGCGGCCGCGCGCGTCGAAGACGAGGCCGCCGGCCGAGTATTCGCGCACGATCGGCAGTTCCTGGGCGTCGAGCGACGCGAAGGTCGTCGGACGGTCGCTCGTGCGGCGGCGCGGCATCATCGCCGGCGTCGGCGTGTGCGGGTCGGGTTTCGCCGGCGCCGTGTCCGTCGTGATGTGCAGCGTCTGCGTTTGCGACGTGTACATGAGCGCGTCCGGCTCAAGCGGACTGTGGGCATGGTTGGCCGCAGCGTTGGCAAGCATGCGTGCAACGTCTGCGGGTGTGGTCATGTAGTCCACCTTACTCATGTTTTGCCGCCGATGGGGTGCGGGTATGCTTGAAGGGCAGAAAAGTGCCGGCGGAAACGCCGATGGGACGCGTCCGACGCGTCATGACGATTGCCGGAAAGGGAAACCTGTGGACTTCGAAGTGTGGCCGGAAGCCATTGAGCTGGGAGAGATGTTTGCCGATGCCGGGTACGAGCTCGCGCTCGTCGGGGGTCCCGTGCGCGACCTGCTGCTGCATCGGCCTTCGCATGATCTTGATTTCTGCACGTCGGCGCGGCCCGAGGAGTTCGAGCCGATCCTCAAACGGTGGGGACATGACGGCTTCTGGGACATGGGACGCAAGTTCGGCACGCTCGGCGCGCTGCGTCGGCGTCCCGACGGCACCGAAGTCAAGGTGGAGGTGACGACCTACCGTTCGGATGTGTACGACCCCGATTCGCGCAAACCCGAGGTCAGCTACGGCGATTCGCTCGAGGGTGACCTGTCGCGCCGCGACTTCACCGTCAACGCGATGGCACTGCGTGTGCCGCAGCTCGAGTTCGTCGACCCCTTCGGCGGCGCGAACGACCTGCAGCGCAAGCTGTTGCGCACGCCCGTCGACCCCCGTCAATCCTTCGACGACGATCCGCTGCGCATGATGCGCGCCGTGCGTTTCGTCGCGCAGCTCGGTTTCACGATCGAGGCCGGGACCGCCGAGGCGATCTGCGACATGGGTTCGCGACTCGAGATCGTCTCCGCCGAGCGTGTGCGCGACGAACTGACGAAGATGCTGCTGTCCGACCGCCCGCGCGCCGGCATCGAGGCATTCGTCGATTCCGGACTCGCCGACATCGTCTTCCCTGAAATCCCGGCGCTGCAGCTCGAAATCGACGAACATCATCGCCACAAGGACGTCTTCGAACACACGATGATTGTCGTCGACCGCGCGGTCGCGCTCGAAACAGGTCCCGACGGCCCGGTGCCCGGACCCGACCTCGTGCTGCGCCTTGCCGCGCTCATGCATGACATCGGCAAGCCGAAGACGCGTAAGTTCGAAGCCGGCGGCAAGGTCACGTTCCGCCATCACGACGCCGTCGGCGCCAAGCTCACGCGCAAACGCCTCAAGGCGCTGCGCTTCGACCATCACATCGTCGACGACGTCAGCGAACTCGTCAATCTGCATCTGCGGTTCCACGGCTATGTGGACGAGCCGTGGACGGATGCGGCCGTGCGCCGCTACGTCAAGGACGCCGGGCCGCTCTACGAACGGCTCAACCGGCTCACGCGCGCCGATGTGACGACGCGGAACCGCCGCAAGGAGCTCGTGTTCAGCACGGCGATGGACGAGATGGAGGAACGCGTCCGCGAACTCAAGGAGCAGGAGGATCTCAAGGCGATCCGCCCGGACCTCAACGGCAACGAGATCATCGCCGAACTGGGGATCGAGCCGGGGCCGGAGGTCGGCGCCGCCTACCGGCACATGCTCGACTATCGTCTCGATCACGGCCCGGTCGAGCACGATGTGGCCGTCGCCGAGCTGCATCGCTGGTACGACGAGCGCACGGCCGACCGCTGACGGGCGCGTTTGCGAACATCACCGGGGCGGAACTGACACAGAACGATCGCCAGGACGCCGTTTTGCGAACGCCCCGCACACGACATGCGTGCGGGGCGTTCGCAAAACGGCTGGAGGGACTCAGCCGACCGCCGTATGGTCGGGCGCCTTCGGCAGCGACGTCATCTTGTCCGGCGCCTTGCAGCCTTCGATGTTCGGAATGTCGGAGCCGGTCTTCGGCAGATCCTCGGTCGGCACGAGATCCTTGAACGTTGCGCCGAGGACGACGTCGACGAGCTTGTCGGGACGGTCGTCCATGACCATCTGCGCGTCTTTGAAGTTGCTCGCGAGCGTGTACGCCTGCGGAATCGCGTTCTTGCCGAAGATGATGAGCGTGCGCTCCACCTTCGCGCTGTCGTAGTTGTCGACGCCCTGCACGACGAACTCGCGGTTCTCGAGCGCCTCGGCCACGGCCTGCGCGAAACCGGAGAACTGCGTACCGTTGAGCACGCGCACCGTCACCGAACGGTTGTCCACGTACTTCGGCGTCGAGCCGTCGGCCGCTGGGGACGCGCACGGCGCGGTGCGGCCGTAGTTTGCCGACTCTTTCGTTTGCGCCGTCTGGCCAAGGCCGCCCACATGGAAGAACACGAGCGTCGAGAAGACAAGCGCGACGACGAGCACGACGCCGACGATGCCGAACACGATCGACTGGCGCTTGCGTACGTATGCCTTGCGGGCCTCGCGCGCCCCGTTGTTCTGTGCCATACCTATCCCTTGTTGACGAGGTGTGTGTGGTCTCACCTTATCCCATTATGCTGACGCTGCCGGGTCATCCGCGGCCGCGTCAGCGCGACGTTCCGGCACATGCACGACCGGCGTCACCGGCGCCTGTGCGACGAAAAGTCGGTCGACGGCCTGCGCGTCTAGCCACGCCTGCTCGACCGCGTGCGCGGCGGCGTCGTCGGGCACGAAGGCGCACACCGACGGTCCCGATCCGGAGATGAAGGCGCGTGTCGCGCCGGCGGCCTTCGCCAGTTCGATCGCCACGCCCGAACGCGGATGCAGCGAGACGGCCGCCGCCTGCAGATCGTTCGGCGAACCGTCGCCGCCGAGCACATCGAAGGCCGCGTACACCTCCGGCGTGCTCAGCTGGGCGCGGTAGGCGCCGACGAGCACCCGGCCGTCGTAGCCGTCGGCCCGCAACGCCGTGATGCGCGGATCGTCGACCGACACCGGCGTGACGATCTCGCCGTAGCCCGAGCCGTGCGCGTAGCCGCCGACGAGGCAGAACGGCATGTCCGCGCCAAGCGTCGCCGCGATCGGCGCGAGTCGTTCAATCGGCCAATGCAGATCCCACAGTTCGTTGAGCGCGAGCAACGTGCCGGCCGCGTCCGCCGAACCGCCGCCGAGGCCGGCGCCTACGGGGATGTTCTTCTCGATTGTGACTGCGACGTCCGGGTCGCGTCCGCAGGCCTGCGCCATCGCGAACAACGCGAGCATCGCATGGTTGCGCAGCATGTCGCTGCTCGACGCGGCCAGATCGCCCAGATACTGCCCGGAGATCTCGAGCGAGCAGCCGGCGCCATCGGGACGCTGCTCGAGCGTGACCGTGTCGTAGACGCCGACGGCGCAGTACATCGTGTCGAGGGAGTGGCGGCCGCCCCACGCCTCATGCCGCTCGCCGACGTGCAGTGTCAGGTTCGTCTTCGCCGGGCAGTCGACGCTCACAATCGCGCCGCTCATGCGCCGAGCTCCTTCGCGGCGTCGGCGAGACGCACGAATTCGTCGACGGTCAGCGTTTCGCCACGTCGAGTCGCGTCGATTCCCGCTTTTTCGAACGTGCCTTCCGGCACGACCTTCTTGAGTGCCGCGTGCAGTGTCTTGCGGCGCTGCCCGAAGGCGGCGTCGATGAGCGCGAACACGTCCTCGCGGCTCGACTTCGCCGCCGGAGCCTCGCCCGGCGCGTAGCGGTCGAAGCGCACGAGCGCGGAATCGACATTCGGTGCCGGCCAGAAGACGTTGCGGCCGATCGTGCCGACCGATTTCGCGACGCCGTACCACGCGAGCTTCACGCTCGGCGTGCCGTAGATCTTCGATCCGGGTCGCGCGGACAGCCGATCGGCGACCTCCTTCTGCACCATGACGAGGAACGAACCAAGATTGTCAAATCGTTCAAGCAATGTCAGCAGAATCGGCGTCGCGACGTTGTACGGGAGGTTCGCGACGAGCGTGAACGACGCGTCGTCGGCGAAATCAGGCAGATTCTGCGGCGCGAGCGTCAACGCGTCGGCGCGCACGACGCGCAGACGATCGGCGGCCTGCGGCATGAATTCGCCAATCGTGCGCGGTAGCCGCTGCGCGACGGGCGGGTCGATTTCGACCGCCGTCATCTGCGCGCCGGTTTCGAGAATCGCGAGCGTGAGTGAACCGAGGCCCGGGCCGACTTCGAGCACATGGTCGTCGGCGCCGACGCCGGCTTCACGCACGATGCGGCGCACCGTGCCCGGGTCGATGACGAAGTTCTGTCCGAATTTCTTCGTCGGGCTGATGCCGGCGTCGGCGGCGATGCGGCGGATGTCGGCGGCGCCGAGCAGATGGCCTGCGGCGGATGTTGTTTCAGTGGATGTTGCTGCGGTGGATGTTGCGGACGTTGTCGTTGCCGCGTCGGCCATCGCGGCCGCGCGTTGTTCGTCGTCGTGTGCGCTCATGGGATCTGTCGTCTTTCCTCTGCATCGTCGTTCGTGATCGAACGAGGGTGGATGACTGCGGATGGATTACCTATCGGCTATGGCTGAATGGGGGATGAGTGGAATGGATGGCCGGAACAGGGGGGGGCGAGCCGCCGCCGGTCGCCAGACGGCGGCGCTCATAGGCGGTTTAGTACCAACCGACCCGTTCGGAATGCTCCCAGGCCTTCATCGGCGAGCCGTAGCGGCCGGCGATGTAGCTCAGGCCCCAGTCGATCTGCACGGCGGCGTCATTCTTCCAGTTCGAGCCGAAGGCGGCCATCTTGTTGCCGGGCAGCGACTGCGGGATGCCATAGGCGCCCGAATACGGGTTCTCGGCGTTCCAACGCCAACCCGATTCGCGGTTCCACAGCTTCACGAGGTCGGTCCAGTTCTGGCCGGTCCAGCCGTATTGCGCGGCCGCGCCGGCGGCATAGGCCTGCGCCGCCGAGGCCGACGGACGGCACAGACGGCAGCTCTCTGCAGGCGCGCTTGGCTGCGTCGGCTGCTGAGTAGGTTTCTGCGTCGGCTGCGGCTGCTGGGTTGGCTTCTGCGTAGGCTGTTGCGTCGGCTTCTGGGTTGGCTGCTGAGTAGGTTTCTGCGTGGGCTGCGGCTGCTGGGTAGGTTTCTGCGTCGGCTGCGCGCTTGGCTGTTGAGTCGGTTCGGCGCTCGGCTGCGGCTGTTGGGTAGGCTGCGCGCTCGGCTGCTCTGTCGGCTCATTCGTGCTCTCGCCGGCGTTCTCGTCAGGGCTGTTATCGCCAGTGGAATCGCTGCTATCGCCGCTGCCGTCAGCGTCCGTGCCGTCCGCCGTGTCAGCATCGTCATCATTCGCGCCGCCAT
Source organism: Bifidobacterium sp. AGR2158 (assembly GCF_000424225.1). NCBI lineage: Bacteria > Bacillati > Actinomycetota > Actinomycetes > Bifidobacteriales > Bifidobacteriaceae > Bifidobacterium > Bifidobacterium sp. AGR2158. The sequence goes on from NZ_AUJM01000012.1 coordinate 442,534, forward strand.
TGCCGCCGTTGTCATCAGGCAGTTCGACCTTCTCCGGGCCGACTGCGACGACCTCGTCGAGCGCCGTCTTCGTCACGACTTCGTTCGTCTGCGTCTTGTCCACCGGCTTGCCGTCGACGTAGGTGACGCGATACGTGATCTTCTTCTCGCCGTTCTCGCCGGCCATGTCGACGCGCGTCGCGCCGGGGTCGAGCGTGTCGTCCTGCACAGTGCGTGTCGTGTACGGGATGACGACGGTCTCTGTTTCGTCGCCGTAGGTCACGCGCTGCACGCGCAGAATCGTCTTGCCGCCTTCCTTCTGCACGCTGACGCGGTCGTCCTTGCCGAGCGTGATGCCTTTCGAATCGAGGATCGACGCCGCCGGCAGCTTGCCATTCGGCGCGATCGACGTTTTGCCGTCGGCGATCACCGTGACCGGGCCGTCGGCGTTGATGACCATGCCTCCGGTGAGCTGGTTGTAGACGTTCTTGATGTCGACGGTGACGCGCGACGCGGCGACCTCGTTCTGTTCGAAGAAGTCGAGCAGCTGCTCGGCGCTGTCAGCGACCGTCCAGAACGGCATCTGCTGTCCGTCGATTGTGATCGTCGTCTGGTAGGCGCTTTTCACGGTGACGACGTCGTTGTTGACGAGCGTGCCGTCGCCGGTGTTCTTGACGAGGTCATGCGTTTTGACGTCGACGCCCTGCTCGCGCAGCAGACCGCTCACCGTGGTCGCGTACGTCGTCAGATAGCGCGTGTCACCGTTGACGTCGAGCGCGACCGATTTGCGCGCCGTGAACGCGAAGGTGAGACATGACGCCAGCACGAGCGCGACGGCGCAGACCATGACACGGATGCGGCGCAACGTCACGGTACGTCTCGGTGACCATCGCTTGGGCATGATTCCCCTTTTCCTGCTTTCCTGCACGTTGCTGTTCTGCCTTGATTGTACTGACGCGCGCCGCCATTTCGCCCTCGGTGTCCGCAAGGGTGTCCACGGCCGTCTCGCGATACCCCGACTGCGTCCCCCGCAGCGTCCCGTTTCGTCGCCCGCGCCGACACTTCGTCCCGCGGACAGACTCGGTAGGAGGGAAGAACGAGGAATCCCCCGGGGCTGATGCCTCGGGGGATTCCGCTGGAAGGGGTGGGGGCGAGAGAGAAGGGGATGTTCTCGCCCCCCGCGGGCGAAGCTGGTTGGGGGGATGCTTCACCCGCACCTGAGGGCTATGGTTGGGGGAGCCCTCAGGATTTGCTTACTCGGAGGTAAGTATTCCTTTGCATGAGGCCAAACTTCTCATACACAATATGAGTATATGGATTCTTCGTCCTCAATGCAAATCGAGCCTCCTGTCGGGATCGAACCGACGACCTGCCGCTTACAAGGCGGCCGCTCTGGCCATCTGAGCTAAGGAGGCTGACACTATTGCGTCGGGCGCGTCGCGCGCCAACCGTGAACAGCATAGCAGTTCATCTGGAATGGTCAAGACCGTGGATGCGCCGCGTGCCGAATGCACACGCCATCTTCACGCCGAAGCCGGGCGCGTCGCTCGCACCGAGCATCAGCACGCGTCATCACGGAATGAGCGCCTTGCCCTTCGCACCGATCGACGGCAGATCGCCCTTGACGCCGATATCCGCCGGCTTGAGGCCGATTGCGTCGCACAGCGCGTCAGTGAGCGATTCCTTCGCCGTGACCTTCGAGTCGTGGATGTCCCAGTACTGGCCGTTGATCGTCACCGTCGGCGTCGACATCGAACCCTTCATCGATCCGCTCGTGCTCCACAGCTCCTCGCGTGTCGGCGTATAGGTGTTGACGGCGTCGAGATAGTCGTCGTACTGGCGCGTGATCGCCTTGTTCGCCACATCCTTGTCCACGCCGGCGTCGATGGCGCGTTCGGCGATCTTCTCATCGCTGATCGGCACGTAGTTCGACTCATCCGGCTGGAAGTCGGAAGCGTAGAGGTTGGACATGAACTTGAGTAGATGGTCCGGATTCGGATCGTGGTCGGCAATGTACAGCGCCGCGTTTGCCGTGCGCGTCGAATACTGATCAGTCGAGAAACGATCCATGAAGGACATGAAATGCAGATCCAGATTGATCTGCCCGGCGTCCGCCATCTTCACGAGGTCCTTGTCGAGGTTCTGGTTGAGGCTGCCGCAGCCCGGGCACATGAAGTCCATGTAGATGCCGATGGTCGGCACGTCCGCGACCGGCTTGTCGTAGCCGTTCGCCGAAATGAGGATGCCGCCCTGCTCATCGGCGACCGACGGCTTCGATGGCGACGTCGCGAGCGTCGTCTTCGCGTCCTTCGCCTCCTCGGTCGTCGTCGTGGACGCATTGGTCGACGCCGGGCGGGTGCTGCGATAGACGGCGATGCCGGCGATGACGATGAGCACGACGAGCACGGCTGCCACGATGGCGCCGATGATCGTCTGCTGCTTGCGTTCCTTCGCCACTTTTGCCGCCTGCGCGGCCTGCGCGGCAGCTTCGGCTTCGCGCCGGCGTTCGCGTTTGGATGGGGTGTTTCGAGCCATCGGGGTCCTTTCCTGAATCTGTCTCGAGTGTAGGTTGCCGTGCCGCCAAAATCCACCATTTGCGCACATCCGTTACGAAGCACGCACATCATCGCCGCCGCGGCGTTACCACGGCAGCAGCGGCCACCATGCGACGGCCGGCGACACCTCGATGTTGATCGCGGCTGCGCACACGCCGATGACGGCGAGCGCAAGCCACACCCATTGACGCCGATTCTGCTGCGGCGGCAACTGCGCGCGTTCACGCTCGCGTCGTGTCAGCCCGAGCAGATGTCCAGCGCCGAGCCGCACTGGCGACGACCACGGGCCGAGCACGGCGAGCAGCCCGCCGGCCGCGAACGCAATTGCGCAGCTTGCGCCAGTCAGCGACGCCGGCGCTGCGTCCGGCACGGCGACCGTCAGCGAGCCGCCGAAGATCGGCAGCGGCATCTCATAGCGCGGCAGCGCGCAGACGAGCGTCGCGAGCGCGACGACGAGGGTGTCCATGAGCCACAGCGCGAGCATCGTCGGAATGATGAAGACGATTGATTTAAGCAGATGCCAGGGGAACGAGATCGCGCGGATCGCCGTGTCGCTGCCGCGGCGTTCACCCTGACGGCGGCGCACGCGCGCGTTCTGCGCGGCCGCGTTGTAGCCGACCGCCATCAGCGTCCACAATATGAACGATGCGACGATGAGCGCGACGATCGGCAGACTCGCGGCGAGTGCGGCGAGCGGCACGAGCGGCAGCAGACACGCGAGCCGTCCGCGCGACGCCCAGATTGGCGTCGTGTCTTGCGGAGGCTGTGCATACGTCGACTGCGCCAGCGGCTGTTGTGGCTGCTGCGACTGCGCGTTCTCTTGCGCCGGCGCGGCCTGCTCCGGCGCTGTTTGTGCTGTTGTGTGCGCAGCCGCTTGTGCCGGCACCGTGCGCCACGACGGCGCCGCCGTCGCCGGACGAAGCGCCTGCGTGGCGCCCTCCTGCTCGGGCATTGCTGATTGCGGCGGCGCGAGCGCCATCGTCGGCTGTTCGATCGGCCCGATCACCTGCGTCGCCTCGACGTCGGCCGCGTCGACCGGCATCACGCGCGTTCCTGTGGGCGTCGATGGCGTCGATTGTGTCGATGACATGGGCGTGGCCGTCGCAAGCGGTGTCGTCGCCGCTTCGAGTGGCCGTGTCGCCGTCGGCGGACGTGGCGGATCGAGAGGTTTCGCGACAGCCGCGTCACCGTACGCCTGCGCTGTCTCAACTGGCCGAACGTCGCCGCCACCCACCTGCGCAACTCCCGCGCTGCCGGCCGCCTGCACGCCGGCGCGCGGACGGCCGCCGGGGAACAGGATCGAGGCGGTCGGCATCGACTGCGCGCGCCACAACGTGCGCGGGTTGTTCACGCTCTCGTTTCTCCTGAAGGTCGCTCCGGTGGCTGGAGCGACGGCCTCAAAAGGGAGTTGTGATTCCGCCTCCCATGCATCCGCGGAGATCGCGTCGAGCAGTTCGTCGGGCGTGCAGCGTTCTTCGGGATGCGGTGAAAGTGCCGCGCGGAACGCCTGCATCGTGCGCGGCGGCAGCCCCTGTAGATTCGCATTGCCGGTCGCCTCGCGCTGCAGTACGGCGAGCATCGGCTGCGTGCCGAACACCGGCGCGCCGGTTGCCGCAAACGCGAGCACCGAGGCCGTCGACCACCAGTCGGTCGCCTCGTTCGCTTCCTGACCTTCGATGATTTCGGGGGCGATGAATCCCGGCGTGCCCATGACGAGGCCTGTGCTCGTCACGTGGCTTTCGCCTTCGCCCATCGCGATGCCGAAGTCGACGAGAATCGGCCCGGTGACCGAGACCATGACGTTCGTCGGCTTGATGTCGCGGTGGACGATGCCGGCCGCATGCACGGCGTGCACCGCGGCGATGAGTTTCTCGGCGAGTCGTTCGAGGTCGCTGCCGGTGTAGCGTCCGTTCTGCGCGACGTCCTGCCGTAGGTTGTCGCCTTCGATGAGTTCGGTGACGATGAACGCGAGCGAATCGTCGAGTTCCATGTCGACGATGCTGCACACGCCCGGATCCTTGATTCGTTTGAGAGCCATCGCCTCGCGGCGCAGCCGTTCGCGCGCCGTCGTCTGCGCGCGCCGACCCTCCTCGTCGACGGCTTCGTCGTTGAGCGAATCCCTCAGTATCTTCATCGCGTAGCTTGTGCCGCCGCCGTCCGTCACACGCCACACCGACCCCATCGCGCCGGCGCCGAGGCGTGCGTCGAGCGTGTATCCGCCGACGATGTCGCCGGGCTGGAGGTTCAAAGCGTGCAGATCACTCATGATTCCTATCGTAAGGTCGTTGCGGTGTCGATGGGCAATTATTGTCCTGTGGCCGGATTCGGCGCATCGCCGGACTGCGTCTGCGGCGCGTCGCCCGCGTGGTGCGGCGCGTCGCGTTGTTCGCGCACGCCGCGTCCGACGTCGTGCGGCGCCGCGTGCGTGTCATGATCGCCGACCGGCGTCGACGTCGTGGTCGTCGTGTCGATGTCGACGAGGCCGCCCGACGATTCGCGGCGCAGCTGTCCGTTCTCGTCGAGGTACACGTTGCCGTGGTGCTCCTGGACGCGTCGATGCGCGCGTTTCGTCAGGCGGTGCGTGCGCTGCAGTTCGTGGTTGAGCTGGCCGACAGTGTCCGTCAGACGCAGGATCTCCGCGCGCATCAGGCGGATGTCCGCGGAGTTGTAGTCGTTGTCGGACTGCGCGTGTGTGCCCGTCGTCTGCGCGGTGTCCTTCGTGATGTTGCGCGCGCCGCCGTTGACCTGATCGATGATCCACGACGAGATCATCGCGCTGACGATACCGATGAGTGCGATGCCGGTGAGCATCAGCGCGACGGCGATGAAGCGGCCGGTGAGCGTGACCGGGTAGACGTCGCCGTAGCCGACCGTCGTCACAGTGACGAAGGCCCACCACAACGACAGCGGGAACGTCGTGATCGTCGCGCCCGGAGCCAGATGCTCGGCCGAGTATTCGGCGAGCGCGGCGACGTAGATGAGCAGCGCTATCGCGCTCGTCGCGTAGACGGTGATGCGTCCGCGTGTCGCCGCGCCGGCGGAACGGTTGAAGATGTGCAGCATCGGGATGAGTCGCAGCAGTCGCAGCGGACGGAAGATCGGCAGCGCGAGCGTCAGCAGCAGCAGAATGTTCCTGCGGAACCAGAGCCATTTCTTCTCGGCGAGGAGGAAGGAGACGAGATAATCGACGCCGTAGGTCACCCACACGACGTTGATCGCGATGAAGCATGCGGTCAAATGCGTCTGCGCGAGGATCTGCCACGAGTACGCGAACAGGAACACGGCCGACAGTACGAACAACGGTATGTTGGAGATGCGTTCCCATTTCTCAAGCGTCATACCGTCGATTGTACGGAGGGTGTATGCGTGGCGCGACGCGCGGTGCGATGAATGTCGCGCAGAACGAAAACGGCTGGTATCGTTGGCGCAGGCGAGGCCGCCCGCGCAATCGACGATGTTGACGCGGGGCGTGGAGGGAGCGACACGTGCGGCACGCCTGAGGAATTGATAAGTTGAGAGGACCGTGTATAGTGTGGAACAGCTTGGCGGGGAGAGATTCCTGCCGGGCGAACGTAGAAGTCTGTTGCCGCGTCGAAGTCGACGGCTGCAGGCGGACACGCCACAAGTAATCCCCTCACAACGGATCGTTCGGCACGTACCTGCCGATGAAAGGATGAATAATGGCAGAAGTCATTTTCGACCACGTCACGCGAATCTACCCGGGCAACGACAAGCCGTCGGTGGATGATCTCAATCTTGATATCAAGGATGGCGAGTTCCTCGTGCTCGTCGGCCCCTCCGGCTGCGGCAAGTCGACGACACTGCGCATGCTCGCGGGCCTTGAGGAGGTCAACAAGGGCCGCATCCTGATCGGTGGCAAGGACGTCACCACGATGCAGCCGAAGGATCGCGACATCGCGATGGTGTTCCAGAACTACGCGCTGTATCCGCACATGACCGTCGCCGACAACATGGGCTTCGCGCTGAAGATCGCCGGCACCCCGAAGGAAGAGATCCGCAAGCGTGTCGAGAAGGCCGCCGAGATCCTCGACCTCACCGAGTTCCTCGACCGCAAGCCGAAGGCGCTTTCCGGTGGTCAGCGCCAGCGCGTCGCGATGGGCCGTGCAATCGTCCGTGAACCGAAGGTCTTCCTGATGGATGAGCCGCTGTCGAACCTCGACGCGAAGCTGCGTGTGCAGACCCGTACGCAGATTGCGGCGCTCCAGCGCCAGCTCGGCGTCACGACGCTGTACGTCACGCACGATCAGACCGAGGCCCTGACGATGGGCGACCGCATTGCCGTCATCAAGCTCGGCATCCTGCAGCAGGTCGGCGCGCCGACCGAGCTGTACGATCGCCCGGCCAACGTCTTCGTCGCGGGCTTCATCGGCTCGCCGTCGATGAACATCAACACGCACCCGGTCGTCAACGGCAAGGCTAAGATCGGCCAGGATACGATGGAGCTGCCGAAGGAAGCGCTTGACAAGCTCACGCCGGAAGACAACAACGAGATCGTCGTCGGCTTCCGCCCGGAGGATGCTTCGCTCGCCGGCCCGGATGATGCGAATGCGTTCTCGCTCAAGGTCGTCAACGTCGAGGATCTCGGCTCCGACGGCTACATCTACGGCAACATCCTCACCGATGACGCGATCGCCCAGCAGGATGAGCACGCGTCGATGATGTCCGACCAGAACAAGCTCACGACGATTCGCGTGAACCCGCGTGCGCTGCCGAAGGTCGGCGACACCGTCAAGATCAAGGTCAACCCGGCCAAGATGCATCTCTTCGCCCCGTCGACCGAGCTGCGCATCAACTGATGCCGGCAGGACGCCAGTCCTGATCCGAAGCTGTGAACAGGAACCCCGCCCATCCGCGGGGTTCCTGCGTATCTTGGGTCGTATCTTGGGCCTATCGTGCCAAAGCACATCCGGAAAACCTATGAGGTAAAGTGGCGACTATGAGCTTCAATGACAATCCGCAGTTGGATCCGCGCGCGTTGAAGGCGACGAGCGTGAAGGCCGAGGATCCGGCCACCCCTTCCGAAGAGCCACCGTCGCTCAAGATCACTTCGGCAAGCGCCGACCCGAAGATGTTCACGCTGCCGTGGGAGCAGCCGCTGTCCACATGGCCGAAGGACATCCTCGTCAACCTGCCGCGAGGCATCTCCCGGCATATCGTGCGCTTTGTGCGCGTCGGCGACGAGGTCTATGCGATGAAGGAGATCACGCGCAATGTCGCGGAACGCGAATATGAGCTGCTGCGCCAGCTGCAGAAGCTGAACCTGCCGACCGTGCAGCCGATCGCCGTTGTCACCGGTCGTCATGACGAGAACGGCGAGCCGCTCGAAGCGATTCTCGTGACAAAGCATCTGCGTTTCTCGCTGCCGTACCGTGCGCTGTTCGCGCGCACGTTGCGTCCGGATACGGCGGAGCGGCTTATCGACGCGCTTGCCGTGCTCATGGTGCGGCTGCACCTCGCCGGCTTCTACTGGGGTGACGTGTCGCTGTCCAACGTCCTGTTCCTCAAGGATGCCGACGCATTCTCCGCGTTCCTTGTCGACGCGGAGACCGGCGACCTGCAGGTTGAGCTGACGCAGGGCCAGCGCGAGTACGACATCGACCTGGCTCGCACGAATATCATCGGCGAACTGATGGATCTGAGCTCTGGCGCGCTGCTGCCGCCGGATGTCGACGAGATCGAGGTCGGCAACCGTCTCGTCGACCGCTACCATTCGCTGTGGAGCGCGCTGACCGACACTGACAAGTTCAACCCGAACGAGATGTGGAAGATCGAGAAGCGCGTCAATCGCCTCAACGAGCTCGGCTTCGACGTCGACGAGCTCGAGGTGACGACGACCGAGGATGGCAAGCGTGTGCTCGTCCGTCCGCGCGTCGTCGACGCCGGCTATGCGAACCGCAAGCTACTGCGCCTGACCGGTCTGGACGTGCAGGAGAACCAGGCGCGTCGTCTGCTCAACGATCTCGACGCCTACCGCGCATCGACGTGGCGTGACGGCGAGGATCTCGAGATCGTCGCGACTGACTGGATGCGCGAGGTCTTCGAGCCGACGGTGCGTATGATCCCGCCGGAGTACCGTTCGCAGATCGAGCCGGCGCAGTTCTTCCACGAGGTGCTCGACCATCGCTGGTTCATGGCGGAGAAGGCCGGTCATGACGTGCCGATGGCCGACGCCGTGCAGAGCTACGTGAAGGACATCCTGCCCAAGCAGATGATGGACGCGAAGACCGTCGACGATCTCAACGCCGAAGCTGATTCCGGCGTCATCGACGACGAATCCACCTACGACGACGCGTCCGTGCATCACGACGAGGACGACGACTACGACCCGGAGTTCGACCAGGACGCGGCCGTCTGGTCGCATTGAGCGGAGACGATTGTAGGAGCTAACGCCCTGAAACTGGAGTGCCCCGGCTTGTAAGGCCGGGGCATTCGTGTATTGGCGGTGGTGGCACGCCGTCCCGAACGCCGATGCGTGGAGAGTCCGTCCAACAAGGGTGGCATGACGACAGAGATGGCTATTCTTGGGCACATGAGTAGGACCATTGCCGAGATTCGTAATGAGGCTGCGACTGCACTGTCTGCCGAACGGCAACAGCAACTGGAGCAGTTCTTCACGCCGATGCCGGTGGCTGAACAGGCGGCAGGGCTGTTCAGCCATACGGATGCTCCTGTCCGCATCCTCGATCTTGGTTCTGGTACGGGCATTCTCGGCGCGGTGGTAGCCGGTCAATCGGCTCGTGGCTCCAGTGTCACGGCCATTGAGAAGGATCCCGATCTCATCGCATACTCGGAGGATTCCCTGCAGCAGGTGTGTGACGATGTCCGTGTCATCAACGCTTCGGTCTTTGACGTATGGCTGGATGCCGAGTTTGATCGGGTTATCCTCAATCCGCCATACAAGAAGATCAAGCCGATGGTGATTGGAACTGCCAGCGGTGGGGTGAAGGTCACCAATCTGTATACGGCGTTTCTGGTGATTGCGATTCAGGCGCTTGCCGACGGAGGCGAGTGTGTGGCGATTGTTCCTCGGTCGTGGATGAACGGTGAGTACTTCAAGGATTTCCGCAAGTGGTTGCTCGCCGAATGCAGTCTCGACGCGGTGGCCGTATACGGTTCCCGTCAGGAGCATTTCAAGGATATGGACATCCTTCAGGAAATCATGTTGCTGAAGGTGTCCAAGCGTCCACAAGTGGATACGGTGACGATATATGATGATGCGTCGCCCACCACGCCGTTGTCGGAGCAGCATGCCGACAGCATGCCGCTCGCTTCGTTGTTGCTGGGACGTGACCATATGCTGCGTATACGGCAGCAGGACGATCGTTTGATAGATTTCAAACCGTTGTGCGAGAGAGGGTTATGGGTGTCGACCGGGAAACTGGTCTGGTTCCGTAACCGCGATATCCTGTCGGATACCGATACGCCCGGCGGATATCCTCTGTATTGGATGGACAATCAGGATGGGCTCGTCACCGAGCACCCCGTCCAATGCGAACGTCCTCAATGGACGACCGAGGAGGCGGCCAATCGTAATATTGTGCTCCCTGCCGGCAGCTACTGCTTTGTCGGTCGGTTTTCCGCCAAGGAACAGTTGCGACGCATCCATGCCTCCTACCTCGGCAGTGAGGTTCCTTTCGTCGTCGACAACAAGCTGAATTACATCCATCGTGGCACGTCGCGTACGACAGTGCCTCTCGACGATGCCGTCGCGCGCGGCCTGACGCTGTGGCTTTCTACGAGCATCGTCGACGAATGGTATCGTCAGATATCCGGCAGCACGCAGGTCAATGCCACCGATCTGCGCCAACTGCCCTGTCCGGAGCAGCGGCAGTTGGCTGCATTGGCTGATCTGCTGCCCATCGACGGCCATATGGATCAGATGAGGGTCGATCAGACCGTGGGGAGAATGTTTTCATGGGTAGAGACGAGCTGATCGCCGACGCCATCGCAGTGCTTTGCGAATTCGGGGTGGGCAAAGAGCAGCAGAATGAGCGCAGCGCAATGACATTGCTCGCATTGCTGCAGCTCAAACCGGGCGATGATTGGCAGAACGCCTCCGCGCCGATGCTGACGACGCGGGATATCATGGATTGGATTCGTGATTGGTATGGCGTCGACTACAAGCCGAACACGCGTGAGACGATTCGCAGGTTCACGCTGCATCAATTCATCATCGCCAAGCTCGTCGAGGAGAATGCGGATAGGCCTGATAGACCAATCAACTCACCCAAATGGAACTATCGTGTGACCGCCGATGCGCTTGCGGCATTGCGCCGGCGCAATGAGCAGGTATTCGAGAAGCTGATCGAACGTTTCCTCGCGGAGCACGAATCATATCAGTCGCTTGCGGCGGAGCGCAAAGCCATGCCTAAGACCCCCGTCAGTCTGCCGTCTGGTGCCACTCTGCAGCTATCTCCAAGCGGGCAATCTGTCCTCATCAAGGCGATTGTGGAGGAAATGCTTCCTCGGTTCGTGCCTCATTGCCGGATTGCCTATATCGATGACACCGATCATCAGCATGGAACCGTCGATGCCGATTTGATGGATGAGCTGGGAATCAGTCTCAGGGCACGCGACAAGGCTCCGGATGTCATCGCGTGGGATGTTGCACGCCGCTGGCTGTTCCTCATCGAAGCCGCCAGTACGCACGGGCCTGTGGATGTGACGCGGAAGCAGGAACTGCGCAGTCTCTTCTCCGACCAATGGGAGGAAGTTGTGCTGGTCTCCGCATTTCCTACTCGGAAAGTCATGCGCAAATACCTTGCCGTACTCGCATGGGAGACCGAAGCATGGTGCGCCGACGCCCCGGAACATATGATCCATTTTGACGGATCCCGCTTCATGGGACCCTACGGTGAGTAAGTAACGATGATGGCCGTGCGTGGCGCATGAGCGCCCGTACGGCCATCATCAGCTCAGTCCTCGGCGGCCTCGCGGCGGGCGCGGTCGGCCGCGTACATCGCGATGCCTGCGGCCACCGACGCGTTGAGCGATTCGACGGCATTCGTCATCGGGATGCTCGCGATGCAGTCACAGGCCTCGCGTGTGAGCCTGCTCAGGCCTTTGCCTTCCGAACCGAGCACGATGACGAGCGGATCGGTCTCAAAACCGGTCTCGCCGACGAGTTTGCTGCCGCCCCCATCGAGGCCGACGCTGTAGTAGCCGCGTTCCTTGAGCGCTTCGATCGCCTTTGTCAGATTGACGACGCGTGCGACCGGCATATGTGCGGCGGCGCCCGCCGACACCTTCCATGCGGTCGCGTTCACCGACGCGGAACGGCGCTCCGGCAGAATGACGCCGTTCGCGCCGAAGGCGGCTGCCGAACGGATGACGGCACCGAGGTTCTGCGGATCGGTGATGCCGTCGAGCGCGATGAACAGCGGGCGCGCGGCGAGGCGTGCGGCCTTCGAATTCGCGGCCTCCATCGCGCGCGCCTTGCGTTCGGCACGTTCGGCGAGTTCGATGAGCGACGAATACTGGAAGGGCTGCGCCTTCATGATGATGCCCTGATGATGATCGGAGCGTGCGATGCGATCCATCTCCAGACGGTCCGCCTCGAGCAGGTTGAGACCATGCTGGCCGGCGAGACGGATGATCTCGCGCGTGCGGTCGTCCGGTTCGATGCGCGCGGCCACATAGAGCGTGCTCGCTGGCACACCGACGCGCAGCGCCTCGAGGACGGCGTTGCGGCCGATGACCAGATCGTCGGAATCGTTCGTGAACTTGGCGGCGCGGCGACGTGCGGCCAGACGCGGATCGGAACGCTGACGCTTCTGCGCCTCCTTCTTCGCCTTGTATGCCTTGTGATAGACGCGGTCCTCGGCCTTGGGCGTCGGGCCCTTGCCTCGCAACGCGTTGCGGTGCTTGCCGCCCGACCCCTTGGTCGGGCCTTTCTTCGTAACCATGGGCACAATTATGGCAGCGCCCCGCGCCAAAGCGCGCTGTGCGCGAAGCCGTGGGGAGCCGCCCGGGTTTTCGCTGATTGTGTGTAGTTCGTAGCAAACGGTCGCATGATGGTCATCGCTATGGAATAATGGCAGACGTATGAGGCGCCATGCCAACGTGGCGCCGGAAATAACCGCGCAGTCCGGCGCCCGTTTCCCGGTCCACCCATACCGGGCCGGGGGAGGAACGCCTGACTGACTACTCCGCGGCTGACCGAGGAGAAATAACCTATGGATGATCGCATCATTGATCCATCCGCGCTGTCCAACGAGCCCCATGTGGAGACCGAGGACGCCCAAGAGAGCCGGGAGGTGAAGGCGCAGGAGGCGTTGCTGCGCGACGTCGATCCGTCGCTCGTCGACGCCACCGAAGTGGCGGCCGCGCTCGACGTGGATCCGCGCACTGGCCTGAGTGCCGCCGAAGCCAAGCGACGACTCGAGAAATTCGGCCCCAACGAGCTTGCGAGCGCGCCGCCGGTGCCGAAATGGAAGAAGTTCCTGCAGCAGTTCCAGGATCCGCTCGTCTACCTGCTGCTCGCCGCGACGGCGATCTCGCTCGTCGCGTGGATCATCGAGAAAGTCAACGCGGCACCCGGTGCCGAAGGCGGCGAAGCGCTGCCATTTGACGCCATCGTCATCGTGCTGATCCTCATCGTCAACGCGATTCTCGGCTACGTGCAGGAGGCGAAGGCTGAGGAGGCCGTCAACGCGCTGTCCGAGATGACGGCACCGACGTCGAACGTGCTGCGCGACGGCCGCGTCGAGCGCATCAACACGACCGACATCGTCCCCGGCGATATTCTTGTGCTCGGTGAAGGCGACACGGTTCCGGCCGATGGCCGTCTGCTCGCCGCCGCGAGCCTGCGCATCGCCGAGGCTTCGCTGACCGGCGAATCCGTCCCGGTGGGTAAGAAGCCGGAGACACTCGAGAAGGCGAAGGCGCTTGGCGACCGTACGAACATGGTCTTCAACGGCACCTCCGTTACGCAGGGCACCGGCCGCGCGATCGTGACCGGCACTGGCATGAACACGCAGGTCGGCAAGATCGCCGACCTGCTGCAGTCGACCGACGACGAGGCGACGCCGCTGCAGAAGGAAATGAACCACGTCTCGAAGATTCTCGGCATCGCCGTGTGCATCATCGCCGCCGTCGTGCTGCTCGCGCTCGCGATCCTCGAAGGGTTCCACAGCGTCCACGACGTCATCGATTCGCTGCTGCTCGCCGTCTCGCTCGCCGTTGCGGCCGTGCCGGAAGGCCTCGCCGCAATCCTCACCGTCGTTCTCGCGCTCGGCGTGCAGCGTATGGCCGCACACCACGCGATCGTCAAGAAGCTACATTCGGTCGAGACGCTCGGCTCCGCGTCCGTCATCTGCTCGGACAAGACCGGTACGCTCACGCGCAACGAGATGACCGTTGAACGCGTCGTCGTGCCGTCGGGCGAGGTCGAACTGACCGGCACCGGTTATGCGCCGGAAGGCGACATGGTCGCGCTCGACGGCGCCGCCGTCCCGGAGAACATCGCGAACGAGGTGCTCGCCACGCTCGGCGCCGGCACGCTCGCGAACGATGGCGAGCTGCGTGAGGGCGACAAGCCCGGCACGTGGGAGGTCGTCGGCGATCCGACCGAGGTTTCGCTCGTCGTGGCCGCGCGCAAGACGCATGCGGACAAGAAGTACGAGCACTTCCAGCGCGTCGCCGAAATCCCGTTCACGTCGGAGCGCAAGCGCATGTCCGTCATCGCGCGCAACGCGACCGACGCCGGCAAGCTCACCGTCTTCGCGAAGGGCGCACCGGACGTGCTCCTCGGCTACTGCGACCGCATCTACGTCAACGGCGCGATCCGCAAGCTCACCGAAGGTGACCGTCAGGACATCCTCGAAACGGTCGAACGACTCTCGCGTGAGGCGTACCGCACGCTCGGCGAGGCGTACCGTCCGCTCGAAACCGATTCGCTCGCGCAGATCCCTGGCATCCGTACGAACTCGGCCGGCGAAGTCTCCGATATCGCCGAACAGGCCGAAGTAATCGAAGCCCATCTGATCTGGAACGGCATGGTCGGCATCATCGATCCGCCGCGCACCGAAGTGCGTGACGCCGTCGCCGAGGCGCACCGCGCCGGCATCCGCACCGTCATGATCACCGGCGACCATCCGCTCACAGCTGCCCGCATCGCCTCCGACCTCGGCATCATCGCCAAGGACGGCAAGGCGCTCACCGGCGACGAGCTCGACGCGATGGACGAAAAACAGCTCGACAAGGCGACCTCCGAGGTCTCCGTCTACGCGCGCGTCGCGCCGGAGCATAAGCTCAAGATCGTCGAATCGCTGCAGCGTCAGGGCAACATCGCCGCGATGACCGGCGACGGCGTCAACGATGCCCCGGCAGTCAAGGCCGCGGACATCGGCGTCGCGATGGGCATCACCGGCACCGAAGTGACGAAGCAGTCGGCGAAGATGATTCTCGCCGATGACAACTTCTCGACGATCGTCGCCGCCGTACGCGAAGGCCGCGGCATCTTCGACAACATCCGCAAGTTCCTGCGCTACCTGCTCAGCTCGAACGTCGGTGAAGTCTTCACCGTCTTCTTCGGCGTTGTCTTTGCCGGCTGGCTCGGCATCAAGAACCCGGCTTCGGTCGGTGTCACCGTGCCGCTGCTTGCGACGCAGCTGCTGTGGATCAACCTGCTGACTGACGCGGCGCCGGCGCTCGCGATGGGCGTCGACCCGATGACCGAGGACGTCATGAACCGCAAGCCGCGCAAGCTCACCGACCGTGTCATCGACGGCGCGATGTGGGGCGATATCGTCTACATCGGCATCATCATGGCCGTCGTCACGCTCATCGGCATGGACATGCATCTGTCCGGCGGCCTATTCACCGACCGTTCAGTCAGTGCGATGGGTCATGACGCACAGATGGTCGAGGCGCGCACGATGGGCTTCACGATTCTCGTGTTCGCACAGCTGTTCAATGCGCTCGCGTCGCGTTCGCATCTGCAGAGCGCGTTCGTCGGCCTGTTCTCGAACAAGTGGCTGTGGGGTGCGATCGGCCTGTCCATTGCACTGCAGCTGCTCGTCATCTATGTGCCGTTCCTCAATACGGCCTTCGGCACGACGCCGCTGCCGCCGATGGCATGGCTTGAGTGCATCGGCCTGGCCTTCTTCGTGCTGCTTGCCTCGGAGATTCGCAAGATCTTCCTGCGCATGCGTGCGAAGCGCTGACACGTCGTCATCATCATCAATACTGAGTATTGATTGATTGTTGATTACAACTGATGGCCCGAGCGGGCGCCGACCTTGTGGACAAGGTCGGCGCCCGCTCGGGCCATCAGTTGTTTTCCAATCGTTCCGCGGCTGCGGACGGCCGTGGAGTCGTCAGATGATGTCACATGATGCCTGACGAGATGTCGTGGTCGAGCAGCCACTGACGCAGGTCGGCGAATTCGGCAAGGCTGACCGCATGGTCGAGACCGCGGTATTCGTGCGCGGTGAGCCACGTGTACTCCTCGAGCCATGCGAGCGTCTCGTAGATGTCGTACTTCGGCACGACGGTGTCGGCCGAACCGTAGCCGTAGAAGGTCGGGATATTGAGTTCGAGCAGTCGTTCGTCGGCGGGATGGGCGCCTTCGACGATGCCCGGCGCGAGGAATCCAGACAGGCTGATCGCCGCGCGGTAGCGTTCCGGATGCACGCGCAGCAGCTGGATCGCCAGCATGCCGCCCTGCGAGAAGCCGATCGGCACGACGTCGCGGCCGGCGTCGACATTCGCCATCACCCATGCGTCAATCGCCGTGGCCGCCGCGAAGGCGTCGCGGTCGAGATCCTCTCCGACGGGGATCGCATCATGCAGCCACGAGTACGCCCCCGGCTGCATGAGCGACGCCTCCTGCAGCACAAGCGGCGCGCGCAGCGAGACGTAATCGTTGTACGGCGCCACATAGCGCATCATGTCGGCCAGATCGTCCTCGTTGGAACCCCAGCCATGCAGGCACAGGAACAGCGGGCGGCCGCCGGCTGCGGTGGCGCCGTTGCGCGATGTGCGCGCGGAGGTGACGGTGAGCGGTTCGCCGAAACGGCCGGGCACGACCGTCGATGGGCGGCCGATGAGGGCGCCACGGTTCTCGGAAGCATCAGTCATACCGCCAATATACGCGCCCCATATGCGTGCGCATGTGTCCGTGCACACGAATCAGCCGCTGGCGTCGCGGCCGCTCGAACATTGCGAGTGCGTCGGCGTACGCAATTACACTGAATCGAGCATGACCATGTGCATACGGCCATGGCATGGGAACCGATCCGTCACGAAGGAGATGCCCCTAAGATGCTGCTGTCCGATCGCGATATCCTCGCCGCACAGGCCGAGGGCCATATCTCGCTCGATCCGTGGACGCCTGAAATGGTGCAGCCCGCATCGATCGACGTGCGTCTCGACCGTTTCTTCCGTCTGTTCAACAATCATGCGTACACTTATGTGGATCCGGCGGAGAATCAGGGGGAACTCACCGAACAGTTCGAAGTCAAGCCCGACGAGCCGTGGATTCTGCATCCGGGCGAGTTCGCGCTTGGTTCGACATGGGAATACGTCAAGCTCGACGCGACGCTCGCCGCACGCCTCGAAGGCAAGAGCTCGCTCGGCCGTCTCGGCATCCTGACGCATTCGACGGCCGGTTTCATCGATCCCGGCTTCGAAGGCCACATCACGCTCGAGCTATCCAACGTCTCGACGCTGCCGGTGAAACTGTGGCCCGGCATGAAGATCGGTCAGATGTGCTTCTTCCAGCTGAGTTCGCCGGCCGAGCATCCGTACGGCTCGGCGACGACCGGCTCCCACTATCAGGGACAGCGCGGCCCGACGCCGTCGCGCTCCTACGTGAACTTCTACCGCGCGCAGATCAACGACTAGTGGTCGGCGCCGCCGGACGTGCCCACGCCGCACGCACGTCCGCATGAGATGAAGAGAGGATGACGGCCTATGGCGAACAATTCCAATCCTTCCAATTCCGATTTGCAGTTCCCGAGCGACCCCGCCGGCGACATCGACCACAGTCTGCAGCCGATTGACGAACGCGTCGACAGCGCCGCGCTGCGTTTCCCCTCCTTCGACGACGCGCCGAAGCCGAAGCACAACGCGAACGCGCAGCAGACGACCGTACAGTCGTCGATCGCGCAGAACACTGCGTCGTTGACTACTCAGAACACCGCACAGAACACTGCATCGTCGACTACGCCCGCTGAAACGCCGGCCACTGCATCGTCGACTATGCCGTCGACTACGCCATCCGAGACGCAGGCGATGCCGACCTTCACGTTCGCGAATTCGAATACCGAAGCACCGACGCAGGCGATGCCGACGTCCCGCACGGCGCCGCTGAGTGCCGACGCGGCCTCCGACGATTTCAATGTGCCGGTGTGGGGAGCCGCCGAAGGCAGCGCCGCCGCGGCCGACGACGAACAGACCGAACTGTTCCCGCCGGCGCCGACACCCACATCGGTCAACACCTATACGCAGCAGATGATGCAGGATTCAGCGACGACGGCGACCTTGCCGCCGATCAATCTGCGTTCCGATGATGACACCGCCGCCGACGGCACGCATGTGCTCGGACGGACGGCGTCGTCCTACACGAACACCGTTATCAAGACGGTCACGGCAAGCGAACCGAACTCCTTCGAACCCCTCGAAGAGGTCTCCGACGAGGACGACGGCGCCGCCGAGCCGGGCGAACCCGGCAACGGTCGACATGGCCGCGATGACGGTGACGGCGGCTCCAACAAGAAGAAGATCATCATCGCCATCGTCGCCGCGATCGTCGTCATCGCGCTCATCGTCGTCGGCATCGTGATCTGGTGGCATGGCAAGTCGGCCGACGCGAAGGACGCCGCGCTCGCCTCCTGCAAGCGCTCGCAGGAGCTCGTACAGACCGTGTCGGCGGCGCTCGACAAGGAGGTGAAGGCGGACGGTGACCTCGCCTCGACGTCGCAGGACGCCGTCGCCGACGCGTCGACGGTCACGAAGTTTGCCGATGCGCTGCAGCAGGCGACGGCATTGCAGAAGGACACGCAGAACATCGACCAGATGTGCGCGGCGTCGCTCGCACAGCCCGCGCTCGAACAGGCGGCGCACAAGCTTGACGCGCAGGCCACACAGATCGAGGACGCGACGAAGTCGCTCAAGGACGCCGCCTCTGCCGTCAACGCGTCAAAGGACGCGCGCACGAAGTCGGATGGTGTCAGGAAGGATCTGCAGTCGGCAATCGACGAAGCGCAGACGCTGTACGACGAATCGGCCGGCCTCGTCGCCGACGAGGCGACGCGCGAGGCACTACGGACGGCGATCGACGATGCGAAGAAGACGGTCGCCGACGCCGGCCTCACGCAGGAGGCCGCCGACAAGGCGCGTGACGCGTTGCGTGCGGCCGGCGACACGGTGCGCGCCTCCGAGGATGCGCTGACTGCGGCGAACGCGGCCGCCGCCGAAGCGCAGCGCCAGCAGGAACTGCAGAACGCGGCGAACGCGCAGCAGCCGGGAATCACTAACGGCACCGGCACGGGCGTCGACAATGGCACCGGTGCGACCACAGGTGGCACCATCGGTGGCGATACGACCGGCGGCGGCGTTCCATCGACCGGAGGTGACACAACGGTGAACGGCGGCACGACGACAAACCCCGGAGGCACGACGACGCTCCCCGGTGATACGACCGGCGGTGTCGCGCAGTAGTCGCCCACAACGCAGAAAGGCGGCGCCGACCATCGAGGTCGGCGTCGCCTTTCTGCATACTCAATCGACGATCATCATCAATCGAACATCGTGAACATCGCGGCTTCGCGCTCCGTCGTCAGAAGTTCGCATCGGCGGCGACGCTCATCACATAGACGTTCTTGCGCAGCTGCTTCGCCTGCGCGCGCGTGATGTCACCATTTTCGAGCATGTCCTGGATGACGCCGAGCTCGATGCCGAAGCTTTCGCGCTTGACGGCGTCGATGCGCGTCGACAGTGACGCCGAATTGCGCATGTTCGGCCGTGATTTGAGCGACGCCTCGGCGCGACGGTAGTCGAGCAGCAGTCCCGAAACGATTTCCGTGTCGTAGGTCGTGCTCGTCATCTCCTCGTACAGGCGGTCGATGACGTGGTCGATTGCGTCGGTCTGCAGGTCGCGCATGCTACCGTACACTTCGTCCTCGCTGAACATCGGAGTGCTGCGACGGATCTTGTTCGCCGCGCGCCGAGAAAGGATGACGGTGCGCCGCTGCAGCGAGTGCACGCGTCCCTTGATTTGCCACAGCACATGCGACGAGTCGCGTTCGGTGTGCGTGTGGCGCAGCGTCGTCATGATCTGGTCGAGCAGACGTTCGCAGGCTTCGACGCGAATGCCGCGTTCATGTGCATCGATCAGCGGGTCGATGCGCGTTTCGGCGAGCCGACGTTTGACGTAGTCCTTCTCCCAGTCGAGCGCCTCGAGCTGCAATGCGGCGCGCGCGTCCGCGTTCGTCGTCTCGCCCAACCGTTTCTTCAGCCGCGTGATGCGCTGCGTATACGAATTGATGACGGCCATGACGGGCGCGCGATTCTCGTCGGTCGCCAGCTCGGCGAGTTCCTCGACGGTGCGCCGCAGCACTTCGATCGACGCTTCGGTGATTTCGCGCGATTCGGCCGCCGCCTTGTTCGGCGCGATGATCGGCAGCAGGAAATTCGCGAGCAGCAGCGTGACGATGATGACGCCGCCGGCGATGAAGATGAGCTCGTCGCGCATCGGGAACCATTCGCCGTTCGCGAGCGTGTATGGAATCGTGAACATCAAGGACAGCGTGATCGTGCCTTTCGCGCCGCCGAAGGTCATGACAGCCGCCGAACGCCAGCGTTCCGGCGTCATGCGGCGGCGTTTGCGCGAATCCTCGGCGCGCGCGAGACGCAGCATCGCCGTCACCCACAGGAAACGCAGGCCGACGATGACGGCGGACACGCACAGGATGATCGTCAGCAGCGTCCAGTTGCTGATCGCCGGATTGTCCCAGCTTGCGCGCATCGCATCCGGCAGTAGCAGGCCGAGCAGGATGAACACGGCGCCGTTGAGCGAGAACGAGAACACCGACCACACACTCGACGCGACGATGTTTGTACGTGCGACATTCGGGCCGATGCCGGTGCGGTCGAAACGCATCGTCAGGCCAGCGGCGACGACGGCGAGGATGCCGGAGACGTGCACGGCTTCGGCGCCCAGATACAGCAGGAACGGCAGGAACAGCTCGAGCAGGATGCGCGACGTCGTCGTCTCCCAACCGAGCTGCCGCGAGGTCTCGAACAGCCAGTTGGCGATGATGCCGACGATGAGGCCGAACAATGCGCCGCCGAAGAACGAGACGACGAACTCGCCGACCGCCTCGGTCACGCGGAACTGGCCGGTGACGGCCGCCGTGATCGCGAACTGGAAGCCGACGATGCCCGACGCGTCGTTGAACAACGATTCGCCTTTGAGCACGCCGATCTGACGTTGCGACAGCGACGCCTCATGGCTCAGTGAGCTGACGGCGACCGCGTCGGTCGGGCCGAGCGCGGCGCCGAGCGCGAGCGCCGCGGCGAGCGTGAACATCGGCCAGATCGCGTGCAGTGTGAATCCCACGACGACCATGATCGCAATCGCCAGTCCGAAGGCGAGCGACAGCGACAGCTTCAGTGATTTGAGCAGCTGGCTTTTGTTGATCTCATGCGCTTCGAGATACAGCAGCGGCGCGATGAACAGTACCATGAACAGTTCCGGGTCGAGTTCGGTGTCCGGCACGAAGGCCAGCTGCGACATGAGCACGCCGAGCGCGATCTGCACGAGCGGCGTCGAAATGCGCGGAATGAAACGGCTCAGGAAGGAGGACAGCAACACGGCGGCGACAATGCCCAGAATCAGTCCAAAAATCGCCACAGTCGGTCCTCCTTGGCCCTATCATCTTCGCCGTCACGGTCACATCCCCGCCAAGCGCGTTCATCATGGGGATCGTTTTCAGCATAGCAAGCTGGTCGTTACCGGCATGTGGCACATCGTATGATGACTGAAAAGCAAATGGTGACGGCTGTACGACTCGTCGCCGCACGATGTACACGATGTAAAGGAGCCGCTGATGTCGCTGATGCAGATGGACCGCGCGGCGATGCGCGGATGGATGGAGGAGGCGCTCGCGCTCGCCGACGAGGCGGCCACGCACGGCGATGTGCCGGTCGGTGCGATCATCGTCGACGCGAACGGCGAAGTCGTCGGTATCGGCCGCAACATGCGCGAGCGCGACGCCGATCCGCTCGCCCATGCTGAGATCCTCGCGATGCGTCAGGCGGCCGACGAGCGCGACGACTGGAATCTGGATGACTGCACGCTCATCGTGACGCTCGAGCCGTGCCCGATGTGCGCGGGCGCGTGCCTGCAGACGCATATCGGACGCCTCGTCTTCGGCGCGTGGGATGCGAAGCTCGGCGCATGCGGCTCGGTCTGGGACATTCCGCGCGACCCGCATGTGGGGCATGTGCCCGAGGTCGTCGGCGGCGTGTGCGAACAGCGGTGCGCGGATCGGCTTGCCGATTTCTTCCGCGCGCGGCGCATGTGAGCCGGTGTCGACGCCCGATTTTCTTGCCGGCCGCGCGAACACGCCGACGCGTGTCAAGGAATGCGCGAATTCATAGGATAATCCTCCATCGCATATCGGCCGCGGGCGATGACGCATGAGCGGCCCGGATGAAAGGACGGACGGATGGCCACGATCATGGATTTCAGCGGAACCTCGAGCCGCGGCGAGGCGGTGCATGTCGTCTATCTCGAACGGCATGAGGCGTGCGCAGCCTTCGCGTTCGCAATCGTCGGCGACGAGCTGCCGCGTATCGTTCATTGGGGGCGTCCGCTATCCGACCCGCACGCGCTTATCTCCAGCGTGGACGCGTTGCGTCCGCAGCGAGTCTCCGGCGCGCTTGACGAAACCGCGTGGCCGAGCGTGCTGCCGACGCAGGCCGAGGCATGGACGGGTTCGCCGCGCTTCGTTGTGCGAGCCGACGGCGTCGAACTGTATTGCCGATTCGCCGTCACCGATGTGCGGATCGACGATGACGGCGCCGACGTCGTCGCCGAGGACGGCGAGCAGGGCGTGCGGATCGTCTGGCGCTGCGAACTGTGCGACAGCGGCCTTGTGCGACAGCGGCTGACGGTGACGAACGGGCGTGCCGAGGCGCTTGAGATCGGCCACGTTGAGCTTGCGTTCCCGGTGCCCGCCGATATGACCGAACTGTTGACGACGACCGGCCATCATCTGCGTGAACGCTCGCCGCAACGCCAGCCGTTCACGATCGGCCGCTTCCAGAAGGCGAGCATGGTCGGCCGTCCCGATTTCGACGCGTCGCTGCTGCTCAACGCCGGACGCCCCGGCTTTGGTTTCACCGACGGCGACGTCTACGCGGTGCACGTCGCCTGGAGTGGCAATTCGCTGATGGCCGCCGAACGTCTGCCGTACACGACCGGACTGCTCGGCGGCGGCGAGGTGCTCGCCGGTGGCGAAATGAGGCTGCCCGCTCATGAGGGTGCCGGCGAGGACGTGGCTCCGGCGGATGCCGGCTATACGACGCCATGGCTCTACGGCTCCTACGGCAACGGGCTCAACGAGGTAGCCTCACGATTCCATGACGAGCTGCGCGCGACGCACGCCCGCTGGCGTGCCGCGCACGGCATCGCCGACAAGCCACGCCCGGTCATCCTCAACACCTGGGAGGCCGTCTATTTCCAGCATGACTTCGAGACGTTGAAGGCGCTCGCCGACAAAGCCGCCGCCAGCGGCGTCGAACGCTTCGTCGTCGACGACGGATGGTTCGGCGACCGCCGCGACGATACGGCCGGTCTCGGTGACTGGCAGATTGCGCAGGATGTGTGGCCCGACGGCGAACGTTCGCTCAAGGCACTCGCCGACCATGTGCACGCCAAGGGCATGGAATTCGGCCTGTGGTTCGAACCGGAGATGGTGAACCTGAATTCGCGCATGTACCGCGAGCATCCCGACTGGGTGCTCAAGCCCACGGCGAACCGTCTGCCGATGCAGGGCCGCAACCAGCAGGTCGTCGACCTGAGCAATCCGGACGCCTACGACTACGTGTATGGCTGCATGAACACGCTCGTGGCGGAACTCGGCATCGACTACATCAAGTGGGACCACAACAAATACGTGACCGAGGCGGTCTCGCCGCGTACCGGTCTGCCCGCAATCCACGCGCAGACGCTCGCCGTCTACCGCATTTTCCGCGACTTGAAGACCGCGCATCCCGGACTGGAGATTGAAAGCTGCTCGTCGGGCGGCGGTCGCGTGGACTTCGCGATACTTTCGTTGGCCGACCGCATCTGGGCGTCCGATTGCGTCGACCCGGTCGAGCGCGCCGACATCCAGCGGTACACGTCGCTGCTTGTGCCGCCGGAGATGATCGGTGAGCATGTGGGCGCGAGTCCCGCGCATTCCACGCATCGTGCGACGAGCCAGGAAATGCGCATGGCGATGGCGTTCTTCGGGCATCTCGGCATCGAGTGGAACCTGCTCGCCGAGCCGCAGTCGGCGCTTGACGAACTCGGCGTATGGGTGGACGCGTACAAGCGTCACCGTGACGATTTCGCGCATGGCATGGCGGTGCACGGTGATGACGCCGACCCGGCCGTGCGTGTGGACGGCGTAATCAGTGCCGACGGCGAACGTGCCGTCTACCGGTTCACGCAGCTGACGACGTCGCAGAACTACCCGGCCGCGCCCGTGCGGCTGCCCGGGCTTGATCGCTGTGCGAACTATGTGGTCCGTCCGCTGCCGTGCTCGCTCGCTGCCGGCGAACCGTTCTCCGAGCTCGGCAACGGCCAGAGTCCGCTCGGCTGGTGGAACGCCGACGGCATTGTGTTGAGCGGCGCTGCGCTCGCATCGTACGGGCTGCGTCCGCCGAGTCTGCACCCGGCGAACGCCGTGCTGTTCTCGGTCTCGCGCATCTGACGCACATTACTGTCAGTCAATCAACTGATGAACGCGGCGATCGCACGGGCGGCCGCCGCGTCCGACCAAAGCCTCCAGCTGAACTCGGGGATCGTGAAGGACACCGGTGCGGCCTGACTGTGTCGGTAGGCGTCGATGCCTTTGCGGATGAACTCGCGGTTCTTCTTCGCGATGAATGAGCTTTCGCCGCTGATGAGCACCTGCGTCGGCATCGCGAGGTTCGAGACGGTCGCGACGAGCACACCGAGGCGGAAGCAGGTGCGTTCGCCGAGGCGGCGCGCCTGCGGCCTGTTGATATTGAGATCATGCGCGAACTCCTCGAAGGTGGTCACTCGGCCGATGATGCCCGAGTACTCCTCGGCGATCGAATCGGACGTCAGGCACTGCGAGCAGCCCACATGCCCGGAGGAGCAGCGCGGCCCCTCCGGGTCGATGAGTACATGGCCCGCCAAGCCGTAGCTTTTGTCTGGATTGTCGATTGGATCGCCCTGATCGGAAAGCGAGTAGCCGACGCCCGCGCCCATCGTGATGACGGCGAAGCGCGGAATCCCGATCGCATCGCCGAACCAGCATTCGTACAACAGAATCGAATCGAGGTCGTTGAACACCTTCGTCGGGACGCCGGTCGCATGCTGTACGAGCGCGCCCAGATCCACCGCGTAGTCCCAGTACAGGAATGGCGCGAAGGTCACGAAACGGTCGTCCTCGACATGGCCGCCGAGCGAGAGTCCGATCGCCGTCGGCGCCGGCGCGTCGGGTGCGGTGGCAGCCCGCACCATGCGTGCGATCTGCGCGACGATCGCATCGGGGGAGCGGTCGGTGATGTCCTCGGTCAGCTCGGCACCGATCGGCCGGCACATCGTGTTGACTTCGGAGACGGTGATCGCGCCGTCGTGGATGTTGACGCCAAGGAAGACATGCTCGTTCTCGCGGATGCGCAGCGCCGTCTGCGGCCGCCCGCGCCGGCCGCCCATGTCGTGGACCGCCGCTCCCGCGGGCAGCGTCCCCGTCTGTGCGGTGCCTGCAGGCAGCTCCTCGATGACACCGTCGTAGATGAGATCGCTCGTGATGCGCGACAGGGCACCCTGGGACAGGTTGAAGATCTGCGCGAGTGGCGTACGCGCGATCGGCCCGTATTGCATGATGCCGCGCGCCACGTCGTGCGTGGCCTGCGACTTGCTGAACCAGTGCGGGAACTCCAGTCGATCCGAATTTGTTTCCATGGGTATATAAATATACGCTGTTTTTCTTGCGCCGTTCTCGGACGCGCGGGACGGTGGGAATGAAATCCGCGGATTCATACACTGCATGATATCGGCGGATGTGATGGAGCGGACGCCGATTGAGGAACAGGAACACTGGAACGGACGAGGGAGTCACGATGACATTCGCAACGAGCAGCGGACCGTCGACGCTTCGGCGGCTATGGAAAGGAATCGGCGCCGCGGTATGCGCGCTCGCCGTCGGACTGGGGACGGCCGGCTGCGGCGCGTCCGGCGCCGACGGACGCGTCACGCTCGATTTCTTCCAGTTCAAGGCTGAGGCCGCGGACTGGTTCAAGCAGGCGGCCGAGGAATTCGAGCGGGATAATCCGGACATCCGCATCAACATCAACAATTCCGCGAACGCGCAGACCGACCTGCGCACGCGCTTCGTCAAGGACCGCGTCCCGGATGTCATCACCTTCAACGGCGACTACAGTTTCGGCACCTTCGCGGCGAGCGGCGTCTTCCATGATTTCACCGATGATCCGATCGTCGACGAACTCAACGAGGGCATGGTGGACATCGCGAAGAACCTCGTGCAGACGTCCGACCCGGCCAAGAAGAAGCTGTACGGATTGCCGTTCGCCGGCAATGCGTCTGGGTACATCTACAACAAGGAACTGTTCCGCAAGGTCGGGCTCGACCCACAGAACCCGCCGAAGACATGGGATGAGTTCACGGCGATGCTGCAGACGTTCCGCGATGCCGGCATCGACCCGGTGCAGGCGACGCTCGCAGACGCATGGACGACGCAGGCGCCTCTCGCGTCGCTCGCTGGAACGCTCGTGCCGGAAAGCGAGTACACGAAACTCAAGGACGGCACCACCACGTTCAGGCAGATCTGGACCGAGCCAGTGCAGAAGGAAATCGATCTGTTCTCGTACGCGGACGGTGAGAAAGGCGTCACCTACCAGCAGGGCACGCAGAACTTCGCGAAGGGAGCGGCGGCCATCATCCCGCTCGGCACATACGCGATTCCGCAGATCACGATGATCAACAAGGACATCGATCTCGGCTTCGCGCAGATGCCGGCCACGAATGACGCGGACGAGCAGATTCTCACGGCCGGTGACGACGTCATTCTCACGATGGGTGCGGATACCAAACACCCCAAGGAGGCGATGCGGTTCATCCGGTTCCTGATGAGCAAGCAGCAGCTGGAGAACTACGCGGACGCGCAGTCGGCAATCACGCCGCTCAAGGAGACTTATTTCGGCAACCCTGCGCTCGAGACGGTGCGCCCGTTCTTCGAAAGCAATCGTGTGGCCGATTTCTGCGACCACTACATCCCGTCGTCGATCAACATCGGCGGCTATCTGCAGTCCGCGATTCTGAGCGGCAACGTTAATCAGTTCGTCGATTCGATGCAGAACGAGTGGGACAAAGTGCAGGCCCGCGACTTCCGCGAATGAGATTGCAAGGAAAGGAAGGTCAGAAATGACTTCGTTGACCAATGCCGGTCAGCAGGCGCGCGCGATGGAGGACGTGCTTGCGAACGACATCGACACCCACCACTCCCGCAAGCCGGCGAACCAGCCGCCGAATCGGCAAAAGAACAAGAAACGGTCCGCGTTCTCCGATCGTAAGGTGGATCGCGCCTATTACTGGATGGCCGTGCCGGCGGCGGTGATCTTCGCCGTGTTCCTGTACGTGCCGTTCATCCAGGGCGTGCTGTATTCGTTCACCAACTCGCAGGGATACGGAGATTACGACTGGATCGGATTGAGGAACTATGCGGCGCTGTTCCATGACGAGCGCGTCGGACACGCCTATCTGTTCACATTCCTGATCGCCATCGCCATCACCGTGCTCATCAACGTGATCGCATTGTTCCTTTCGGTCGCGCTCAACGGCAAGATCGCTTGGAAGAACGGCTTCCGTGCGATCTACTTCATCCCGTACACATTGGCGGTGCTTGTCATCGGCTACGTGTTCAAGTACATCTTCATGCAGCCGCTGCCCGCGCTCGGCAAGGCGCTCGGCATCGGATGGCTGAGCGAATCGCTGCTCACAAGCGAGCGGTACGCGTGGATTCCGATCGTCTTCCTCGCCGTGTGGCAGGGCGTCGCCTATTCGGTGCTCATCTACCTCGCCGGTCTGCAGACGGTGGACAGCCAGGTCTATGAGGCCGCCGCAATCGACGGCGTGAACGCATGGCAGAAGTTCTGGAAGATCACGTTCCCGCTGATCGGACCGTTCTTCACGATCAATCTCGTGCTCACGATGAAGAACGCGCTCGGCACCTTCGATCAGGTCGTCGCGCTGACCGACGGCGGCCCGAACTCGAAGACGGAGACGGTCACTTACCTCATTTGGAAGGGCGGCCTGACCGGCGGCGAATACGCGTATCAGACCGCGAACGCCGTGCTGTTCTTCATCGTCCTCGCGATCATCGCGTTCATTCAGCTCAAGTTCTTCGGCAGCAAGGAAAAGGTGTGATCATCATGACGTCCGCAACTACACGAACCACAGTTCATCATGCGCAGTCGCAGAAGTTCCGCAAGGATCGCCGCATCAACTGGTGGCTGACCGCGGTCGTCGCCGTGTTCAGCCTGACGATCCTCGTGCCGTTGTATTTCACGGTCGTCACCGCGCTGAAGACGCCGGCGGAAGCGGGCACATTCAGTCTGCCGACGAGCTGGCAGTGGGGGAACTTCGCCGCCGCGTCGGCAAGGGTCGACTATCCGCGCGCCGCGCTCAACTCGGCGATCATCACCGTGCTCGCCGTCTCGCTCACGCTCGTGACGAACACCTTCGTGGCATACGCGATCGCGCGCAACATGGACAAGCGATTCCTCCGCTTCCTCTACTACTTCTTCATCGCCGCGATGTTCGTGCCATTCCCGGTCGTCATGCTGCCGCTCGCCAAGCAGATGGGCTCGTGGCATCTCGATAACCAGGCCGGCCTGATCATTCTCTACGTGATTCTGGGTCTGGGCACGAACCTGTTCATTGCGACGGGCTTCATCCGTTCGATTCCGATTTCGCTCGAGGAGGCCGCCCGCATCGACGGCGCGGGCACGTGGCGCATCTTCTGGAAGATCATCTTCCCGTTGATGGGACCGATCAACGCGACGATTGCGATTATGACGGCGCTGTGGGCGTGGAACGACTTCCTGCTGCCGCTCATCATCCTCACCGACCAGAGCAATCAGACGATTCCGCTCGCACAGTACGTGTTCAGTTCGCAGTTCGCGACGAACTATCCGCAGGCCTTCGCGAGTTATCTGATGGCGATGGCGCCGGTGCTCGTCGTCTATGTTTTCGCCCAGAAGTGGGTGATCGGTGGCGTCATGCGCGGCGCCGTGAAGTGACGGCGCGCGGGTGCGCGCGGGTGTGCGATGCGCGATGCTTGGCCGCATATATCGATTGTTTCTGCGAGCAATCGATATATGCGGCCGTCGCGTTGGTGGATAGGGTGCAGGAGCGATTGCGATGGGTGTCTTTGATCGGGATTGTGCGCATATGTGCGCGCGACTTGTGGACTATGACAAGCTTGGCTACTATGCGGCAACGTCGACGTCATCGGCGCACGAAGGAGAAGGCATATGACGACAGGCCAGGCGAGACGACTGCCGGAGGTCACGTTGGTGACCGCGTACACCGAATGTGGACCTGGGGGAGAGTGCGTTGCGCGGGCGCTGCCGCTCGAATCGGTCGACATGCGCGCTGACGGCGACGTCGTCGAGATCGCCGTCAGCGCACAACTGCCCGTCGGCAATCCGATTCTCGAACATCCGACGTTTCGCGCGTCGCGCGCGCTCACGCTGACATGCGCGCTGCCGACGCCGCAATCGCCGATGCTGTGCCTGTATCAGCACAAGGAATGGTGGATGCGTCCGACATGGGTGAACGATTGCGCCGACGTGCCGCCGCGCACGCAGATGCTGCTGTGGCGTTCCGCGAATCAGGCGGATCGGCAGTGGCATCTGCTGTTCGCGGTGAGCAATCGGGCATGCCGTGCCGATATCCGCGGCATCGAAGGGTGCGCGGACGGCGTGGCGATCGACGTGTCGACGAATCAGGTGGGGCGTACGACTGTGGAGGGCCTGGCGCTGCTGTATGCGTATGGCGACGACCCGTACGCGCTCGTCGAGCAATGCGTGCGGCATGCGGCGCAGGTCAACGGCATCGCCGCCCACCGCGATATGCTGCGCAAACCACGCCTTCCCGAGCAGTTCCGCGGTCTCGGCTGGTGCACGTGGGATTCGCTCGGCCAGCAGGTGAGCGAGTCGGCGATCATCGAGAAAATGCGGGAATTCCAAGCAAAACGGGTGCCCGTGTCGTGGGTGCTCATCGACGATGGCTGGTCGCAGACCGAGGCCAACAAACTCACTGGTTTCACCGCGGACAGCGAGCGGTTCCCGCACGGTCTTGCGCACACGGTGGAGTTGCTCAAGCATGACTTCCATGTGCAGTACGTCGGCGTCTGGCAGGCATTCCAAGGGTACTGGGAGGGCGTTGACTCGAATTCTGCAATCGCTCGCGATTTTGCCGAGACGCTCGAGCGTTTGCCGAACGGCATGCTGATTCCGCACCCGGACCGCGGCGTCGCGTTCTGGCGTGCCTGGGACACCGAGCTGCACAACGCCGGCGTCGATTTCGTCAAGGTTGACTCTCAGAGCACGATGACGCCGCTCACTCGTGGGGTCGAGTCGTTCGACAGATTAGGCGCGCGCTATGAAGCGCTTGAGATTGCGGTCAGTGAGTCGTTCGCCGACAACGTTCCGCTCATCAACTGCATGGGCATGGCACCGGAGAACATTTGGAATCGCCCGCGTTCGGTGCTCACGCGCACGAGTGACGACTTCTTCCCGCGCACCCCGGAGTCGCTCGCCGAGCACGTCATTGAGAACGCTTACTGCTCGCTGATGGTGGGCGCCCTCTACCGCTGCGATTGGGACATGTTCTGGACTCGTCACCCGCATGCGCGCACGCATGCACTGCTACGGTGGATCAGCGGCGGTCCGATTTACTGTTCCGACGCGCTCGATGAAACCGATTTCGAGGTGCTTCGTCCGTTCTTTGATGAGCGCGGCGAGCTCACTCATCCAGATGGAGTCGGCGTGCCGGAACTGGAGAGCTTGCTCTGTGACCCGGTGCACGGCAATGTGCCGCTCGGCATCCGCAATACGTTCCGCGGCCAGTATGTGGTGCTGTACATTGGTTTGAACGAAGACTGCCCGCAGACCGTCCACATTCGTGCCTCTGGGTGTCCGATTGGCCTGTTCGATTCGCGGACCGGCGATTGCAAGCGTCTGGAATCCGGTGAAGAGCGCACGATTACGCTTGATTATGGCGACTGCGTGTTGGTGGCATACTGCTGCTCTGAGCTTTCTGACTCCTTCTGTCTCTAGTGGCTGTGTTTCTTTTGCCCACGGTGTGTAAGGTGCGTTGCTGCTTGATCCATGTGTCGCATATCTCGATTGTTTTCTTGAGTAATCGAGATATGCGGCCGTCGCGTTGGCGGATGGGGCATATGAACGACGGGGTGGGTGATTTTGGTCGGGATTGGGGTATGTGTGTGCGTGTCTGCTTGGATATGTGCGTATGTGTGGCGATGTGGGCTTGTGTGCGGAGTGCAGTTCAGCATCACTCGATTGTTCATGTGAACATTCGAGTGATGCGCGCAACCATGACGACGTTGCGGGCGCTGCTGTCATCAGATCAGCGCGTTGCAGCTGGTGCACGGGTGCTGTCTGTGTCGCGTCATAGCGCGATATGGTGCGCTTCTGCCGCCGCTTGCACATGAATACTTTCCCACACGCCAATGGCGCACATTGAATGGGAAACTAATTCGCCGTCGCCTACTATGGTCACATTCCGAAACCGTTGCGTTGGCTGATTTCCATATACCAACCGTAGCGCAACAGCCAAGCCGAAGGAGCCGCATCTATGACCACACTCAACCGTTCCACACTGCCGGACACCGTGCGCACGAACGGAGCCACGCCGAACCCGTGGTGGGCGAACGCCGTCGTCTACCAGATCTATCCGCGCAGCTTCCAGGATTCCAACGGCGACGGCATCGGCGATCTCAAAGGCATCACGAGCCGCCTTGACTACATCGCCGACCTTGGTGTCGACGTCATCTGGCTCAGCCCCGTCTACCAGTCTCCGCAGGACGACAACGGCTACGACATCTCCGACTATCAGGCGATCGACCCGATCTTCGGCACGATGGAAGACATGGACGAACTGCTCGAGCAGGCGCATGCGCGCGGCATCAAGGTCATCATGGATCTCGTCGTCAACCACACCTCCGACGAGCACGCATGGTTCCAGGAATCACGCGACCCGAACTCGGACAAGGCGGACTGGTACTGGTGGCGTCCGGCGCGCGAAGGCAAGACGCCCGGCGAACCGGGAGCCGAACCCAATCAGTGGGGTTCGTACTTCGGCGGCTCCGCATGGCAGTACGACGAGCAGCGCGGCGAGTACTTCCTGCACCAGTATTCGAAGAAGCAGCCGGACCTCAACTGGGAGAATCCGGCCGTGCGCAAAGCCGTGTACGACATGATGAACTGGTGGATGGATCGCGGTATCGACGGCTTCCGCATGGATGTCATCACGCAGATCTCGAAGGTCGTCGATGGCGAAGGACACCTGCCTGGCGAACCTGGCAGCGCAATCGACGATTATCCGGCAGGCGAAGAAGGATACTCGTCGCCGTATCCGTTCAGCTCGGACGGTCCGCGTATCGACGAATTCCTCAAGGAGATGCGTCGCGAAGTCTTCGAAAAGCGCGGCGGCTACATGAACGTCGGCGAAGCGCCGGGTGTGGACGCCGTGCGCAACGAATACATCACCGACCCGGCGAACAAGGAACTCGATATGCTGTTCCTCTTCGATCACGTTGGCATCGATCAGGGCGACTCGAAGTGGGATATCGTCAAGTTCGACGTGCGTCATCTGCGCGAACAGCTCAAGGCGCAGCAGGAAGCCGTGCACGATCGCGGATGGGCGAGCCTGTTCACCTGCAACCACGACCAGCCGCGTGTCGTTACCCGCTGGGGAGACGACACGAGCGAGGAGATGCGCGCGCGTTCCGCAAAGGCCTTCGGCATGCTCATCCATTTGCACCGTGGTACCCCGTACATCTATCAGGGTGAGGAACTCGGCATGACCGGCGCGCATTTCACGAAGCTCGACCAGTACCGCGACCTCGAATCGATCAACGCCTACCGTCAGCGTGTGGAGACTGCGAAAGTGCAGTCCGCGGAATCGATGATGGAGGCGCTCGCGCTCTTCGGCCGTGACAACGCGCGCACGCCGATGCAGTGGGATGGCTCCAAATACGCGGGATTCACCGCCGCTGGTGCCGCTACGGAACCGTGGATTTCAGTGAACCCGAACCACGTCGAAATCAACGCGGCCGCGCAGTTCGACGATCCGGATTCCGTATACGCGTTCTACAAGAAACTCGTCAACCTGCGCCATAACAGTGCGCTCGTCGCCGCCGGCGCATGGGAACTCGTCGACGACGATGACGAGAAGGTCTACGCGTTCACGCGCACACTGGGCGACGACCGCATGCTCGTCGTGCTCAACCTGAGCGGCAAGCACGCCGAACTGCCAAAGTCAGTGGCTGAACTGGTCGGCGACGGCGTGCGCGAAGACCAGATCGTGTTGAGCACGATCGACGCGATCCACAGCGCGAAGGCGCTCGCGAATGGTGAGCTGGCCGCTTGGGAGGGCGTCGTCGTGCAGTTGTGACGCCGTGCGAGCGCGCGTTGCTTCTCGTGAAGCATTGCGGGCGGTCAGTCAGTAGACTGGCCGCCCGTTTTCTATTGTTGACGATTGCGAATAATTGATGGCGTGCGGCTGTGCGCGACCGCGAACGGTGGTCTGCGTGCGCTCCAAACCGGCTCGCTGAATTCTTACATTGATGTAAGAATCAATTCTTTCATGTAAGATTTCATTGTAAGCATGTAAGAATTCTCGGCCATGTGATCGGTGGTGTGAGGCGTGCACGTCGCGCACCGCGCGCCGCACACATCAGTTGAATCAGCGGATGGGGCCGCTGGGAAGCATCGCAATGATTGATGCGGTGATATATTCCTGGAGTATTCCAGGGTGACATTGAGTTCTTTCTGATTCTGTGATTCTTGCAATGCAATGAAATCGCCAAATGAAAAAAAGAGGAAGCGTGACGGATACGTATTCGACGGGAATCGAGTATCGGGATGATGGCTTTCTAGCGACTGTCGTCAATACGAGAATTCAGCAGTCCGTTCTTACGATTGGGTCGCCCGGTGTGTCTGCTGATGCATGGGCGTGTGCTGATGATGGTCAGGATCCGTTGGCGCCTATCCGAGCATTACTCCGCATGCTGAATGCTGACGATTCGTTTTCTTGTATTCCGGCTTCACTGATTATTGATGACGTGAAAGGATGTTATCTGCATCTTGCACAGTCTCACTGTTCCGAGACGCGCGATGCAAGAGCGGTGGCGGGTGCGTTGGCTCGCGCCGTTGAATCTTTGACGGGAACCGCCATCGCCAGTGTCATCGTGATGGTCGTGTGCCCGAGCAAGGTGCGCCTTGAGGATATAGATACAATCCTCGAGGGCCCGCAGAGCGTCATGACGGAGAGCGCAACCTTCGATTTTGGCGTCACGCGCGATTTCCTCGCCACCGAACCCGCTGCATACATGATTGTGGGAAGTGAGAGCCAGCCGTCCACCGCGCCGGGCCCCACATCACTATGATGGAACGCGGTCAACTGACCACAGCGCAACAACAGCGCGCCACAGCGCATACAACGAGAGGAGCGCATCACGACCATGATCTGGTGGAATCTCACCGCGGTGGCAGTCGGCGGTTTCGCTGGTGGCTGTCTACGCTCGTTGTGCTCAAGTTGGCTCAATCGCTCCGACTACGCCATCCCCTTTGGCACGCTCCTCGTCAATCTGGCGGGCTCGTTCATCGTCGGCATCATGCTCGCCGTCACTGCCGTGGGCACGCTCGGCGCCCCATGGAAAGCGCTCGTCGTCACCGGCTTCTGCGGTGGTCTGACCACGTTCTCCACGTTCACGTCCGAAGTCGTCGCACTGTTCAACACGGACCGCACATTGCGCGCATGGCTGTACTGGCTCGGCAGCGTGGTACTCGGCGTGTGCTGCGTGGCGCTTGGTTTTCTTGCCGCCCAACTGTTCGCGAAATAGAAGGAGTGGGTTATGAAACTGCTTGCTGTGGGACTCGGATGTGCACTCGGTGCGGTCTGTCGCTATCTTCTGGAAACCGGCCTGAACGGTTGGCTTGCCGACCCGCTTTCCATTCTCATCATCAACTGCTGCGGCTGTTTCCTCATGGGACTCTTCACTGCGATCATTGAGAACAGGCAGCCATCGAAATCACTCTCCAAATTCCTGACGACCGGATTCTGCGGTGGCCTGACCACGTTCTCCACGTTCTCGGCGGACACGTTCACGCTCATGCAGACTAATCTTTGGGCTGCGCTGCTCATTGTGCTGGGGAACCTCGCGATCGGCATGCTGCTGTACTTGCTTGGTCGGCGACTCATCGGCCGCCGCAAGCACGATGCCGACGTCGTCTGAATCAAGCATGGACCGTGGCGGCAGCCCCGGGCTGTCGCGCGTCAGTATGATGGAAATGATGAAATGTGGTCAGGTCAACACGGTGCCATGAGTCAATCGTGCATCAGACGCTCGTCGAGCGGTTCGCTCCCGGAATGATTACCTACACCTACTGTGATAACTGGGACCGCCATTCCGCGGAAGCGCGAGCAGAGCGCGGCGCCATGGTGAATCCGTACATTACATCGGCCGACCGCGGCACCGCGACGCGCGACCACAGCGCAAACAACGAGGAGAACGCATCACGCCCGTGATTTGGCAGGCTCGTTCATCATCGGCGGCACGCTCGTCGGAGTCACGGTATTCCACTGCTGATAGTGCAGCTGCGCGCGCTGGCGAACAAGGCGGCAAAGAGGGCTTTGGAAAAAGCAGGCGAGGCTGGCCTTGAGAATGCCATGTTCCGAGGTGTGTTTGAGCAGATTGGTAAGCGACTGACGCAGCAGGCGGTCAAGAAGGCCGTTCCGGTCGTCTCGGCAGCCATCGGCGCGTTCTTCGACACCGCGCAGATGAATAAAGTGCTTGACTACACGGATGTCTTCTATCAGAAGCGTTTCATTCTCGAAAAGGGAATGCGGCAGAACTTCGTGTGCGAAGCTGATGGCAGTATCGAATGAGGGAGTCAATCTCTGAGTATGCGCTCTGGGTATTGAGAAGGCGCGCGCCTGCCTCCATCTCACGCACATGGCCACTACGCGGACGCCCCCGCGGCACTTCGCGAACCGCAACTTACAATATCCGTTTATGGAACAAAAAGATGTATTGCAGGCGATGCGCCATGACCATGCCGCGCAGCTCAAGCTGGCGGCCGAACGACTCGACGGAACCGCGAAGCACACGCAGCTCATTGCGTCCCCGGTGCTGTCCGAGATGACCGGTCATACGATTCTGCTCAAGCCGGAGAACCTGCAGGTCACCGGTTCGTTCAAGATCCGCGGTGCCTACAACAAGATTGCATCTTTGACCGATGACGAACTCGAGCGCGGCATCGTGACTGCGTCCGCCGGCAACCACGCGCAGGGTGTCGCGTATGCGGCGCGTGAACGCGGCGCGAAGGCGACGATTCTGATGCCGCAGATCACGCCGCCGCTCAAGGTGGACGCGACGAAGGCGTACGGCGCGGACGTTGTGCTGCACGGCGACGTCTTCGACGAGGCCGCCGCTTACGCCATCGAACTGAGCCAGAGCGAAGGCATGACCTACGTGCCGCCCTTCGACGATTACGAGGTCCTGTGCGGCCAGGGCACGATTGCGATGGAGATCCTCGAGGACTGCCCAGACGTCACCGACATCGTCGTGCCGCTCGGCGGCGGCGGTCTGGGGGCGGGCGTCGCGCTCGCCGTCAAGACCTTCCGTCCCGACGTGCGCGTCATCGGCGCGATCCCCGAAGGTTCGCCCGCGTGGCGCAAGTCACTCGACGCAGGCCGCGTCGTCGCCGCCGACAAGGTTGTCACGTCGGCCGAAGGCGTCGCCGTGCGCCGTCCCGGTGACCTGACCTTCGCGCTGCTCAACGAGTTCCTCGACGATCTCATCGAAGTCTCCGAACGCGATATCAACGAGATGATTCTGCTCATGCTCGAAAAGCACAAGATGGTCGTCGAAGCGGCCGGCGCCGTTTCGCTTGCCGCGCTCGAACATCTCAATCTGCGCTCGCGCAAGTTCGCCGAGGCCGAAGGCGAGCACGTCGTCGTCCCGATCATGTCCGGCGGCAACATCGACACCGTCACGATCGGCGCCGTCATTCAGAAGGGCATGATCGCGCGCGGCCGCATCATGAACTTCGAAGTCGAACTGCCGGATACGCCGGGGCAGCTCGTCAAGGTCGCGACGATTCTCGCGAAGGCGCGCGCGAACGTCATCGCTCTCGACCACGATCAGTTCAAGGCGAACGGCCACTACACGAACTCGGTCGCGCTCGGCGTCACCGTGGAGACGAACGGCCCAGAGCATATCGAACAGGTGCTGCAGATGATGCGCGACGCCGGCTACACGCCGAAGCGCATCTACTGAGCGCTTCTACTGAGCACGCGCGGCACAGCGACATCATGCGCCGAATGTTCCACACGATGTTCCACGTGCAACACTACGCTGTTCGCTGATGCGGCCGCCGCAGCCAGTGAACGTCGACCTCGAACATCGCACAAGCAAAAAACATCGTCGTCCCGGCGCGCAACGCGGCCGTCGGGGCAACGATGTTTTTTGTTTACTGATTGCGCAATCTCACTGATTCCCTGCGTTCTCCGCGATCGTCTCCTTGACGAGCTTCGGCAGCGCCGTCGCGATGTCGTCGTGGATGAGGCGGTCGGCGAGTGAATCGTACTGCGTGCTGCCCATGTTCATGATCGTGATCGGCGTGCCCGCCTGCGCGGCCGCCGGCACGATGCTCGCGGCCGGGAACACTTCGAGCGTCGAACCGACGACCCACAGTTCGTCCGCCTGCTGCGCGGCGCGGATCGACCGTTCCATCGCGCCTTCCGGCAGCATTTCGCCGAAGTAGACGACGTCCGTCTTGAGCAGTCCGTTGCACGGCAT
Source organism: Bifidobacterium sp. AGR2158 (assembly GCF_000424225.1). Taxonomy (NCBI): domain Bacteria; kingdom Bacillati; phylum Actinomycetota; class Actinomycetes; order Bifidobacteriales; family Bifidobacteriaceae; genus Bifidobacterium; species Bifidobacterium sp. AGR2158. The sequence continues at coordinate 480,410 of NZ_AUJM01000012.1, forward strand.
GTTGCCGCGGTACGGCATCTTGCGATGGCAGTGCGGATCCGGCTCTTCGTCGAGCCGTGCCATGATTTCCTCGGTGTCGTATTGCGCATGGCAGCTGAGGCAGTGCGATGTGCCGATCGTGCCGTGCAGATTGACGATTTTGTCCGGGCTGTTGCCGGCCTTCTCATGCAGCGCGTCGAAGTTCTGCGTGGCGATGAGGCTGAGCAGTCCCGCCTTTTCAAGATCGACGAGCGCGTAATGCGCCGCGCCGGGTTTCGCGTTCCACACCGGCGATTCCTTCTGCCACCGCCATGAGTATTCGCGCGCCTCCTTGTCGCTAAGGAAGGCGTCGATGTCGTACACCTGCATCTGGTCGGGGTGTTTCGTCCATACGCCATCGGGGCCGCGGAAATCGGGGATTCCCGCTGATGTAGAGATGCCCGCTCCGGTGAACACCATGATTTTCTTCGCCATGTCGCGCTCCTGTTCTGTCGCTATTGACGCTGCTGTGATTTGTCGTTGCGTTGATTGTTTCCTTGTCTACAGGCTTACCATGAACGCCGCTGCCGCGTGCGACATGTGCCCATCCAGCCGCCAACGAAAAAACGGGCGGAGTCGCGGAACATCGCGCACAATGTTCCGCGACTGCGCCCGTTTCGCGTCGAGCGAGCCGTCAGGAGGCGACTTCGAGTTGCTCGGCCGTCTCGAACATGTCGATATCGGCGTTGCTGATGTCGTCGTCGGCAATCGTTGTGTTGCTGATTTCGCCATTGTCGATTGCGGCGGCGTCCTTTGTCGTCTGCGCGGCGATCGCGGTTTTCCGACGATTCTTGATGAACACAATCGCGACGATGAACAACGCGAGCGTGCACAGCGCGCCGAAGGCGCTCGACATGTTGAAGCCAGCCATGCCGCGGCTTCCCATGATGCCGGCGAACACGGCGGTGCTCACAGCGCCCATCATCTGGGCGAGCGCGTTGAACAGCGACGTGCCGTCCGCCGTCATCGATTCGTCGAGTCCGCTGATCGACCAGGTGAGCAGCGGCATCAGCACAAGGGAGATGCCGATTGTGCGCACGGCGTTGACGCCGGCGAACACGGCGAGCGACGTCGTCGACTGCACGAACGCGAGCGCAATCATCGACGCGAGCGTGAGCGCGGAACCGACGATCGCGATGCGTCGCGCGCCGGTACGGTCGAACAGCTTGCCGGCGACCGGATTCATGATGATGCTGCAGATCGATCCGGGCAGCAGCGTGAGGCCGGAGACGGTCGCCGCGAAGCCCATGCCGTCCTGCACGGCGAGCGGAATCGTCGTCATCGGTCCGATCATCACGAGGTACAGCAGGCACGCGGCAATGACGCCGACGCGGAAGCGGTAGCTTTGGAAGACGCGCACGTTGAGGAACGGCGTGTCGAGACGCAGCTGACGGCGCACGAAGAGCACAGCGCCGATGATGCCGACGACGAGCGCGGCGCATCCGATGCGGTCGATGCCGCCGGTGAGCGTGCCGATGCCATAGGTGACGCCGCCGAATGCGATCGCCGTGAGCAGGAACGACGGCATGTCGAGACGGATGCGGCTCGTCGGCAGCACGTTCGCGAAGACGACCGCGGCGAAGATGAGCGACAGCAGCATGACGACGCCGACGAGCGCAAAGATCGAACGCCATCCGGTAGTGTCGGCGAGGACGCCGCCGACCGTCGGCGCGACGATTGGCGCAGCGCTCAGCGCGAGGCCGTACCATCCCATGATCGTGCCGCGTTGTTCGATCGGGAAGATTGCGAACAGCACGATCTGGCCGACCGTCGTGATCGCGCCGCCGCCGATGGCCTGCAGCGCGCGGCCGAGCAGCAGCGTCTGGATGTTCGGCGCGCACATGCACAGCGCGGTGCCGAATAGGAAGACGCCGATGACGCCCACGTACAGCGGCTTCGTCGGAACGCGTTTCGCGAGGAATGCGGTCATCGGAATCATGATGGCCATGACGAGCGCGTAGATGCTCGTGATCCATTGGCCGGTGCTCACTTCGATGCCGAATTCGCTGATGATCGGCGGCAGCGCCGTGCTTAGCGCCGTCGACAGCAGCGACGACGCGATGCAGCACAGGATGATGTTGACGAGCATGAGCATGCGTCGACGTGGCGTCACCGTGACGACGGATGCGTTGAGAGTGGCCTGATCGTCGCGCGTGGACTGGCAGGCCGGGGATTTCGAGGTGGACATGCATCTCTTTTCGTACAGGCATCGCGAATCTGCGGCCTGACTACAGTGCGATGCACCGGAAATATGTATCGATCGTTATCCTGTCTCGCCGAGGGTAACGGTGGGGCGTCCGTCTGCATGATACGCGGCGGACACGCGCCGACAAAACATGATAATAAGCGCGCAGTGCGCTGTGGTGATGCGCGATGATTTCGTCACAGAATCTGCACGTTCGACGAACTTGCCTGGCTGATCGACGATCGATAGACACGTCGACTGTATCGCGACACGCCGGTGGTGGGTGTTTTTTGGTGGGTTGTTGTGGTTGTTGTTATGGGTTGTGGTGGTGTTGGTTGGGTGGTTTTGGGTGGTTTGCGACACGCCGGTGGTTGTGTGTGTTTGCAGGGGTTTTGGGGGTGTTGTGGTGGGGGTGGGTTTGTGTTTTGGTTTGGGGTGGTGTAAGTTATTCATCTTGCTGCCGGTTGGTGAGCTTCTGGACTGGGTCCGGAGGGTCGTTGGCTGTGTGTGGTGGTTTGAGAACTCAATAGTGTGTACTGTACTACTTCATCATGCGACTGACTTCGTGTTGGTTGTGTGGTGGTCTTTGATTGCCAGTCCGATGCCCGCCCGTGTGGTACCCGAGGGGGTTTGATGGGTGTCGGG